>JALONM010000029.1 GCA_025454925.1 Cytophagaceae bacterium
CAACCGACCTCATTCGGCACTAAATTATCAAACTCCAATGCAGAAAGTCAGTTGAAAATCTCTACTTTTGAACGGCCCGATTTTACGGGGAGCTTACAAACCATTAACAAAGTCAGTTCCATATTTATATTTTAATGATACAACTCGATGTGAACAAGAATTATAGTAATACCCACCTTCCGTTTCATCATATATACTATAAATACATTGTCCAAACAAAGTATTTATACTTGAAACCACTAATATCAATATGATACTAAGATTAACGGCACGGAGGAGGCATCTGAATTTCATTTGTTTGAACTGGATAAGTATTACTTTCATTATTTTGGCTATATTGAATTCGATAATATCTTAACTCCCCCAATGTATTAGTTTGCGTATCTCCAAAAACGCGAACCCTCGAATTTCCTTCAACGTCTAAGATACTAGTAAAAATGTTTGGGTAATTTTGCTGCAAATAACTTGACAGCCATTGAACTCTACTGTTAACCAATGCGTTCAATCCTCCGTCCCCCTTGCTGGCGCAAGACCCTGTCTTGCGCCAGCAAGGGGGGAACTGCACTTGAACCTACCACAAAACTGTCATACGAAGCACTGAACCCGCCATTACGCCAAGCCGCTGTTAGCGGCAGTATTTTCCTCGTCTGTTTAAGTTTCGTTGTCAACTGAGATTTAATTATTCTTTATAATAGACTTTGTAATCACCAATCCCGACTTCAAAGCTCTGTCGAGTAGGCATTTCCTCTCTTTCCATTCGATTCTCTGGTGTAAACATTTTAAGCTTTACAAACATTTCCCTTATAGGGTCGTCAAATTTAGTTTCAATTCGTGCTTGTGATTCGATTATCTGATGCCATGACCCCCAAGCGACTCTGTCGTCTGTTTTGACTCCCGTGAAATGAATATCATTTCTCGAGATAACAAAAACGCATACTTCTGAAATCTCTTTGGCCTCGGGAAAGTACTTTGTGATTTGTAAGGAATTTAAAATTGTTTTTGTGTCATTGTTCGAAAACCAAAATTTCATTTTTTCAATCCACTCATTAGCTTTTGGAAATAGGTTTGAAATTCTGCTGAATCGCTCCTTCATAGAGTGTCCGAAGGGATCTTGCCATTTCAATTGGAATAAACCCAATGTTTGGGTTTCTTTATCATATGCAACAGCATCAATGTCAGTCCGCATTCCATTAAAGGATAGATTAATTTCCTTGGGAATTTTGATAATTCTCTCCTGAGGAAAGAAAAGGAACAGTTCTTTCCTAAAACGATTTTCTCGATTATTTACTGCAACATCATAGTCCTTTTTATATTTCCGTTTTAGTTCTGCATTCAAAAATCTGAAAGGATTTCCAAGGCACCCTGCTATCGAACGAATTAATTGATTTTCGGAAACCTGAAAATACATTGGAGGGGCTGGAGCAGGAATGTCTAAGTAGTACTCATAATTTTCTTTACTTAAAGTGACACATGAAATCATTTGTTCTATTACCTCATCGGTCACTCCAAAATAGTTTGAATAAATCTTTATTGTACTATCTTTAAAATACATGTAGGAAAGAACATTATGCATGTCAACCTCTGTATTCATCTTAGTAAGTTCAATGCAAGCATCTGTATGCATAATTGCAACCCCGCAAATAATTTCTATTAAATCAACATATTTCCAATACTCAATCCCTCCAAATGTGTCTTTTGTGTCAAAGTCATCATAACTCTGAATCCTTAAAATATGATGATGACCTTTTTCATTGTAATACTCATCTATTTCTTCGGTTGTAGCGTAGCTAATAAATTTGCCATAAGGGTTTTTGATTATTTGCCTCAACTTTAGTTTTATTTCGCTTTCTGTAAGTAGATTTTTTGTCTTCTTGTCCTTTATTATCCTATTAACAATTTCCTCTCTGAAAAAATCAACACTTTTTCTTTCGAAGTATGCATGACCAATTTGTTCGGTTGGATATTTTATCTCAAACTCATTTTTCGCAACATTGATGAAACTTAGTAAATCTGCTTTTTCATAGTCTAAAAGTTGTCGGCAAAATGCCAATTTACCTGAATGTAATATCACAGAGTCAGCCCAATCGTAGTCTCGTTGTTGTGTTTGAATAAATTGATGTGGAATATTGTAATTATGATCATGAAGAAAAAGCTTCATGAGAGGGGCCCAACCAAAGTTGAAAAACTCACGGCTTTCATTTACTTGTTCTTCCGTCATGTGTTTACTGTTCCAAAAGAACATGCTTACAACATCAAGCCGTCTGATTAGAATTTGGATTGCATAATAACTGTCAAGACGAAATGTTTCTCTTAATTTCTTATAGTCGCTTTGAATGGCTGTGTTTAATATTTGGGATGTGGATGTCAATAGTCAATGTTCTTTATCTGGAAGATTGTTGGTCTAATATTGCCGCTAACTACCTGCTATACGCTCCTAATTTATATCTATTTCATTTAGTAGTGGAATGTACCTAACCTGATGTTAAATTCAAAAATTCATAGGTCTTTGCTCTTGCCACTAAAACTTGCTACATATACTCCATGGTGTACACATTTTTTTTAGTACCAACTTGCTTTATATTGTCATGGCGCTTATTCGGTAGAATGACAAGCTTTTTCCAACGTGGTGTTACTAAAAATTTAAATTTAAAAGTTTTGAAATACATTGGTTAGGTATAAAATCGTATGGAAGAAAAATATTTTCAAAAATATTGACAATTGTCAGTAAAACAGATGATGGGTGATTCGTTGCACAGATGGGTCTGTTTAGGTGGGATGGTGTTGCGTGAGGGAGAGAGTGGAAAGCCCGGAGTGGCGCTGAAGGCGCCACGAGGACTTGAAGCGATGGCCCGACCCGCAGCGGCGGTGGCGCTACAGGCGCCACCGCGCAGGGACACGCCCAACTAGGAGTCTTGAGTTTGGGTATGTAGTTTGAAAAAATCCATAATCATTGGGTTACCGGCCATGGCTCTGTGATGCATAAAACGTTATGGCTTTATTCCTCTGTTGAGTAGTTAATGGTTTTAGTAGTCGTATTTCCGGCTGTGGGTTTACGAGGCATGCGCTTTCTCCTTCGGGCGCTTCGCTGGTATGGAAAAATGCCGGGTTAAAACTCTAATGAGTATTCAACTGCTTCGGGTACATGTAAATGATATCACGATAGGCGGCAAGGGCAGCGGGGACACTGCCAATGGCAAAAGAGTACCATGGCCGGATTCAATTGAACCTAGGCCTGTTAAAAACGCAAGGCCAACTTAATTTAAAGCAACAGAACCTCTCTGGCATACCGGAGAGGTTCTTTTATGATCTTGTGTATGGCTAAACTTCGATGGTAATTTCAGAGGAAATCTTTTCTGTAAGCGCAGGAATATAGCCTTCGAAGTCTTGCTGAAAGGCTGTATACTGACGCATGAAATCATTCATGGCATTCTGAAAATAGATGGGATTGAACCGGTGCACGCAATGATTAATCATCGGCAATCCATCCAGGTTGGCATATTTATGATAGACATTTTTCTTCACCATATCCAGTATGGTGGTCTCGGCGCGTTTAGGAGCCCGGTCGATGTTGTTCAGCAGCACGGCATGCGCCTGATCTATCAAATCGTTTTTAGAAACGGAGGTAACCTGCTCCCAATGTTTATACAAAAAATGATCGTATACAATGGGCACAAATAATTTCGCGAAGCGTGAGTTTTTTACCCTGGCCATGCTTGCCTGCACCGAACTATGATGCAAGAACTCATCCAGATTCGATTTAAACTGCTGAAGATATTGCTGGTAGTGGGCGTCATCAAATTTCACCTGATGACCGTTGTAAATATTCAGCACCGTAAAGTTGAATACATCATTCGACCCCGGCTTCGAATACAAAAGTACACTTAACTGATCCATGTTGTGTGTGTGGGTAGTACGAAAAAATTTAAACAGACACACGCACCATCACCGATACACTACTTTCATAGAATCCTGTTACATTTCTTAAGAGTTGCCCAACACAACGGCTCAAGGTTGCCCCAGTTCCACGCTGAAATACAGATGGGATGCGGTATCTATCCTTGCTTTCAAAACAAAGATAATGAAAAATACCGGGGGCCAAAAAAAAGGACACCTTTTGAGTGTCCTTCTTTCGATATTCGCAAAAAACTCTAATTATTTCTTCTTTCCAGCCAAATCGATAGTCAATTCGATGTTGTCAGCAAGGATAAAATCTTTCATTGGAACTTTGAAAGCCACACCATATTTCTGACGATCGAATACCAATTTACCAGAAGCTTTAACAGATACTGAATCGGAAGTAACTACTACATCGGTTACTTTTTCTTCGTTTGTTTTGCCACGAACGGTAAGGTTACCAGTGATGGTGTTACCTTCCATTTTAGTGATTACGAAAGTAGAAGTTGGGAATGAATCAACCAGGAAGAAATCTCCGTTAGACAAGTGACCAACCAAATGCTCTTTTGGTTTTTCTTTAGAATATGCACTGTCGGTAGGAACAATTGATTTCATGTTGATGGTGAAAGTACCAGCAGTGATGGCTGAATCCAATACGGTTAAAGAACCTTCTTGAACCGCGATGGTACCAAAGTGAGAGTACGCTTTCACTCCAGTCATGTTGCCTTTCCAGGTAACAACAGAAGTAGAATCTACTACATATTCTACAGCTACTGCAGAATCTTTCGTTTCATTGTTGGTGGTTTCTTTAGAACCGCCGCAAGAGGTCAGCAATGCAGCGGCAGCAATGCTCAATAGGAAATGATTAAGTTTCATAGTTTTTTTTGTTGTTGTTTAAAAATGTGATGCGATATTAGAAAAATTTACGGATATATTCAATGTTTAAACATCAATTTTTTATCCAATTTTAAAATCGTTTCGCAGGTTGTTAAACAATTTTTCCAAATTAAAGTTCAACCGAAGCCATCTTTTATTTCTGTGTTAAGCCCGAAATGATTTGGGTAACCTCCAGCAAGGAGTCAACAACGTAGTCTGCATAAAGGCTTTGCGAAATTCTGCCGCGAATTAAAAAAGTAGTAATGCCCATGGCTTTGGCGGGAATAAGATCGCGCTCCATATCGCCTACCATAAATGAAATCTTAGGATCGATCCGATGCCGGTGTATTGCGCGCTCAAAATGCAGCGTACCTGGTTTGCGACCTAAACTTTCGGTTATGCTGTTGTGGTAAGGACAAACATAAAACGCATCGATCGCATTTGCACAAGCCGCTTGCAATACGGCATGGCAGGCTTCCACGTCTTTCCATCCATACAGGCCTTTGCTTATGCCTGCCTGATTGGTAATCACCACGAGTGTAAATCCATTGGCTTTAAGTTGCTTCGCTGCCTCGGCCGCCCCTGGCGCCATTTCAAATTCTTCCGTTTTCCAGGTGTAATCGTGACGGTCTACATTCAATACACCATCCCGGTCCAAAAAAACACAGGCTCTATTTTTCACGAAGAATTTTTTTAAATGAATACGTGAGCAGGAGAATCAGAATGGAACCTGAAAAAGCCAGAAACATATCTTTCTGTGCATCCCAGGGATCGCCTTGTGAGCCTAAATAGGCGGCACCCTGTGCCGGGAAAAAAATATCGGCTACACTCCACTCAATCAATTCGTACATGCCGCTAAACGAAAGGGTAATTTCAGCAGGTAAAATCCAGGCATACTTGGGAGGAAATTCCATGATGGAAAGAAACACATCGCGCATGGGATAGGCCAGCATAAAGCCAAAACTAAAATGAACAATTCTGTCGTAATGATTGCGCTCTGTATGAAACCACTCCTGCAATTGGTATCCGAAAGGATTTTCGGCATAGGTATACATTGCTCCGTACACATGCAGGCACAAATAAACCCAAATAAATGTATAACTCACATCCGATAAGGGATGCCTGCGATATCCCAGGTATAGTGCTCCTAAAAATAATGCGGTCAATGTATTTTCAATGCACCAGTTTTGGAGGTCGGTAGTAAAAACCAAGGTATAAATCCATAGACTACCAAATAGAGCCAAATAAGCTTTCATTAATGGAGGATTGCCATGGTGCGTGGTTCGGCTGGCGCTTGTAAAATTCATTTTTTATCTTGTAAAAGAGTTTCAAACTACATTCATTTTTGCTTGATTGCAACATCTTTTTTGAAGATCTGGAAATTACTATTTTCATCTAACACATTCATTCGTATCAGAGTCCTTAGTTTATACGCATCCATTGTTTGGTTAGCCTTGGTAGTAACGGTTTACCTGGGCTCCTTTGCCTTTACGGCCATACAGGCTAACAGCGTTTGGACCTCCTGTTGTTTGTTCTTTACCCACTCGGGTGGTAAAATGGGTACGGGCCTTTTGCTGCTGGGAACCGCACTTATTTATGCGCTTCGTTCCGACGATTGGAAAGAACGCAGCCAATCGTTGCTCAAAACGATATTGTTTTTGGGGGGATTGATTGCTCTGATGGCTTTTTTTAATGAACATGTTACCAAAAAAATCTGGCGGGTACCCAGGCCTAGCCATCAATGGATTTTGCGACAACAGGACTCCATTTCGCTGGAAGCGCTGGTGGCTATGCCCACCGGCAAGCGCCAGGAAACCTTGCGTCGTATCATACACGCCAGTGCCGCTTTGCAACAAACTATAGCCGCTCCCGTGCAAGAGCATTGGATTTACGAAGCTGGCTACTCCTTTCCATCCGGTCATAGCTTTAATGCTTTTTTATTGGCGGTGATGATTGCTTATTCCATGATTTACTCCCGAATCAAGTGGCTAAAATACATGGCGCTGTTGCCTTTGATTTGGGCATTTATGGTAGGTCTTTCCCGTGTAGCACTGGGAGCGCATTCGGCACTCGATGTCAGTGTAGGTGGATTGATGGGAATGTTGTTGGCCTTACTTTTTCTCTATGCCGATGCCATTCGACATTGGATCATTGTAAAGCGCGACTAATACAGGGAAGTTTTTGGGATAAGGCGCTAAAACGTTCTGCGCTGCTCCTCCACAATCAATGAATGGCTTCAGGCTTTTTTCTGGAACCAGCTTTTTATTTTCATAGAAATAACTCCAAAGAATGCCTCTTTAAAAATGGAGCCCGACATTTTTGAAACCCCTAGCTTGCGGTCAGTGAAAATAATGGGTACTTCTACAATTTTAAATCCTTGTCGCCAGGTTAAAAATTTCATTTGTATCTGAAAGGCATACCCGACAAAGTTCACCTTATCGAGACGAATGGTAGCAAGTACGGTATTGCGATAACATTTAAAACCGGCGGTGGTATCGTGAAAGGGCATGCCCGTAATCATCTGTACATAGCGACTGGCGAAATACGACATCAGTACCCTTCCTATGGGCCAGTTAATAACGGTAATTCCATTCACATACCGGGATCCGATGGCTAAATCGTACCCATCCTTTTCGCAGGCCTCGTACAAGCGGATTAAATCTTCGGGATTGTGCGAGAAATCGGCGTCCATTTCGCAAATGTATTTGTAATCATTTTTCAAGCCCCAGCGGAATCCGTGCAGGTAAGCGGTTCCCAGCCCTAGTTTACCCTTGCGTTCCTCGATAAACAACTTACCGGAAAATTCCTGCATAAGCGATTTAACAATGGCCGCAGTTCCATCCGGTGATCCATCTTCGATGATAAGGATATGAAAGGACAAGGGTAAGGAAAAAACCTTGCGGATGATCGCTTCGATATTTTCTTTTTCATTATAGGTTGGAATGATCACCAGTGTCTTTTCCATCACAAATGTATTCTTGTTTGATTACGAAACTAACGGGATAATGATTTTGTTGTGCGGCATAGAAATTCTTTCTTAAAAAGAATCAGGCAATATGTAGGGACATATTGCCTGATCAGAAAGAAAATTTTATTTTTCTACATAAGCACCCATGGCCGAGAATTTATCAATGCGCATGGCTATGCGCTCTTTGGACTTCATAGGGCTTAGTTCCTGTATGGCTTCCAGTATCACCTTTTTAAGCTCTTTGAACATGGCCTGAGGATCGTTGTGCGCACCTCCTAAAGGTTCTTTCACAATGCCGTCGATCAGCTTCGCTTTCAGCATATCCTGAGCGGTTAATTTAAGTGCTTCCGCCGCTTTTTCTTTATGATCCCAGCTTCTCCATAAAATAGAAGAACAAGACTCCGGCGATATTACCGAATACCAGGTATTTTCAAGCATCATAACTTTGTCGCCGATCGCGATGCCCAAGGCTCCACCCGAAGCTCCTTCGCCAATGATGATGCAAATTACCGGCACCTTGAGCATAAACATCTCTTTCAGGTTTCTGGCAATCGCTTCGCCCTGGCCGCGCTCTTCAGCTTCGAGGCCTGGAAATGCACCCGGTGTATCAATCAGGGTGATGATGGGTTTTTCAAACTTTTCAGCCAGTTTCATTAGGCGCAAAGCCTTGCGGTATCCTTCAGGATTAGCCATACCGAAGTTGCGCAATTGGCGTTCCTTGGTTTTACGACCTTTTTGATGACCGATGATCATCACCGATTCTCCATCGATTTCGGCAAAACCGCCTACCATGGCTTTGTCGTCGCGCACATTGCGGTCGCCGTGCAATTCTACAAACTTGGTCGCTATGCCTTCAATATAATCCAGTGTATAAGGACGCTCCGGATGCCTCGACAATTGTACTCGCTGCCAGCGGCTAAGATTGGAATACGTTTCCTTTTTTAATTCCAGAATTTTACCTTCCAGCGATTTTACCTCCTTACTCATATCCACATTGCTCTCTTTAGCTAATACGTGCATATCGTGAAGTTTGGCTTCCAACTCCGCTATCGGTTTTTCAAAGTCAAGATACATTCAACTCTCTCAGTTTGATTCAGGGGGGTAAATTTACAAAATTCCAAAATAACCCGTATGCTTTTGGTAAAGCATGCGTTATAGGAATGTTACTTTTTTCTCATCTATTTGTTTTTCAATTATTTAAATCAAAAAACAGGCAACAATAGTTATCAACGCATTTTTTTAGCGCAAGCCAATCTTCGTTTTTCACCAAACGATGTGGGGAGCAGCCTTTGAATAGCGCTCCATCAATTGATTCCGCTGTTTGGTATAATCGAACTGCAAATCTTCATGCAAAGAGGTCAGGGCTTTATCTGCCTTTTTAATTACACCCGCCAGCAAATTGTACACCACCTGGTGTTCCCGTGTGCGCAGCAAAGGCAAGGATTTATCCAGAAAAAAGAAATAAAGCTCTAATTCGGTCTCCTTATTTCCTGAATAGCGGATGCGCTTTGAAAGGGTCTTCAGCACTTTGCGTAAGCCCTTTTTTAAATAATACGAATTGCTATTGTTGATTTCGGAAAACATTGATTCGATCTCCGATCGGCAGGATTGCAGGTAGGAAGCTTCGTCGGAGGCTTCCAGCAACAGGTACGTTAGCAATTCCTTGTTGTCGGCAGCGTACTTGGCCATAGTCAGGCAAATACCTACCAATTCAGAGGCAGAGCGTTCCTGGAGTTCTTTTTTGATTTCTGAAATCTTGAGAACTTGCATGGAATCCGGATTAAACTTCTACCGGCTTTTTTAGTTTGACCATGTCGATGGCCGCAAACAAGGCAGAACGGAACGAAGCTTCATCGGCTTCATTTTTTCCAGCCAGATCATAAGCCGTTCCATGGTCCGGTGAGGTGCGAATAAATGGTAAGCCTGCAGTAAAGTTAACACCTGTTTCGAAACAGGTTAGCTTAAATGGTATCAGCCCCTGATCGTGGTACATGGCGAGAACGGCATCAAATTTTCTAAAATGCCCTGAACCGAAAAAGCCATCCGAAGGAAAAGGTCCTGCTACTAATTGTCCTTTTTCCTTTAATTCTTCAACGGCCGGTTTAATGATTTCCAACTCTTCAGTGCCCATCAAACCTTCTTCTCCCGCATGCGGATTGAGCCCCAGCACGGCAATACGAGGACGCGAAATACCAAAATCCTGCTTTAAGGAACGCGTCATCAAAGCAATTTTCTTTTGAATCAACTCTTTAGTGAGCAGACTTTTTACTGATTGGAAAGATACATGGGCGGTAGCCAGGCCTATGCGCATGGTATCTGAAACCATAAACATCAAGCTTTCCCCGGCATTTGATTTCTCTGTAAGATATTCCGTGTGTCCGATGAACTTAAAGGAATCGTTTTGAATATTTTTTTTATTGATAGGAGCTGTTACCAGCGCATCAATACGACCCTCCAGCGCATCTTCGGCAGCTTTGCTCAAAGACAAAAAGGCACATTTGCCCGCTTCCGCAGTCACCTTGCCCGGATGAATTTCAAAGTCTTCCTCCCAACAGGTAATCAGATTATTTTTTTTGGGAAACAATTCGTTCAAGGATCTGATGGAATGAAAACTCATGTCTTCGATTTCCATTATTTTTTTATAACGGGCAAAAATCCGGTAGTTCCCATACACCACGGGAATGCATAATTTTTGCACACGGTTGTCGGCCAATGTTTTTAAAATAATTTCAGGACCCACCCCGTTAAAATCGCCGAGGGTAATCCCAATCACTGGTTTTTCGTGTTGTCCGTTGAGGAATGACATAACATTATATTTAGAAAATACATTGGATTCAGATCCGATCTAGGCGCCATCAAAGTTGGTTTGCCGATGATGCGCGCAGTCCGAGTAATGGTGGCGGATAAGAAAAGAACAGGTATCCGATTTTTCGTAACAAACGAAACATGCGGATACCTGCTTTATTCATGAATGGCCATTAGGCTTTCGCCATAAGTCCATCCAATACATTCATTACTTCTTTAACATGCTTGCGACTGGTTTGCAGCAACTCCATTTCTTCGCTGTTCAATTTCAGTTCAATCACTTTCTCGATTCCATTTTTACCAAGAACGGCCGGTACACCCAAGTAGCAGTCGTTGATTCCGTATTCACCTTCCAATTTGATGCACACGGGTAAAATACGACGTTGGTCTTTCACAATGGCTTCTACCATTTGAGCGGCGGCAGCCCCTGGAGCATACCAAGCCGAAGTACCCATTAGTTTCACCAATTCACCACCACCTACTTTGGTTCTTTCGATGATCGCATCCAGACGGTCTTTGGCCACCAATTCTGTTACAGGAATTCCACCAACGGTGGTATAACGAGGAAGTGGCACCATGGTATCGCCGTGACCGCCCAACAACATGCCCTGAATCTCTTTGGGTGAGCAACCGATTTCGTCGGCCAGGAAAGCACGGTAGCGGGCAGTATCCAATATACCAGCCATACCGATTACTTTATTGCGGGAGATTTTTGCATTCAAGTGCGCGCAGTAAGTCATCACATCCAACGGATTGGAAACTACAATGATGATCGTATCGGGCGAATATTTAATGATGTTTTCAGTTACAGACTGAACGATGCCGGCGTTGGTAGAAATAAGATCATCGCGGGTCATACCCGGTTTGCGAGGCAAACCAGACGTTATAACAACTACATCGGAATTAGCAGTGCGTGCATAATCGTTGGTAACACCTACCGTTTTAGTGTCGTACACGTTAATAGGTGCTTTCTGCCAAATGTCGAGGGCTTTACCTTCGGCAAATCCTTCTTTAATGTCCAGAAGAATTACTTCGTTTACAATTTCTCTGGTTGCTAATACATCGGCACAGGTCGCTCCTACGTTCCCTGCTCCTACCACTGTAACTTTCATGCGTTTTGTTTCTTTTAATGTTAAAATTACTTGTTGCGAAAAAACCAAAGTTCAGTTTTCTAATGACGCGTTGCGAATATAAGAAAGCAAGTGGGCAAATAAAAACCAATTTGATCTTCTGGTCATTTATTCCAACAGGAATGATGGAAGTTTGTTTAAAGAATTGGTAGAATAAAAATTCTGAATCAAATCCGAACAGGACAAAAAAAAAACTGGGGGAAGTACGAAGGGCTTCGCACTATGTTCCCCCAGATCTCTCAACCAGCTATGGAATCTTAAATATTGTTAACAGCTACATGCTGTGTTATTTCCATTGAACTATTACAAACATACTATCTATACTGATAATTGTCAAGTTTTTTACAGTATTTGTGGATAAAACACTCCTCTCACTAAAAAAAAGAAAAACAAAAACCTAAAAATCAACATTTTATAGGCTTCATTTTTTTTTCTCATCGAAGTGCGTTTGAAGCATATTTTTTAATTCCTGGATCTCATTTTTAAGTTCTTTCAACTCTTTATGGTTCTCATCCCGCTCCTCTTTCGTAACTTCATTGATGAATATGGTATTGATCAGAGAAAGCCCAATGATGCCTCCGCTAATTACCACTGAAATAAAATAGAACCGGATTAGCAACATGGTAGCCATATTATCTGTTTTGATGGATTCGGCCATTTCGAAAACCTCGCCTGTAAATGCTTTGAAGGTTGAGTAAAACGATAAAAAGCCATTTTCAAAATGTTGCGGAGCAATGTTATGAAAAATGTAATAGCTGATCAGGGAAACTACAAAGTTATACACCAGGAATGCCATGACTACATAAAAGCTGGCCTTCATGCCTTTGCCTAAGGCTACAAACATTTCGCGAATGTTTACAGAGCCCTCGAATAACCTGTAAAATTTAAATACCCTCAGAATTCTGGCAACCAGCAAATATTCCATATCAGGAATGAGCTGGTTTTGCTGCATGATAAAAATGAGAAAGGTTACCAATGATACCAGCACAATAAAGGCATCGAACAGGTGCCAGGGGTTTCGCAAATAGCGGAATCCGCGCTCATACAAATTAATGATCAACTCCACCGTAAAGATAATGGTGCAAATATGGTCGATCCATTCCATCAGCAAAAAACTGCTGTGATACCTGCTGAAGGAATGCAAAAACAATACAACACAATTTAAGATAATGACAGACATAATGAAGTTCCCCGGTCGGGTATCCACTTCTTCCTTGCCTTTCCATTGCAGGGAACTTGTAAATTCCACTTCACGGAATATTCTCCAAAAACCAGTTACTTCTCGGATGCGGGTAATCATAAGGCTTGCTATAATTCTACAATCAGCTTAATATTAATAAATCTTGATGATAAAGAATTAGGTACGGCATAACTATTTTGCTGATAATCTTCAATCCAGGTATAGGAAAAGGTATTGATGCTTTGGAGCAGGTTCAGTACTTCGGCTCGTATCCATATTTTTTCGAGTATACTTTTTCTCCGTACCTCTTTATCGGTAAAACTTATCAATTTGGTAAAACCGATATCCACCCGGCGGTAGGGTGCTCCATTAAAGGCTTGTCGCAAGGCAGGCTGAGCCGTTGGACCAAATGGTAAACCACTGCCGTAAACCAAATTCACATATACTTTGAGGGAAGGATTGGAAGGTAAATGGTCCTGAAAAAATATTCCTGCTGTAAGCCACTGATCGGTGGGCCTGCGGATCCAACCCAAACTATCCCCTTCCACATTTTCTTTGGTGCGCATCAGTCCCACACTCATCCACGATTCATCACCTTTAACAAATTCCCCGGATAAGCGGAAGTCGGTACCGATCACGTATGCAGAAGCTGAATTTTGTCCGGAATAACGCAAGCGCAAGTTTTCCATATCGTAAGGAATTACGTTCCATGCGTACTTGGCGTAAGACTCGGCAGTAAACCGGAATGGCCTGCCCCAGGCCGTAAATTGATGGTCGGTGGCGAATACCAGGTGGAAGGAGGATTGGGCCTTCAAGGCGCGTTGCAATTGTCCTTCGCGATTTCGCATTTCCCTGAAAAAAGTAGGCTGTTGATACAAGCCTGCAGACAAGCGCAAGGCGGTAGGTGCTCCTGGCTTATGGCGCCAGGAATAGGTAAATCGCGGACTCCAAACAACTTGATTTTGTTGTGTGCGCCAATGTGCCCGCAGCCCCATGCGCAATACCCGGAAGGTATCTACCCCGGCATTCCACTGCACAAAGCCCTGGTGGCGCCACACCGAGAAAACATGCTCTGCCTGCCGGCTTTCCAATTGACGGATATAATTGGCTGAGTCCTGCCAGTTGTATTCAGAAAAAACGTCGGCAAAGGTTTCGTTGGCAGTGCTTATTCCCCAAAGCAATTGCGAATGGGCATTCATGGGTAGGGTTCCTTTGTGCGATGCTTGCACCTGGTCTACCCTCAGTAAATTGCGCGCATGCCGGTACGAACTGCCCGATCCAGTTTGCAGCAGACATTCGTTAAAATTCTGTGCGTTCTGATTGGTTTGTATTTGACATAATGCATACCGGGCCCAAACATCAAACTGCTCTTTCTCATGAGATCGCAGCTGCGAAAGCGCGTATTCCAACTTCATCCCTCCTACCTTTTGCACCGCCGATAAGGAATGTTGGAAGGTTTGATACGACAATATTTCCCTGCCTTGAAAATCTACTTCCAGTTTTAACGCTTCGGCCAAGGTACCAAAACTGGAACGTTGTTTCTGGGGCAAAAGCTCAAATTGGTTGGAGGCCCAGGTTGAAAAAATATAGATCTTTAATTTATCGGATTTTTGCGAAGATGCTGGAGATTTGCGTAAGGGCTGCCATTGAAGCAAGGTTTGTCCGTCGAAAAAGCGGGGGCGATAATCGCCTTTTACAGGCAGCGTGGCGATTAAATACGAAGCACTTTTATAGCGCCATCCGGTGCTGATGCGAAAAGTTCGGTCGGCAGTGGCTGTCTCCACATGCGCCGAAGCATTCAACAAACTCAGGGTGGCAGATGCCTTAAAGCGCTTGGGTTCCCGATATCTTACATCCAATACCGAGGATAGTTTGTCGCCGAATTGCGCATCCCATCCACCTGCAGAAAACTCGGCTTTTTCTACCATATCCGGATTTACAAAACTTAATCCATCCTGCTGAGAGGTACGCGCCATTACCGGTCTATAGGTTTCCATGCCATTCACATAGACCAGATTTTCGTCGAAATTACCTCCGCGAACAGCATACTGTCCTGAGAATTCACTCGGTACCACAATACTGCCGAGCGTAGCAAGCACGGCATTAAAATCGCCGAAAGGTGTTGGAATATTCCGGATGTCACGGGGTTTTAAACTTACACCTTCCAACATAGAGGTACTTTGCCTTTTCGCTTTTACGTCAACGGTATCGAGTATTTTGATGGAAGACCTCATCACCACGAGCACAGGCCCCTTGCTTGGTTCAAGTTGGATGCTTTGGCTTTTAAAAAAAGGTTTGGATAATACAACCGGATACCCTGCCGCCTCCCGCGGAATTAGAATTTCTCCGGAAGAATTGGTGAAAGAAATAAAGTGAACAGGGCTTACCTGCACCTTTACGCTGTCGAGCGCAGCCCCGCTGGAATCCCTCACTTGGATCAAGCATTGGGCATGCAAACTGGAACAGGAAAGAAAAACAAGGAAACACCCAACAAGCTTCCGGAAGCAGTGCTCGAATTGGTTGCAAACATCTTCCTTAAGCATGTGCGCCGCGATCCTGTATTATTGATTAACCGTTTTTTTTAGTTCTTGTATGGTGGCTAATGGATCGGGTGAACCAAACACAAAACTTCCGGCCACCAATACATCGCATCCCCGACGGGCAAGCTTGGCTCCTGTTTCCAGGTTTACACCTCCGTCTATCTGAACCAACGCCGGAGAAGCTTTGGTTATTATAAGTTCTTTTAAGCGACCAACCTTTTCCAACGAAAATGGAATAAACTTTTGCCCGCCAAAACCTGGGTTAACGGACATGATGAGTGCCAGGTCTGCTTCGGAAATAATATTCTCAAGCACTGAAACGGAAGTAGACGGATTGATGGCTACGCCTGCTTTTAAGCCCAATGATCGTATGTGCTGCAAGGTACGATGCAAATGAGGGCAGGTTTCGTAATGGACGGTAATCTGAAATGCCCCTAGATCGCGAAAAGCCTCTAGGTAACGTTCGGGTTTTTCGATCATCAAATGCACATCCAGGGGTTTGCGGGCATGCTTCTTGAGAACTTCCATAATCGGCATACCAAAGGAAATGTTGGGAACAAACATCCCATCCATCACATCTACATGAAACCAATCGGCTTCACTGGCATTGATCATTTCAATATCGCGTTGCAAATTTCCGAAGTCGGCGGCGAGAATCGAAGGGGCAATTAAAACACTCATGAACGTTGATTAAAATAAGGTTGGCTGGAAAATTTTATTGGTGATCCTTCATTTCGCGGATCAGTTTATTAGCAAATAAAAAATCTTGTAAGGATTTTACTTTCGTATCCAAAATATCTTTTTTACTTCCCTCCCACACTTTTTCTCCTTTAAACATAAAGATCACATACTCTCCGATCTCCAGCACTGAATTCATATCGTGCGTTACCACTACTGTGGTAATGTTATATTCATGGGTAATATCATTGATGAGGTTATCGATGCGGATCGATGTCTGCGGATCAAGACCCGAATTGGGTTCGTCGCAATATAAGTATTTGGAATTATTGACAATAGCCCTGGCAATACCCACGCGTTTTTGCATTCCACCACTAATTTGAGAGGGCATCAACTTAGATGCGTTTTCCAATCCGACACGCTGTAAACAATAATTCACCCGATCTTGCTTTTCACTCTTAGACATTTGAGTAAGCATATCGAGCGGAAACATAACATTTTCTTCTACAGTTTTAGAGTCGAACAACGCTGATCCTTGAAACAACATTCCAATTTCTCGACGAATATCTTGCTTTAGAACAGTATCGGCTTTGGTAAAATCGCGACCGTCGTATAAAATATTTCCGGTATCGGGCTGAATCAATCCTACAAGGGTTTTGAGCAATACACTTTTGCCCGTTCCGCTTGCCCCGATAATCAGATTGCATTTGCCTTTGGTAAACTTCCCACTGACATCTATAAGAACATTTTTGTTCTCGAAGGTTTTATTCAGATTGTTGAATTCAATCATAACTTACAAAAGCAATTTGGCCAGTAAAAAGTCTGCAAACAGTATTGCGATGCAACTGTTGGTCACCGCGGTGGTACTGGATTGTCCTACTTCAAGGGCTCCTCCTTTGGTAAAGTAACCTTGATAGGCCGATATGGAGGAGATCAAAAAGGCAAACACGATGGATTTGATTAACGCAAACCAGATATTAAAAGATTGAAAATCGAGTCGGATTCCCATAATGTATTCTTCTTCTGTAAGCGCGCCCGTCAGCGTGCCGGCTAAAAATCCTCCATAAATGGATAAAAATCCGGAAATGATCACCAGCATAGGAAACATAATCAGACAAGCAGAAATTTTGGGTAAGATCAGGAAGGAGGCCGAATTTATTCCCATTACTTCCAAGGCATCGATTTGTTCGGTAATGCGCATGGTTCCTAAATGGCCAGCAATGTTAGAGCCTACTTTTCCTGCCAGCACAATGGAAAGAATCGTGGGAGCCAATTCCAAAATGGTCATGTCGCGCACAATAGTTCCAATAACCGATACCGGAATAAAATCACTCACCAGGTTATATCCGGTTTGCACCGCAGTTACCGCGCCAATAAAGGTCGATACAATCACTACAATAAAAATTGAATGATACCCCACCAGTATGCACTCTTCCACAATGAGGCGTATATATACTTTAAACTTTTCCCTTCTGGTAAAAAGGGCAACTAATAAGAGAAGGTATTTTCCAAAATTCTTCATGCGTGCAAGGCGGCCAAATTCTTTCCAATTAAGCGAATTTATCTATATTTATAAAAAATTAAAAAAATGTCAGGACTGGCGGTAATTTCAGGAGGAAGCAAAGGAATTGGAAAAGCATTGGTGATGCGCTTTGCGGAGGCGGGGTTTGAAGTAGCCACATGCGGAAGGTCCCAAGGAAGCCTGCAGGAATTGGAAAAAGAATTTTCTGCCCGGTTTCCCAAAGCTCGTTTGTATGCCTTCCAGGCTGATCTTTCTAAAAAAGACCAAGTGCATGCCTGGTTGTTGTCGATATCGCAATTGGAGGCACCCTTGGAAGTGCTGATCAATAATTCCGGACGCTATATTCCCGGGCAGGTGCATCAGGAGCCCGAAGGGCAATTGGAAGAAATGATCGAAACCAATGTGTACTCAGCCTACTATGTTACCCGGGGCCTGGTTCCGGCTATGATAAAGCGCCAGTCGGGCCACATTTTTACGATTTGTTCTACTGCCAGCATCATGCCTTACGTGAACGGGGGTTCTTATTGTATATCCAAATTTGCATTGTTGGGATTTTCACAAGTGCTTCGGGAAGAATTAAAGCCCCATAAAATAAGAGTAACGTCCATTTTGCCCGGCGCCACGCTCACCTCCAGTTGGGATGGTGTGGAACTTCCTCCCGAACGATTTATGCCACCAGAAGATGTTGCCGAAACAGTTTTCTCCGCCTACCAATTGTCCAAACGCAGCGTCATTGAAACCCTGGTTATGCGCCCGCAACTGGGAGATCTTTAAGTGTACCCCAAAGATTTGTTAAAAAAGTATTGTGTCAGGTAAACGCCGGAATTAGTATCTTGCACGTTGTATAAAAAAAGCCTTTTATGTGGCCTATTTATTTAAAAGAAATTCGATCCTTTTTAAATAGTCTGATTGCCTATCTCGTTATGATGGTTTTTCTGACGTTCATAGGGTTGTATATGTGGGTTTTCCCTGGCACCAATGTGCTGGAGGTAGCTTACGCCGACATGGAAAACCTTTTCAGCTTTGGCCCCATAGCCTATTTGCTGCTGATCCCAGCCATCACCATGAAAACGTTTGCCGAAGAAAAAAAAGACGGCACCATCGAATTGCTGCTCACCAAGCCCATCACTGACCTCCAACTAATAGGAGGTAAATATCTGGCCGCATTAAGCCTGGTCGGACTGGCGCTAGTGCCTACCTGGGTATACTATTTTTCCATTTATCAATTGGGCACTCCTACCGGAAATATTGATACGCCGGCTGTCTGGAGCTCTTACCTGGGGCTATTCCTGCTGGGTGCAGTTTTTACTTCCATTGGAATTTTCTGCTCTTCGTTCAGTCAAAATCAAATCATTTCATTTCTTTGCGCTCTGGTGCTTTGTTACGTTTTGTACGATGGATTTGCACAAGCATCTTCCTTATCCGGATTGAGAAACGTTCGCGATGTAATTGCCTACCTGGGGCTGGGGTATCACTATCAGGCCCTCAGCAAAGGAATGATTGACTCCCGGAATGTGTTTCATTTCCTTAGTGTAATATTTTTGATGCTTAGTCTGACTAAGCTGGTTATAGGCAGCCGCAAATGGTAATGTGATGAAAAAGAAAACAGCCGATATTGTTGAATTTTCTCTTTGGCTGGGAATAATCCTGGCCTTGAATGTAATTGCCGCGCACTATTTTTTCCGACTGGATCTTACAGAAGACAAAAGGTATTCGCTCAGTGAGGCGGGAAAAGATCTATTGGGAAAAGTGAACGAGCAACTTATCATTAAAGTTTACTTGTCGGGAGACCTGGATCCTGCCTATGAACGCTTGCGAAAATCGGTAGAGGAAAAGCTGAAAGAATTTCAGGTATACGCCAACGGAAAAGTAGAACTTGAATTTATCGACCCAAATGCCGATGATAATCCGGCCTTGAAACAGCGTTTATATCAGGAACTGCATGCACGTGGCATCCGAAAAGATGTATACCTGAGCCAACGGAATGGAAAAAAACAAGAGATCACCGTGTTTCCAGGAGCCGTTTTGAGCTATCGGGAAAAAGATCAAGCGGTGAATTTTCTGAAAGGAAGTTCCATTATTCCCAAAGAACAACAACTTAACCAATCTGTAGAAACTCTAGAATTTGAATTGCTTTCTGCTCTGCGTAAGCTTGTCGCTTCCGAAATTCAAACCATCGGCATTGTGGAAGGTCATGGGGAACTTAGCAAAGAAGAAATGCAGGATCTCAGCAATGCCCTCAACGAAAATTACAGCACCGAACGCATTACCCTGAGCGCAAACCAGGATTTATCGAGATTTCAGGCGCTCTTAATTGCCAATCCCACAAGGGCCTGGTCTGAGCAGGATAAGTTTTTGGTAGACCAATACTTGATGCAAGGTGGCAATCTGATGTATTGTATTGACGGTACAGAAGTGCGCAAAGATAGCCTTCGCAATGGCATTACCTTTTCGCTGATTCGCAACCTTCAGCTCGACGACCAATTATTTCGTTATGGAGTCCGCATCAACCAGGATCAAATACAGGATTTGAGTTGTGCGGTATCGAAGGTGGAAACGGGTTTGCATGGTGAGGTGCAATTATTGGATTTCCCTTACTACCCTATCTTGTTTAATTTTTCAACGCATCCTATGGTTAAAAACCTGGATGCCGTATTGGGCAGATTTGTAAGCAGCATGGATACCGTGAAGGCAGATGGCATCGTAAAAACGCCTTTATTGTTTACCTCTGCCAATGCCCGTTGCATGACTGCCCCCTCGGAAATCAATTTGAATGCGCTAAAGAAAGACCTGAACAAAGAAACACTTAATCGATCGCTTATACCGGTGGCATATTGCCTGGAAGGAACGTTTACTTCACTCTACAAATCACGTCCCCTGCCTATTCCCGGCAAGTCTAAATTGGACAAAGGCATTAAACCCGGCAAGATCATTGTGTGCGGCGACGGAGACATCCCCAGAAATGATTTTGATAAATCGAGAAATGCGGCAGCCCCCCTTGGTTACCATGCTGATATGCGATACCTGTTTTCCAACAAAGAATTTATATTAAATGGCATGGACTATTTGCTGAATGAAAACATCATTCGGGCAAGAAGTAAAGAAATTAAATTAAGGCCTCTGGATAAAATACGCATTTCAGAAGAACGAAGCGCATGGCAGGTGTTAAACGTATTGGCACCCGCCATATTAATAGCACTGATGGGACTGGCCTGGCATATCCTTAGAAAAAAGAAATTTGAGAACGCAAGATAGTAGTGATGCAACAATCGCTTAGAATAAAAATACTGGCTGCAGTACTGATTATTACAGCTTCCTGGGCTGCCTGGATCCTGATCGACGTACAAACTTCCGATACTACGTCCTACGATCGCATCGCACTCGACACCTCGGGTGTGGTATCAATAACCATTCAATCGGATTCGATGCTCACGGAGCTAAACCTGAGCAATCCCTGGATGGTAAATCAACGTTATCTGGTGCGCAAGGAATTGGTGCAATTGCTGCTGCTTGCCAGCACACGCCTGGAAATAAAAAGACCTGTTGCCGCGGAAAATAAGGCCCGTGTAATGTCACTCTTAACAACGAAGGGTTACCAGCTCCGGTTTAATAAAACCTTACAAGGGACATTTGCTGCCAATGAAAACGATGCCAATTCTTCCTATTTCTTAAAAGCAGGTGATCAGCAGCCTTATGTGGTGCATGTGCCGGGCTTTACAGGCTCCATCACGGAATTGCTGAAACAAAAAGAAGAAATCTGGCGAAACCGCGATTTATTTCGTTGCAGCCCGATGTCACTGGTTAAAATAGCACTTCGGTTCAAAGCCTTTCCTGCATCCAGTTTCGAAATTAAAAATGTACGACCACAGGAATTTGAATTATCGGGAGTTCCGGTTCCAGATTCTTCCAAATTCGTTTTATACCTCGAACAATTCCAAGAGGTTCTGATCGATCAATACATCACCGAAGGGAAAGAGTTGCTTCGCAAGCAACTTCAGCAGCAAGAGCCCGTATGTGTGCTGGAGGTGCAAGACTTGAATCCTGCTTCCAGTCAAACGCTTCTTATTTATGGGCCAACTCCCAAGCGAGACGCTGTTTATTGTTTGTTAAAAGAACGGGACGAGTTAGTAACACTATCCACTAAAACCCTAGAAAGAATTGTGGTAAGAAAAGAATTTTTTCTGCCTAAAAAATAAGAATGAAGTTCTATTGCTTTGTAATCCTATTGTTGGGAAAGCTGTTGATCCCGTTACTGGCGTTCCCATCCGACAGTATTCGACCACGACCTGTTAAGAAACTGAAAGGAGTATTGTCGCTGGATGGCAAACGTTCCTTTATTGACGACCAACCCATTGGCATCAGCGGAATCCGGGGAGGCATTCAATGGAAACAAAACTTCAGAGTGGGCGGTGGCATTTACTTTCTTAACCGCGAAATGACCGAATCATTTAAGGAAACAGATGAACAGGGGGAATTCCGGCTTCGCGTTCAAAAATTGCGCTTTCGTTATTGGGCCTTGTTTTACGAAAAACTGGTGTTAAAAACCAAACATTGGGAAGTGTATCTTCCTTTAAAAGTAGGTCCGGGGAAAGCCATTACTAAAATCTATCATTTTAATACCTACCAGCGCATGCAAGTGCGTAAAGTAGCCTTGCTGGAATTAAGTGTGGGAGCGGAATACCGCATCTGGCGTTATGTTGGAATTGGCGCAGGTGTTGGATACAGGAAAATACTTTGGGCGAATTCAAATATCCGAGAAAATTTAAACGCTCCGATTTACTCGCTTCGATTCAAAATATTCCTCGATCATTTAGGGGAAGACCTGAAATGGATGTATAAAAGATTTTATAAGGGAGAAGATTAACCTAGCCAGAGCTATTCCTGCACTCTTTACGAGGACGGACATTCCTGACTCTCCCAAATATACAGCTTACTTGATTGTTATAATTTGAAATTAAATCCTTGTTCGATCAGCAGTTTATACCGTTCGGGATCGAACCGGAAAAAACGAGCCGCCCGGTGAGCAACTCCCTTTTGAGATTCAGAGGTTTTAATTATTAAATCCATTCCTAAAATCTTTTTCCTGAAGTTTCGTTTATCCAACTCTTTACCAAGGATTACTTCATACAAATTTTGAAGTTCCGTAAGCGTGAATTTCTCAGGAAGCAACTCGAAACCAACAGGATGAAATTTTACTTTTTCTTTGAGATGGTTGAGTGATTTTTCTAAAATAATCCGGTGGTCAAAAACTAAGGCTGGTAAATCCGATATGGGATGCCACACGGCTTCTTCAATTTTAGAAGTAGCCTTTACCTCATAGTCACTGATTTTAACCAGCGCATAATAGGAAACGGAAATTACACGTCCCAAAGGATAGCGATGCACTTCGCCAAAAGTATGCACCTGCTCCATATAAATATTCTGTAGTGTAGTTAATTCCTCCAACACACGCATGGCAGCATGGTCGAGGCTTTCTAAAGGATCCACAAACCCACCTGGTAAAGCCCACATGCCGGCGCTGGGCTCTTCTTTTCTCTTAATCAATAAGATTTTTAAATCTCCTGCATCAAAACCAAAAATGACACAATCGACCGAAAGCGAGTTGATATAAGAACCGGAACTACTCATAGTTCCAAATATACAAAATAAGCGTTATTCCAAGTACACACCAAAAGAACATTCCAATCGATCACCTGCGCTTAAACGAATAAGTCCGGCACCATTATTAAACGAATCCGGAGCGGAAGTCATTGGTTCAATCGCAATGGTTTTTCGGTTTGGGGGAGTGTATAATTGAAGGTATGAAAATGCCCCTGGGCCCGATTGCAACCAAACTACCAAACGGGTGTCGGTCATCATATTTCTTAAACCCACTACACATGGTTGTTGTCCTTCCAATGCAAAACATGTATCCAAATGAATTCCTTTTAATGCCTGTTCCTGAAAATAAGGAAGCGAAGGAACTTTCTCTCCGTTTGGAATCATTTGATTATCTACCAAAAATTCCAAACGAGCCGGGAACGAAATTCCACAATCATCTATGTTTTCTCCCATACAAAAATAGGGATGCCAACCCAAGGCTACCGGAATATCCTGCGTATTTAAATTAATTACCTGAGTATTGCAGCCAAATCCCTTTATGGCCGATAGCACAAATTCAATGCGAATTAAAAAAGCAAATGGATACCCCGTTTCTCCTTTGCTTTTATAATCCAATACCAATGCCGCCTCTCTTTCTGTGCAGCGTTCCTCCTTGATGGTAAATTCTTTGGTAAGTAACAGTCCATGAATGGAATTGCCTTCCTGAGGAAAATTTATGGGAAGTTCGTAGTCTTGATTTTCAAAAGAATATTTTCCATCGCGAATCCGGTTAGGAAATGGAAATAAAAATGCCCCTTTGAACTGTTGCGTGGAAGCTTCTAAATCTGAAGGCGTGTAAGCTCCCTCTATTACACTATGCAAGGTATAGCCCTTGCGCAGGTGCAACCGGTTGATGGTAGCTCCCAGGCTAGGCAAAATACTAACCTGTTCCATGGTGCGCAAATTGGTAAGCAAAACCTCTGTGTGGTTACCAATAGTTTTTTTTTCTATTGAAAAGGTTAGATCCGTTTCCACTTCATTGACCGATGAAAAAGTTGACATACTATTCTTATTGAATAAGGGATGTGGTATGGATTGAAATTAAGTGTTGTGATTTCAGATTTGCTCCATTCAGAAGCGGAAAACAAAATGTGCGATGCCATCCGGTGCGTTGCACAGGAAGACACATCCTGGTTCCGAGAGCATAGTGTTGGGGTAATAGAATTTTCCGGTGTTTGATTCCGAAAAACATTGGAACAGGAAATGATCTTCCTGCTCCAACAAGATTCAAGCTTAAATATATTGATTTATGATGTTTTCCAACAACTCTTGTTTTCCACTGAGCTGCTGAGGTTCTCCACCTTGTGCTGCCATATCCCGAAGAGTACTTAGATCCAACGATCCTTGTTCGAAATTTTTACCGGATCCATGGTCGAAGGAAGCGTATCTATCTTTTCTAATTTTCTTATAATCAGAATTTTCCAAGATATCCTGTGCAATCAGAAGTCCACGTGCAAAGATGTCCATTCCTCCAATATGAGCGATAAACAAATCCTCCAGATCAGTCGAATTTCTTCTGGTTTTGGCATCAAAATTTACTCCACCCCCTTGCAATCCGCCAGCCTCCAGGAATACTAGCATGGCTTCTGTAATTTCATAGATATTATTAGGAAACTGGTCTGTGTCCCAACCATTTTGGTAATCACCACGATTGGCATCGATACTGCCCAACAAACCGGCATCTGCAGCTACTTGCAATTCATGGGAGAAGGTATGCAAAGCCAAAGTAGCATGATTTACTTCAATATTTAACTTAAAATCATTCAGCAAACCGTGCTCACGCAAAAATCCAATCACCGTAGCGCTGTCAAAATCATATTGGTGTTTGGAAGGTTCCATGGGCTTAGGTTCAATGAGGAAATTGCCTTTGAAGCCTTGGCTGCGACCGTAGTCTCGAGCCATGCGTAAGAAAGTTCCCATATGGGATAGTTCGCGTTTCATGTCTGTATTTAACAACGACATATATCCTTCGCGACCGCCCCAGAATACATAATTTTCTCCTCCTAATTCGATGGTGGCGTCAATGGCATTCTTAACCTGAGCAGCTGCATGGCAAACTACCTGAAAATCAGGATTGGTAGAAGCTCCATTCATATACCGGGGGTGAGAGAACAAATTAGCTGTACCCCAAAGCAACTTAATGCCTGAAGCTTGTTGCTTGGATTTGGCATAATCCACCAAAACACGGAGGTTTTTCTCTGATTCAGCAATGGTTTTTCCTTCCGGGGCCATGTCGAAATCATGCCAGCAGTAGTATGGCAAACCTAATTTAGTCATGAATTCAAAGGCCGCATCCATTTTTTCTTTGGCTTGAGCCAAAGGATCGTTGGCTTGCATCCATGGAAATTGCTTGGTTCCCGGTCCAAATGGATCTCCACCCGTTCCGCATAGGGTATGCCAATAGGCCATGGCGAACTTAAAGTGTTCTTTTATGGTTTTGCCTGCTACGACCTTATTTTCATCGTAGTATTTGAATGCCAACGGGTTCTTTGAAGTTTTTCCTTCATAAGCAATCTTGCTTATGCCTTTGAAATATTCTTTGTCCCCTAGGGTAATATTGTGTACTTGTGTTTCAATGGTTTTCTGTGTCATCGCTTTTCTGTTTATAGTAGTATACCAATCAATCCATTAACATTTTTACCTTAAATTTCAGGCAGCAAAGACTTCCAACGAAGGTAAGCCTCCTGATAAGCTTGCTGCTCTTTTATATCCGGTTCTATAGTCAACATTCTTTCCAGCCCTATAAAACACTCTTTTTCAGACTTATATATACCACAACCTAAACCAGCTCCTCGAGCGGCCCCTTGAGCACCATCGGTATTGATAAGCTCTATGGAAGCCCCACTTAAAGTGGCAAATGCATTCCGGAATAAAGGACTTAGAAACATATTGGCATTTCCGGCACGTATGGTGCCTGCTGTTACGCCCGTATCATTCATAATCTCAAGGCCATACACCAGCGAAAAAACAATACCTTCCTGAACCGCGCGAAGTATGTGTCCGATCTGATGTCGATTAAATTCCAGGTTGTGAAAACTAGCACCGATGTTTTTGTTTCCAAGAATCCGCTCAGCACCATTACCAAATGGCAATACCATTAATCCGTCGGAACCAATGGGGGCTTCGGAGGCCAATTCGTTCATGAGCGAATAACTGATAGAGGAATTCTGACCTAATAATTGGTTTTTAGTCCAGCTATTTAAAATCCCGGTACCATTTACACAAAGTAATACACCTAATCGGTTTATTTCTGGAGTGTAGTTGACATGAGCAAATGTGTTTACCCTGGATTGGGTATCGAACCGAAGTTGATCCGTAATACCATAGACAACCCCTGAAGTACCAGCGGTGGCAGCCACTTCACCTGGATTGAG
Organism: Cytophagaceae bacterium; assembly: GCA_025454925.1. Taxonomy (GTDB): domain Bacteria; phylum Bacteroidota; class Bacteroidia; order Cytophagales; family Cytophagaceae; genus JALONM01. The sequence continues at coordinate 26,608 of JALONM010000029.1, forward strand.
AACCTTTAAAGAGAAGGCATTATTAGGCTGATCACCAGCTCTATATGAAATTGGAATTCTAGCCTTTAGCCCCAATTCTTTAGCCACCATAGCCGATAATTGGGCTTGAATAGAAAATGTAGACTTTACATCCGGTAGCAAGGACGATGGAATATCGTACTTTTTAAGTAGCTGATTAGCAGGTTTTTTATCAATAAAATCCCAGAAAATGCCTTCCGAAAGTCCGGAAATGGTAGTACTGAATTCCCCACTTAGTTTGTAGGCGATATAATCTCCAGGAAGCAGTAAGTGAGCTGTTTTGGAAAGTATATCTTTCTCATTTTCAATTACCCATCGCATTTTAGAGGCAGTAAAATTCCCTGGGCTATTCAGGTAGTGACTGAGGCAATAATCCTTGCCAAGATCAAGGAATGCTTGTTCCCCGATTTGAACGGCTCTACTATCGCACCAAATAATAGAGGGACGCAAGCATTGGCCATTTTTATCCAACAATACCAATCCATGCATTTGATAAGAAATTCCAATCGCTTGGACCTGGGAACCACTTACCCCCGACTTTTGCAATGTTTCAAGAACCGCCAACTTGGTATTTTCCCACCAATCTTCGGGATTTTGCTCGGCCCACCCCGACTGCTTGGAGAGCATACCCATTTCGGATTTAGGAAAATAAGAGCCTGATAAACAAACTCCTGAGCTTGCATCTAAAAGTGATGCTTTAACGGATGAACTTCCTATATCAAGACCTAAAAGATACATATGCAATTACGTAAGTGCTCTTTATTGTGAGATTTAATATTTTTGAGTATTCTACTTTTTTGTTATTGTAAATTTAACACTATTATTTTTGATTTACAAAGACAATACTATTTTATTTTGAAATATTGCTACTTAGGAATTGAAACCCAACGGATTTAAATATTCATTATCAACAACTTAACAATTACATATAAAATAAAAGCTTACTTAAAGGGATTAATCCCGGATTAAATAGTGAGTAAAATGGGAAATAACTGATCCTACTCGGCATGGATTTCGTTATTAGTAAATGAGAGTATATAGGAAGGAGGCCTACGCATAATGAAGCAGTATATACCATCCATTTTAATGAGCGTCACCCTGATCAGTATTGCTTGGATTCTTGACTTTAAGATCAAGGAGACGGAGGCTCCTGTTCAACAGGTGGTGAAAAAGGTCGTAGTGGTTAAGAAAATTTACATCAAAATTCCTTCAGATACCAATCAAACCATTATTGATACCATACAGTTGGTAACACCAGCAGCTAAAAATAAAAATGACTATCAAAACTTTAAGCGAAGTAGGTTTATGCATAAACCTGGCCCTATAAGTTAAATGAGCCCTCCATGCGAGGGCTTTCTTTTTATTTTTTTAACTATTTAAAGAAATTTAAAGTTTTTACAATTTTTTCATTTATAATTTTTTATAGTAATAAACTCAATTTTATGGTCATAATAAGCGAAAAAAAAGCAATATATTCACATTTAAAACTGTATTATTAAAAATTTAACTGTTAAATGGAACAAAGAATCCATTGAAATAAAATTGAACATAAATAATAAATTACTTTATATTTGATCTATCAAATATGAAATAGGATTTTATAACTAATCTGGAGATGATAAAAACGGCGGGATTTCAAATTCTTTTTCTGGTGGTATGGTGCCTTCAAGCTTCTGCTCAGTTTGTTTACATTGATAATAAAATATTTAAAGTAAACGGATGTCCCATTTATTTTAATGGGGCCAATACCCCATGGGATAATTGGAATGATTTCGGTGGAAGTTACGATGCCTCTTTTTGGTCTAGCCATTTTGCTTTACTCAAGTCGTATGGTATCAACTCCTCTCGGGTATGGATCAGTTGTAACGGAGATGTGCAACCCAATATCAATTCGGATGGCACTGTAACAGGTGCCAGTTCTCAGTTTTGGGACAATCTCGATAATTTTTTTGAATCGGCACGTACCAATGGAATATACATTATGGCCACCATGATGTCGTTTGACCATACTAAAAACACTTACACCCGATATCAAAGTTGGAGAAACATGCTGAACGATCAGAATAAAGTTCAGACCTATGTAGATAATTACCTGGTGCCTTTTGTAAACCGTTATAAAACGAACCCATACCTGATGTCTATTGATATTTGCAATGAAATAGAATGGGTAGCCGAAAATGGAGACAACATGCAATGCAGTTATGCAACGTTGCAAAGGTTTGTGGCCATGTGTGCAGCGGGCATTCACAACAATAAACGTACTGATGGTTCTTCCGTATTGGTTACCATGGGCTCGGCTGCCACCAAATGGAACGCCACCTTCAAAAGAAGTGGGTCTTTTGGTTCCGGATGGGTAACTAATTCCGACGGAAATAAATGGAACGATGCAGCACTGAAAGCGCAATACAATCAGGCCAATGCTATTTTAGATTTCTACTCTCCACATTATTATTCATGGGTAAACGAATACCACCACAACCCATTTGAAAAAACACCAACGAACTTTGGCATGAACGACAAAGCGGTATTGTTGGGCGAAACACCCGGAGGAAACCCAGGATCTCCTAATCTGGCACCTCTGGCATCGTATGAAGCGCTTAAAAATAATGGGTACCAGGGCCATTATCCTTGGACTTCCAACGGAGTAGATGCTTATGGTGGAATTGGAAATTTTGGATCTGCTGCACTTCAATTCAAAAACAATTACCCGACGTTAATTTATCCTAGCTGTCCGTTGAATGTTAATTCAACAGAAGAAAATCAATCCAATGGAATGGATCCGGATGCCTACTCCATTTATTATTCAGACAATATTTGTTACTTTAAAGCTGGGAATAAAAGTATACACCTTACTCTATATTCCACTGCCGGAAATACATTTGAAATAGGAACTGTTCCGGCAGAATCTTCCTTGGCTGTGGGCAGTGATAAAACCTCCGGTGTATATGTATTGGAAATTGCCGTAGAGGGGGCCCAAACCACTCGTAAAGAAAGAATCTGGATTCAACCTTAGCATAGAGTACAACTCTAAACAATCTATTCAGCGCTGAAAATAGTTTCCATCGAAATAAACGGTCATGGTTCTTGGAAACAGGGCCGGTTTATTTTTTTGACTCGATTCCCTCACTGGTAGCTAATTCTTCATACCTCCTTAAATTTGAATATCATTTACTTCATTTAATATACGACATTCAAATTCATAGGGCTAAACAAACAAATAGTGGAACGTAGCCTTTTTTTTATAAAAGTACGTTAAGATTTCTTTTGCAGACCTGTTTTGGTGATCACCGAACTTTCCTGATAATTTTCATAATCGGTATTAATTTCCCACAGATCGTGTTGTGCGTTCTGCAGAACGTTTTCTGCTGCCAGCAATCCCATTAAGATAGAATGGTCCTGGTTGTTGTATTTAAATGCTCCATACCGTCCAATCGCCTGTAAGTTTTTAATGGAGGCAACGAATGCTTCTACCGGTTTTATATGTTCTTTGTATCCTCTTTCGTATACCGGATAGCATTTAGGAATTTTATAAATATACCCTTCCGATACCGCGGCCTTTCCGATTAGTCCGGTAGCTTTTAAATCGGAGGTAGCCAACTGAATCAGCTCTTGGTCCGATTTTGTCCAAAAGGCATCTTGGTCATAGCACCAATACTCCAAGGCCAGGATTGAGAAATTCGTATCTCCGTGTAAGGTAGGCACCCAATTTCTAAAGTTGGTGATTCTTCCGGTTTGTAAATCCGTCGAATGTATATAGAGCCAATTATCCGGAAAAAGATCCTTTCCCTCAACTTTTAAATACACGATTACCGTATTTCTGAACTTTAGATTGCGCGCATGGTCTGCTATGTGTGCCGGCACCTCTGGCATACGCAATACTAATTGATTTAAAGGCATAGAGGATATAATATGATCGTATTCCCGTATAGTGCCGTCCATTAATTCAATTCCATAAGCCACCCCTTGCTTAGTTTTTAGCGATTTTACGGGCGTATTAAGAAAAACCCTCCCACCATTTTTTTCAATTATAGAGTGCATGCGCTCGTAAACCATTCCAGTGCCACCTTTCGGATAGGCAAACTCATCCACCAAGGTTTTATGTTTATTCTTCTTCCCTCCTAGCATTGCATTTTTAACCGCCTCAAAGAGGGACAGTTTTTTGATACGTTGAGCGGCGAAATCAGCATCCAATTCGGCACACGAAATGCCCCATAATTTTTCCGTATAGGTTTTAAAAAAAATCTGGTATAAACGTTTGCCAAAGCGGGAGGTCACCCAAGTCTCAAAATCACCCATTTCTTTGGTAGGGAAAAAAAACTGCAACGCATAACTAGCCATGCAGTGCATAGCTTCCCAAATTCCTAAATTGAATAGAGCATCGAAGGGTTTTAGGGGATAAAAGAAAAATCTTTTTTTATAGAAAATACGGGTGAGACGGTTTACCATTTCGTAATCGGTACCTGCCACTTCCAGCCATAGCTGATTGACACGAGTATCGCTGCTAAAAAAGCGGTGAGGACCTATATCTACTTTGCAATCCCAAAGTTCAATGGTTTTAGCCATGCCACCCACAGAAGAAGATGCTTCGTACAACTCTACTAGTACATGTTGTTTGGATAATTGATAAGCAGCAGTAATACCCGCAGGTCCTGCTCCTATAACGGCTATACGCAACATAGTCAATTTACACCAAGCTCATAAAGAGAACAATGATAGTGATTTCAATTGAATAGAACTATTCCCACCTGCTTGTTTTAATTTTTCTGGAATATTTTTAATTCGATAAAGAATTTTTAAATGTATTGGGTTACCTGTTTGCATAAGTACAGATAAATGATCAACTTCACGTACATGAGAAATATGTATCAACAAACGAAACAAACTGTACGACCACACTCCTGCTGGAAGTGTAGTTGGGCCTGATTAAATCGTTTTCATTTGAAAATCATTCAGGCCTGTACATAAAAGTTCAGGCTTTTTTATTGTAAACATGCGAGCAAACAAAACTATATATACTAAGCGTTCGGATAAAAGATTCCAAGGAGTATGCAATCCAATGAGCATGCGTTCCTTGCATCTGTATCCGGATCCTTTGGGCAAACCAAGTAATCGTAGAATAACATTCTACTATGAATAGAAAGCCCGGCCAATTCCGGGCTTTTTTTATATAAATGTAACCTGTTAAAAAGGAGGTATAAATGAAAAATCTGGTTCTAAAAGGCCACGAAATCCTCGCCCTGGGCTTTCCGCAGGGAAAAGCCATCGGCGTGGTAATGCGCGTTGTTGCCGACCGCTTTACGGTTGAGCAAAAAGAATACGCCATTAATCTGCTAAAAGCAATACTCAAACGACCTGACCGCTTTTGTGGTCATGAAGTTTTCGGAGACATTGTTCATTATTTACAAAAACCAATTCCTATGAAAAGAGGTAAAGTTGGCCATTTGGCTCCTCCTGTGGAGCCAATCGTACTGGGTAGCCCAGTGCAGGCCTGATCCACATGAAATTAAAATATAACGGGTCCATAAAAAAGGCTGCCATCCTGTGGGGATCGGCAGCCTTTGTATTTTTCAGATGGTAAACTCCTTATTCTTCAATAATTTTTATCTCCGTACGACGATTCAATTGCTTGTTCTCTGGAGTATCATTAGGGACCTGAGGTTGCGACTCTCCGAATCCTTTCCAACTCAAATTATCCTTATTAATACCGCGGGCAATCAAATAATCAACTACCGATTTTGCTCTGGACTCAGACAATTTTAAGTTATGCTCTTCTCCCCCATCGCTATCGGTATGACCATCGATCTCAATTTTCATATTCGGGTTTAACTCCAGAATCTTATGTAAGCGTTCCAGTTCATCTTCCGATTCTTTGCGAAGGCTCGCTTTGTCCACGTCAAAGAATACATTGCGCAGCACAATTTTCCCACCCTTCTTCAGCTTCTCCAGACAAATTTCATCTTTATACTCCACATAGTGATCGAGTTTTGGAATGTCGATATTCTTGGAATAGAAAAGATAGTGTGGTGCTTCTACCGTGATACCATAGTTTTTACCGGCAGGAAGAATCACCGTGTAGCGACCAGTCGAAGTATTGGAATTATATACCCCTACCGTTTTTTTAGTTACAAGGTCGGTAACAATAATGGTAGCTGCAACCGGCAATTTCCCTTCGCAGGCAAGCACAGTACCTTTTAACACCGCCAAATCTGCATCAGCATCTTCACGGATAAGCATGTAGATATCCTTTTCACCATATCCACCTTCACGTTCAGAGGCGAAATACGCGCGCTTGTTATCGGCAGACCATACGAAAAACACATCATCGTCGGCCGTGTTTATCGGATATCCGATATTTTCAGCTTCCGAAACAACTTCTGACTTTTCGATGTCTACGGTTACTTGAAAAATATCATAACCACCCATCGACTTATGTCCTTCGGATGAGAAATAAAGTGTTTTTCCATCGGCATGAATAAATGGTCCGGTTTCGTCGAATTCCGTATTCACTTTAGGTCCCAGGTTTACAGCTGGTCCGAATTCACCGGTAGGTAGTTTTTTGGTCATGTAAATATCGAGCCCACCAAAGCCGCCATCGCGGTTACTGGCAAAGAAAAGAACATTTTCGTCGGCGGTAATACTGGCGTGTGGTTCCCAGGCTTTGGTGTTGATAGTATGACCAAAAGGTTTTGGTTCGCTCCATACAGTTCCTGTTAACATAGAACGGTATAAATCGCCACCATTATGGATGGTAGATTTATAAATCAACAATTCATGGCCATCCGGAGAAAGACCTACCGATGCATCGTGACTATTGGTATTGATGGTAGGCCCCATGTTAACCGCAGTAGTCCATACAGTATCGCTCTTTACGGACATATAAATGTCTTCGTAAAATTCTCCGGAATAATCTTCTTTTAATCCTCCGGTAGTATTATCACGGCGGGAAGTAAAAATAACTACCGTTTCATCCGCAGAAATCACTGGAGCATATTCGTTGTATTGGCTATTAACCCCTGGTCCAAGGTTAATAATGCGAATTTTGGCCTTCGGAGTTTTGATCATCTCCATCCCGTTTTTACAATAGCCAATCAAACGGTTGCATTCTTTTATTTCTTCTGCTTGCTTTTTAGGATCAAGCAAACTTTTAAATTTATTGAAATTGGCGATGGCATCCGCAAAACGATGTCCCTTATGGTAGGCATGTCCTAACAAGTACAACAATTCGGGCTCATCGTACCCTCCCTTCTTAGCCTTTTCCAGGTGCGGTAAACTTTTGGTTTCATGTTTACCTTCGTGGTAACATTTTCCGATTTTAAAATTGAGCTCCGGATCATTGGGTATCTCTTTGTACACTTGCATATACATAGGCAAGGCAAGCGGGTACTCCTCGCCATCGAACAGCTTATCTGCTTCGCTCAACACTTTCATTCCGTTCTTACTCAGTTTTTCCTGGGCTTGAGCAAGTTGGAATACGCACAACAGTACCAAAAGTAACATGCTGCGGACGTTTAGTTTTTTCATATCTATCTAGCTTTCAGGTATTAGAATTACCGTCAAATATACAATTTTGTATCTGATGTTGTAACTCTCGTAAGTTAAATTACGTAGGCAGAATTCAAATTTTGAACCATTTTTTACAATTTCCACCAGTTTTTATTTCAAAACCAGAGCGAAAATCAATTAACTAAATAATAATCAATAAGTTAACATAGATTGTTTATAGCTTGTTGAAAAGGACAAAGCCTTAAATTATTCCCACCCTTCGGATCCTAGTAATTTTAAGTTCTTAATAAACGCGATTCAAACATGCAGTTAAGTAAACTGGAGATAAAAGGATTTAAAAGTTTTGGTGACAAGGTGGTGATAAATTTTGACGAGGGCATCACCGGAATTGTAGGTCCTAATGGTTGTGGAAAATCCAATGTCGTGGACGCTATTCGTTGGGTGCTCGGGGAACAAAAAACGAAAGCACTCCGGTCGGATAAAATGGAAAATGTGATTTTCAACGGCACCAAAAACCGCAAGCCTATGCAAATGGCAGAGGTTTCGCTCACTTTCCGGAATACCAAAAACCTGCTTCCTACCGAGTACTCCCACGTTACCATCACCCGCCGATACTACCGCTCCGGCGAATCGGAATACTTACTAAACGGAGTTACCTGCCGTTTGAAAGACATCACCGACTTATTTCTCGATACAGGTATTGGTTCCGACAGCTACGCCATCATCGAGCTGAAAATGGTGGACAATATCCTCAACGACAAAGATAATTCCAGAAGAGAACTGTTTGAAGAAGCGGCGGGAATTTCAAAATTTAAAGTTCGGAAAAAGCAAAGTCTTAAAAAACTTGAAGAAACTGATAAGGACTTAGAACGCGTTGAAGATTTACTTTTTGAAATCAATAAAAACCTGAAAAGCCTGGAAAAACAGGCTAAACAAACCGAAAAGTATTTCCAGATAAAGGAAGATTATAAAACGGCTTGCATCGACCTGGCTAAAGTGAGCCTGCAAGGACAAAAAGAATTGTATGCCCAGCTTCAGAAAAACATTGAAGAATCAAGTGATCAAAAAACGTCTCTGAATGCAAAGGTAGCTGAATTGGAAAGTGATTCTGAAAAACAGAAAGCAGACATCATCAACCATGAAAAGACCTTGTCATCGCGCCAGAAAGCGCTCAATGAGCATGTCAACAAAATCAGAAATTTTGAAAGCGATAAAAAGATAAAGAACGAACGGCTCAAATATCTCAACGATCGCTTCACTACTCTGCAAGAACAAATTGAGCAGGATAAACTGAGCAACGAACGAGCTGAATTTTCCATTCAAAGTCTTCAGAAAGAAGAAGAAAGTGCAATACTTGGTTTCGAGGATGTATCGAAACGGGTAGAATCGTTCAAAGCGGATTACGATTCACAAAAAAGTAAATGCAACGAACTTCAGGAGCAGGCCAACAGCATCAACGCCCAGTTTAAACAAAAGCAGGAAGAGGCGTATCAGCTAACCAAAAGCCTGGAAATTTACCAGGTTCAATTAAGCACGCTAAAACAAGAACTTGAAAAAACAGCGTCCGATACACATACTCATACCCTGAGCCTGGCCGAATTCGAAGAGAAAATTAAAGACCTGAGCGCACGCGCTGAAGATAAGCTGGAAGAATTGCGCCAGATCGAAGAAGAAGATCGTAACGTACAGGAGCGCATTCAGGCACTGGAAAAAGAAATTGACGCCGTTCGCGAAATTATCATTCAGCTGAACCGATCCATCGATCAAAAGCAAAACGAATACAACCTCACCAAATCCATGGTGGAAAACCTGGAAGGTTTTCCGGATGCCATTAAATTTCTTCGTAAGAACGCCAGTTGGGGCAAAGAGTATCCGCTACTCTCCGATATTTTAACATGCGAAGAACAATACCGGATTACCATCGAAAACTTCCTGGAGCCCTTCATGAACTACTACGTGGTGGAGACGGAAGCGCAGGCCATACAAGCCGTAAATCTATTGAGCGATGCCTCTAAAGGCAAAGCCAACTTCTTTGTTCTTTCCCGTTTTGTTAATTTCAACAGCAACGCCCCCCGCACCTTTGCAAACTGCGTGCAAGCCCTTTCTATTGTGGAGTTTGATCCGCTTTACAAAGGACTCATACAATACCTGCTCGATGAGGTTTACGTAGTGGTATCGGCTCAGGAAGAAATACCTTCCGACACCAATACGGTTTTCATAACCCTGAACGGAAAAATTACTAAACGGAAATATTCCATTCACGGAGGTTCGGTAGGCTTGTTTGAAGGAAAGCGTATCGGTAGGGCCAAGAATCTGGAGAAGCTGGAAAATGAAATAAAAACCTTGCAGCTCGAAGCAGAAGGCAACAAAGGAAATCTGGAAATACGCCAGCAGGAACTGCAAAAGCTGAAAGAAAACAACCTGAAGCAGCGACTGGAATCGGCACGCCGCGAGTTATCGCAGGTAGAACAGGAACTTGTTTCCTACAAAACCCGCCACGAACAATACCAGCAAATGCTGTCGAGCAATTCCTTGCGCAAAGATGAAATTCAGGATAAAATCATCAGTCTGGAGGAAGAATTAAACACCAACAGGCCCAAAGCAGAATTGACCAAAAACGAGCTCTCCGACCTCGAAGAGCGCCTCAGTGCCCTGAACGATTTATTGTTGGAGGAAAATGAATTGCTAAGCCAGAAATCTTCTTCCTTTAATCAGGAAAATATACTTTTTCATCAGCAACAAAATCGCCTGAACAGCCTGCGCCAGGAGATCGTTTATAAAGAAGAAGCCTACCACAGCAGCAAGGAACGTATTGGCAAGAACCAGGAAGAATCCAAAGGTATTGAAGATGAAATCCGCACGCTCAGCGAAAACTCGGATATACACGAAGAAGAACTGCTGGAATTATACAAAGAAAAAGAAAGCATTGAGTCGGGCGTAAACGAAGCAGAAAAATCTTACTACGCCATACGTGCCTCCATTGATGAGTTGGAAAAACAAATCAGAGAGGTACGTCGCGAGCGGGAAGATTGCGATGGCAACCTGATGTCCCTGCAAAACAAAATGAACGAAGCGCGCCTCAGCATGACTTCCATGCGCGAACGGTTGTCGGTTGAATTCTCCATCGACATCGAAGAGGTGTTGCAACAACAGGAAGAAGGTTCGCTGCCTTCGGAACAAGAGCTGAAAGAAAAAGTAGATAAGATTAAAGCTTCCATGGATCGTATTGGGCCGATCAATCCCATGGCGATGGAAGCCTACCAGGAAATTCAGGAGCGTCATGTATTTATTACTACTCAAAAAGACGACCTGGCTAAAGCCAAAGACTCGCTCTTGCTTACCATTTCGGAGATCGATGAAGTTGCCAAAACAACGTTCATGGATTGCTTCAATCAAATAAAAGATAATTTTGGAAGAGTGTTCCGCTCCCTGTTTACCGAAGACGATTCGTGCAGCCTGGACTTGAGCGATCCATCCAATCCATTAGAATCTAGCATCGAAATTATTGCCCGTCCGAAAGGCAAACGTCCGCTTACCATCAATCAGCTTTCGGGAGGTGAAAAAACACTTACGGCCATCTCCCTGCTGTTTGCTATCTACCTGATCAAACCGGCACCTTTCTGTATATTCGACGAGGTGGATGCACCACTGGACGATGCCAACATTGATAAATTCAATAACATCATTCGTAAATTCTCCAATGAGTCGCAGTTCATCATCGTAACGCACAACAAACGCACCATGGCCAGTACCGATGTAATTTACGGTATTACCATGATCGAACAAGGTGTATCGCGACTGGTACCGGTTGACCTGCGCAGCCTGGAAGGCACCAAAACTTTCGGTTAGTATTTCCCTGTTTCCAAATACGAAAAGGCCGTTTCTTTCAGGAACGGCTTTTTCATGTAGCACGAAACCGGCTTTTCTCCATAGAAGAGAAGCACAGGCTGGATGGAACAAGCTTATGGATTGTAGATCCATGGCCGGTAATCGCGACATAGAAAATCAAGGCCCGGAGCTAAGAATGAAGATTGACTGATTTGTAAACAGAAAATACCCTGATCGTCCATGCCTCTTATAAATCCCTTGCTTGCGGCAGGTTCCATTGGCGCTGCAAGAAAATGAGGATTAAGCGGGCGGACGGCTTGCCTGCGATGTCTCTTACCATACCTGATCCGCATTCAACCTAGTCCAGCCGGAGGGGCCATACTTTTTTGCATTGCCCAAAAAAGTATGCAAAAAAGTCCAGGCCGGTGTGGAAATTACGCTAAAATCAATCTCCCTTCGCTGAACGATTTAAACTCTCAGGGTTTATTGGCATAAGCCCTGTTCATACAGTAAAGCGTTCTGATCGCTTCGGTTGATTGATTTCTTAACCCTATTTCCACAAGGGCCGAAGCTACAAAAGAGCGTTGACTGGTGTGTGGAAAAGAAGAAATCCCCAAATTTTCTATTGGAATTATACCAACAATTCCTTTAATTTAAATTTGAAGCCATCCTCCAATATGACTTCACTACATTAGAAAAGAGTATGAACTTTTTGAAGGAAGCGGGGTACCGGTTTTATATTCGCATACGCAATCATTGCCGACTGGAAGAGTCTCCCAGAGATGAACTTCGCCGGGCCTATTTTACCTACCAACTCATCTGGACGGCCCTCATCATCGTTTCGATATTCATCCCGGTAAACATCTACTTTCAAGCCTGGACGCATGTATACGTAGACCTATTCATGCTCGGCGCCATCCTCTCCTGCTATGCCATGCTCGTGAATGGCTTTTTAATAGCCACCAAATTGGGTCTGGTATTTTTTGTGAACATTGGGGTATTTATCGTCGCCTCCGGACATAACCGAAACGCCGGGTATCAATTTTTATGGTTTGTGACCATGGGGGGCGTGTTTCTATTGTTTCCGGTGCGCAAACTTTTCTTTGCCATCATCGCCATTACTATTTCCATTTTCTTCTTTAGTCTCGCCGAGTTTACCGACCTGCGAATTTTGGATACCAAAGAAACCATTCCCGAATTTTCATTAACCAAGTATTATACCTGCCTGATTGTAGGAATTGGCTTCATCATTTTCTATTTGTATTACTACATGAAGCTCTACCACGATTCAGAAAAAAAGCTGATTAAGTTTGTCAATAAACTGATCGAAAGAAACCGTAGCCTGAGTAAAACCAACAACGAACTCGACAGTTTTGTATATAAAGCCTCGCACGACCTGCGCGCCCCACTGGCTTCGCTGATGGCGCTTGTTAAACTTTCCAAAGAAGAACGAAATCCGGAAATGTTGCAGGAATATGTATTCCACCAGGAAAAAGCCATTCAAAAACTCGATGCCTACATCGTTGACATTTTAAACATCTCCAAAAACGCACGTAAAACGTTGGAAGTATCGCCCATTCGATTCAAAGAATTGCTCGACGATATTTTATCGCAATATGCCTTTCACGAAAACTTCGATCAAATCGAAAAAATTATCGACGTCCAGGAAGCGCTGCCGTTGTATTCCGACCGTAAACGCATCCTGGTAATTCTAAACAACCTTATTTCCAACGCACTCCGCTATTCCGACAAACAGAAAAAACATTCCTACATCGATATTCAAATCCATGTAAGCAAAGAACTGGCACAACTTACGATTAAAGACAATGGTGTTGGAATCAGTAAAAAACACCTGCCCAACATTTTCGAAATGTTTTACAGGGCATCGATGAGCAGCGAGGGATCCGGCCTTGGCCTATACCTGGTGCACGAAACGGTAACCCGCCTGGGGGGAGAAATTACCGTGGATTCGGAGGAATCCCTCTGGACACAATTCAGCATTACTCTACCCAATCACATTGGTAATCCATCCGCTGGCACCAAGGCCTAAGGAACCGTTTACGAAGAGATTCGCCGGTTCTTGCATTTCATGGATTTTTTTTTCTACCTTCCTTTTTCAACCGGCTTTTTCCATGGAAGCGAAGTGCGCGATGGAGAAAACTCATGAATCTACGATCCATGGCCGGTAATCCCGACAAAGAAACGCTTGGGCTTCGAAAAGAATTTCAGTTGTTGGATTCCCTTTGAAGCCATTCATTTTAGCTGAGGTTTCTTCCTGGAATAAATTCGTTGGAGAATTTCCATTTGCATAGATGGATCGTTTTGCGTGAGGGATAGAGTGGAAAGCCTGGCGCCGAAGGCGCCAAAGGCTTACAGCGATAGCCCGGCCCGAGCAGCGTGGCGCTGCAAGTGCCACCGCGAAGGGACACGCCCAAAATACAGAATTACGATGGAATGCTAACGAAAGGCAACATCGTGACTAGAGATAGAACTGCCAAACCAACGAATATCCATAACTTGGATGTAAGGTTTATATAAAACCGCATGACTTAGATTTTTTTCTGAGCACTAAGGACAAGTAAAATCCAGGGGGCCCCTCAAGGAATGGGGCATTTCCCCTTATATCAAAACCGCATACATGCATGATCGCGCAGCATAGGCAATTCGAACTAAAAGGAAAATCTCTGATCGAAAAATTACAGATCCAAGACTCTTTGCAACAGCGTCCGGTATTCCAGAACGAAGCCTGTTTTATTTATGTAAAAGACGGTCATAGCAAGGTTATTTCAAGCAGCGAAAACATTTGGATAAGCAGTGGCGAGGGCTTGGTGTTGCAATGCGGAAAGTATGTGGCGCAACTTCTGCAGAATACAAGCGACAAGGCCTGCGAAGTGTACGTGATCCATTTATATCCCGAAATTCTAAAAGAAATTTACCAGGAAGAAATTCCCTCCTTTATAAAATCGCCAGCCACACAGCATACCGAAAAACTGATCGCCAGCGACGTGCTGCAACAGTTTATTCAAAGTCTGGATTTTTATTTTGAACATCCCCAATTGGTGAGTCCTGATTTATTGCGGCTAAAATTAAAAGAACTTATTTTGCTGCTGCTGGAGACCCGGGAAAAATATACCCTGCTGGAATTGTTTCATCATTTGTTTACACCACGTCAGGTAGGCATTGCAGAAGTAGTGCAAGCCCATGTATTCACCCAAGTATCGCTGGAACAACTGGCTTTTCTTGCAGGCCACAGCGTTTCCACTTTCAAGCGAGCATTCAAAAAATTGTTCAACAATACACCGGCCAATTATATTCGGGAACAACGCATGAAACGCGCGACAGAACTCTTGCTCGTTTCCGACTTGTCTATTTCTGAAATCAGCTATCGCGTAGGCTACGAAGACAGCTCACATTTTTCCAGGGTATTTCATCGAACCTTCCGCTGCTCGCCCAGTGAATTCCGAGAGTCGGCAAGCCGATAAAAAAGCACCCAGGCCAATACAGCCCAGGCCGCAGCCCTGAACCAAATATCCTAATGCTTGACCCTCAGGTACCGGAGAGTTCATCCATGCGACACTACCTTTACAAAGAAAAAAAATGTAGTTCGTATGAAAAAAGCAGACTTACTTAACAAATGGGGCCGCTGGGCCCTGGTTACCGGCGCCTCTTCCGGCATTGGCGAGGCCTTTGCCCATCACCTGGCGTCTTTAGGTTGTAACCTGGTGCTGGTAGCGCGCCGAGGCAAAACCCTGAAACAACTGGGAGAATCCTTGAAGCGCAAACATTCCATTGAATATATGGTCATTCCTACCGACCTCTCCGCCCCAAACGCTTACCAGCAAGTAATGGCAGCCACCGAGGAACTTCCCATTGGCCTGCTGATTTCGAATGCCGGAGCAGGCAGGCCCGGTAAATTTTTAGATCGCAGCAATGAAGATCTTTCCGAAATCATGGAACTGAATTTACATTCGCATGTGTGGCTCACCCAACATTTTGCGTGGAAATTTACCCAGGCCGGAGGCGGGGGCATTGTGCTAACCGGAGCCATGGGAGCCGTCAGCGGATTGCCCTATATGGCCATAGAAGCCGGCACCAAAGCCTTTATCGAAGCCTTTGGATTATCGCTCAACTACGAATTTAAAAACACCGGCGTACATTGTACGGTACTAGTGACCAGCCCTACCGAAACACCGGTGTTAGGAAAACTTGGCTTCACCAAAGAAAGCCTGCCCATGCAACCCATCTCCCCCCAGCAATGCGTGCAGGAAACCATGGAAGCCTTGTACCAAAACAAAGCCTCCATTATTCCAGGAAAAAAATTCAGAATCATGAACGCCCTGACCCCCAAAAGTACTTCCAAAAAAATGATGGGCGCCATACTAAAAAAGAACAATCAATTGTAATTCATTTCTCCAAACTATGGACTAAAGACTAAGCACTAAAGACTAAATACTAAAGACTAAAGACTAAATACTAAAGACTAAGCACTAAAGACTAAACCCTTGGGCGCGTCCCATGCGGCCTGCCGGCCGCACCGGGTCGGGCTATCCGCATGTACCCCGGAGTGGTTCTATCCCTCACGCGAAGCTTCGCAGTGGTGACCCAAAATCCCAAGACTATGGACTCAATTTCCAAACTCACGTTCATTTCCTTCCAAAACAAAAGCCCGCAGATCTGCTCTGCGGGCTTTTCAATACTACTTCCAGCAAGAAAATCTTAACTGAGAAACTCTTTCATTTTATCAAAAAAACTTTTCTCGTTTTTACCAGGTTTCGGTTTAAAATTTTCGGAGTCGGTAAAGCGCAACAAGGCCTCACGCTCTTCTTTGCTCAACTGGGTAGGCGTCCATACGTTTACATAAATCAACTGATCTCCTTTTTCGTATCCATTCACTTCCCGTATCCCCTTCCCTTTCAAGCGCAATATTTTTCCAGATTGAGTACCGGCTTCAATTTTAATCTTCACCTTTCCTTCTATCGTCGGAACCTCAATGGTGGTGCCAAACACAGCGTCCGTAAAACTGATGTACAAATCGTACACAATGTTATTTCCATCGCGCTTCAGCACGGTATCTTCCACCTCTTCGATCTGTATCAGCAAGTCGCCGGCCACGCCGCCGCCAGGAGGGTAATTGCCTTTGCCGCTCATCGACAACTGCATGCCTTCGGCCACGCCCGCAGGTATTTTCACCGGAATAATTTCTTCTTTCTCCGTTACGCCTGCGCCGAAACACACCGTACATTTTTCAGTGATCACCGAACCTGAGCCCTGACATACCCCACAGGTCGTCGTAGACACCATGCGACCGAGCATGGTATCCACCACCTTGCGCACTTGTCCGGTGCCGTTGCAGGTACCGCAGGTTTTCACTGCATTGCCATTCTTCGAGCCATTGCCTTTGCAGGCATCACAGCTCATCTGGCGTTTTACTTTTATTTTCTTTTCGGTGCCGTTGGCAATTTCTTCCAGGGTAAGCTTTAGTTTAATACGAAGGTTGGATCCCTTTCTTCTTCCACGTCCGCCTCCACGTTGTCCGCCAAAGAAGCTGCCGAAAGGACTGTCTTCGCCGAAAATATCGCCGAAGTTGGAGAAAATATCCTCCATGTTGCCTCCGCTATAGCCTCCGCCACTGCCGCTCATGCCCGCATGGCCATACTGGTCGTAACGTTGTTTCTTTTCCGGGTTGCTGAGTACATCGTAGGCTTCTGCCGCTTCTTTAAATTTTTCTTCGGCACTGGCGTCGCCCGGATTTTTATCCGGATGGTATTTAATAGCCAACTTGCGATAGGCCTTTTTGATTTCTTCGGCATCCGCATTTCTGGATACCCCCAGCACTTCGTAATAATCTCTTTTTGCCATATCCTTACGCCCCGATTACAACCTTCGCAAACCGTATTACTTTTTCATGGAGGAAATACCCCTTTTCCACCTCATCGATAACTTTCCCCTTCATGTCTTCCGAAGGAGCAGGCAGTTGGGTAATGGCCTCGTGCACATCCGGATTGAAAGGCGTGCCAATGGTTTCCATCAGCTTAAGCCCTTTGGCTTCCAGCGTTTTTTTAAATTTTTGGTATACCAGGTCAAGTCCTTCGCGCATGGCTTTGTTTTCTTCGGCCTCGCCGATGGATTTGAGCGCACGCTCCATATCGTCGAGCACAGGCAACACGGCCTTTAGCACATCCTCACTGGCATTGCTCAGCAATTCCAGCTTTTCGCGGGCAGTGCGCTTACGAAAATTTTCAAAATCGGAATAGAGGCGAATATATTTATCTTTCAGGTCGGCTACCTCCTGCTTCAACTGCTCGGTTTCGGCCGATGCCTGCGGCACTTCCGCGCCCTCTTGCGTTGATTCGGCTACGGGTTCTTTTACTTCTTCGGTAGACGGAACGTCTTGAGTGGTAGGCTCTTTTTCTTCCGGATGCATCATGACTAATAATCTGATTTTGAATTTCTTGTTCGAGTGCAACAATATTGCCACTTCAAAAATACTGACATTCTGACAAATAATTACGAAAATTCGGAATGAGGACTCGTTTTTTGGACCTACCGAAAGCCCAAAACGGCATATCGGCCTGGCAGCTTTTTAATGTGGATAACTTGAAAATGTGATAGAACACAGGATGGATGAGGATTTTCAAAAAGTTGAATAATTTTTTTTGAAAAAAGGGTTGACAGATATATAAAATCCTACTACCTTTGCACCACCAAAATGAACAACGCTCCGTTCGTCTAGGGGTTAGGACACAAGATTTTCATTCTTGCAACAGGGGTTCGATTCCCCTACGGAGTACAAAACGACAAAAGCCGCTTAATGCGGCTTTTGTCGTTTTGTACAGTTTCGAGCAACAGCAACAGCATACAGAAAAAGCTTCGTAGCCTGGTTCCGCTGTTGATCGAAACTCTCTTGCTCTTGCTCTTGCTCAAACTCTTGCTGTGTTGGGATTTGTACTTAAGATATAATGCGAAGTCATATCTATCGTGTTCGACATTTTGATAGGCAATGATCAAAGTTTCCTCAACCCACTATCTGCCATCAATTTATCCGTTCGACTTTTTTCGACTCTTGATAGGCTGTTTTGAATACAATAAAATCAACCCACATTGATTCTCAGTTATTTATTTGCATCTGCTTAGTTCAGAACTTCAATAGGTACGTTAAACCTCAACTGAAAGTAATTTTCAAATCAACAACTACTTATCGTTGTTGATTTGGATTAGCTTTTAGGTGGCCCTTCATCGAAAAGACAGAATATAAAAGAATGATGCTCAGGCAACTGAAGGCTATTGAGTTCAAACAAAGAAATCGAACCTTCATTCCGAATTGAAGCCATTATTTTGATTAAGGCAAGAGCATAAAATAAACTCTCGGCCATTCTTGAATAAGCAATCAGCGAGTTTTATATTGACCTAGCCTTCAATTATAAACCTGCCCTTATGAAAAAGAAACAACCCAAAATAACAGGTGATCCACTCAGTAACGACAACCTGAGAGCGCTTGATAATTTTAAAGATTTCTCTGATGAGCAGTTGGAGCTAGTCAGAGATTTCACTCTGAAATATGTTTCTATTGTGAAGGATCTAACATTACAATTAATGGAAGAAGATCAGGAACTTAAAAAAAGTAAATCCCAAATATAAATCCATAAGTGATTCCAGGAATATTTTACGTATATTAATTGATCATCGTATTTTTTTATCATCTATGTGGTGGATAATATTTTTATTGGTCATTGCCTTTTTTGTTTTTAATAAATATCAAAAGGACAAAACCAACTTGCGTGATATAATTTCAGCAAATGGAGGGATGGACGTGATCTTTGAACAGTTCATTGAATGTTTAAACCACGATTTTTTACATTACAAAATAATTAAGATTACAGAGACTGAATTGGAAATTGCTGCGGTATCACCAAAAGGAGAGACATTTGTATTTGGGATAAAACAAGGATTTAGTGGAGTTGTTAACTATAGGTGCGACAAAAATAAGAGTAATATTCTTAACGCTGAAATTGTAGTAGAAGGACGTATTGCAAATCAAGTAGAGAGTTACAAGGTGATATATTCAGAATTGTTAAAGAAATATAATTTGGGCAAAGATGACATTGTGGGGGGGGACATTTCTTGGAAACAAGCTAGTCTTCACATCATAAGTGCATCTGAAAAAATTTATCTCGAATTTAATTTTCAAGAGGAATTTCAGATAAAGGATGAAAAAATTAGATATTCAAAGTTTGAATTATTTACATTTTGTGCCCTTATTTTCTTAAAGCGTGTAAAAATTAAGTATCCAAATGATTACTCGGAGGCACAAGACAATATGTATCAATTATTGAATGAGATTGGAACTCTGTATGATTTTGACGAAGTCCATAATAATGGGTTGGACCTAAAGTTTGTTCACTATAATAATTTATTGATAAAATATTTACAGGAAGAGGGTGTTGAAAGAATTACAGAGTTCTATGCAGCTTTGGTAAATTGGCCTAATGGAATAATGGAAGAAATTAACCCAGAGACGGAAGTTCCAACTCTTTATAAATTTGTAAATTTCATAAAAACAACATTAAAGGTAATGACTGAGATAAGTGACGAAGTCCTAAGAATCAAGTACTCGCTAGATTAACAATAATGTGTTAACTCGATATTTCTCCCAATTATCTTAAAATCAACATCGACGTATAATTGTTGATTTAGAAAAATGTAAGCTTCCCCGTTTGTTGGCCATTTAAAGTTAGAGAAACTGCTTAAAAGTTTCTAACTTAAAATGATCGAATATGAAAAAGAGCAAGTTTACCGAA
>JALONM010000030.1 GCA_025454925.1 Cytophagaceae bacterium
TTTCGGGCTTTCCTTCTATCATGATAAAAGCTCCCCAGTAAATGGGCTTTTTGTATATTTCTTTTATCTCCTTTTTCGCCTCAATAAAGGCCAGGCGTTTATCTCCGGTGCGCATCCAGCGTTCGTAAAAACTTAACATCAATTTTTGAGTAACCTCGTCGTTTACTTTAAATAAACTAATTACTACTGCTTTGGAACCTGCCAATAAAAACGAGCGCTGTAAACCATATACGCCTTCCCCTGCCTGCACCGATCCTTTTCCTGTTTCGCAAGCCGAAAGCACCACCAGGTCTGTCTGATCCAAGCTCATATCCATAGCCTCCAGTGCTGTCAGGATGCCATCCTTCTGATTGACGTATGCATTTTTTGCATTATCTAAAATATCCCCGGATCCCCGCAAAAGCACGCCAGAATTTAACAAAGGATTATTTGCCAAATCATCTTCACCCAAACCGGAATGAGACTGTTCTTTAAAATATCCGTGGGTAGCTATGTGCAGTACCTTAGGGCTTTTTACTTTTTTAACGGAGTCTTCTTCTACCTGCTGGTACAATAGCTTCCACGATTCTTGGGAAGAGGATGTTAACAATTGATGTATCTCGTTAATTTCTTTCTCTGCACCTGGCAAATCATGTACGTTTTTTACCTTTACATTTTCTGTATAGAACTCCGGACTTCCACACAATATAAACTGGTTCGATTCTTTCTTTTTATTTTCTTTTGCCTTGGTTTTTGAACCTTGAATTAAATCCCTGGTATTGGTTACCAGAATCAAGGTATTCTGATCCAAGTTGTACACGCCCAGACTATCCGCAAGCATCTCCAGGTTGATTTGGTTATATACTCCGTCACAAGAAATATACAGGGTGGACAGATTACCTATTTTCTCTTTTATCTTTTTCCAATATATGTTGTATGAGTATTGATCAGGGGTATTAAACTGTGCCGAGTTTCTGTAGTAATTTAAATACTTTCCCTCCATCTGATTTCCATTCTGCATCAATACCGCATCCGGAACCACCGACTGTTGTTTCAACAACAACGCTGCATATCGAATGGTATCGGTGAATGTTTTATAAAATGTGCGGAACCGCAACACTTCTACGGCGCCTTCATTAGGCAAAATGGATTTTGCCACTTTATTCCAGCTACATCTTTCTTCGGCTCTTTTAGCAGAAAAATCGTCGGAGCGCTGGGCCATTTCTTTTTCCAAACGCTCAATGTTAGCTTCTAATTCGCTGATGGTAATGCCTTGTTCCTGTAAACTCTGTTTGCTCATGCTAAGGGCACTGATTAAAAATTCTTTTTCCGCTATCCATTCGTTGTACCGAACAATGAGTAAACTATCGTCACTATTTAGAATTTTATCGAGGAGTTTAATGCTGGATGAAAGCAACAGAGCCTTGGTATTTAATACATTGTTGTATACCTGGGGGGTATATTGAGGCCATTCGGAGGATGGGCGGGAAAATACCACTGTGGTATAAAACTCAAACTCTTCGCGAAGCATATTCCAGAATTTACTCTTCTGGCGAAAGCTTAAACTTGGAAAATATTCTTCCGTAAATTTCAAATACACAGGAATGTTTTCTTCCATGATGCGCAGGGCAGCACTGGCCTCGCCTTTCATGTAAAGCGTCCTGGCTAGTTTACCACTTACCTTTAAATATTCCGGATGACTGGAATTAAATAGTTCGCGGTAGGATTTGCGTACCTCTGAAAAGCTCTTTTCTGCTTCTTTGTATTGCGATTTTGCGTAAAAAACTTCGCCTCTCAAGGCTTCCAGGCGAATGCTGTTTACATTGGAAGTGCCAAGTTTTTGAATCCAAAAATTATCTGCTTCCAAAATTCCTTGTAAGGCTTTGTCGTATTGTTTATGCCTGATTTGCAAAACACTATAACCTTCCAGGGTTTGCGCATACAAAGGGCTGCTTTTTCCCGTGCTGTTTTTTATGATATCAAGTGCCTCTTTGTAGAGATTTTCTACCTCCTGAAACTTTGATCCCTGGCGGAGTGTGTTGAGATAAGCCAATTTAAGTAAGGTCTCCGAACGCCTCAAATGCTTTTTCCCTAGCACTTTTTCAATAATCTTATCGGCATTTTTATAGGACTCCTCTGAACCTTTTGAATCATTGATCTGCAGGAGGTAATCACCATTCCGGAGATAAAAATCTGCGGCAGCCAAACTTTGCATGCCATAAATGGAATCAATGAGTCTTCGGGTTTCCTCCAACATTTTTCCGCATTGAGGAAAGTTACCCGTAAGAATCAACAAGGAAATCATTTCTTCGTTGAGCGGAATGCGCTGAGGAGAGCCTGGGCCGAGCGCAGCAAGTACCTCTTGTTGGGCACGAACCAACACCTTTTCTGCTTTAAAATAATTACCTGACAAACTTAACAAGGCAGATTGTCTTGAAGCCGATTGTACTACCAAATTAATATTTCGCACATATACGTCTTTGCGCGCCGCCGCATTTGCCTGTGCGATGAGTTTAGCACTTTTATCAAATTCCCCTAGCAACTGATACAATGAGGTAATTGCCAGCATGGCTTTTTGCTTCTCTCCCAAATCCTCCGTATCGAGCGATAGCTTAGCCAAAACAGGCAGGCTGTCCATGGCCATTTTATACTGACTGGCCATGATATGACTTTCCATGGCATGAGCCAGGTGATACGCATAGGCAGGTCCTTGACGCTGGTAGAGCGCAGCCGCTATGTGCAGCGCTTCTGCAGCTTTACTGCGCGCCGCTTCCATAGCATCTTGCTTCATGTATAATTCCGAATACATTGAAAGGCATTCCAACTGGTACTTACATTGAGCGGGAAAGGCCACACGAACAATAGTATCATAGCTTTGCTGTAATACGTTAGCCACCCATTTAAAATTTTTCCCATACGAGAGCTCGCAACGGGCTACGTCTAACAAAGACTGATGATAAACGACTGAACTTTTACCGTGCAAGCTAGACAACTCTTCGCTGGTCTTCTCCAACAACACCCGATAATTGCGGATATCCCCTTCATCCAGTGATATTTCTGTCAATAAAAATTGTAGCTCCCGATACTCCGGAAAATAAACTGGCAAGTGATTGAACTCTTTGCTGGTAAGTTCCGCTCTTTGTCGCGCCAGGTCAAGGTTGCCTTTCCACAGTTCATCGTAGGCTACACTTAAATTATACGATAACTGATAGCGATCTACATAGCCTGAGGTCTGAGAGGCCAACATCAGGAGTCTTCGGGCATAGCTTTGCGCGTGAATTAAATCTCCTGATTTTTGAAAACAGTAAACCAACCAACGCAAATTTAAAATACGCTCAGGGCAAGACTCCAGGCGCTCATCCATGGCATAGGCATAATAAAAAGCATTCGAGGCTGAATTGAATTTTTGTTTTCTAAAAAAATACTTGCCTTCCAGAGAATACAAGGCTAGCAAGGAAGGTTCCGATTTTCCGGCCCATTTGCGAAAATGCTGCTTTTCCTCTCCCAACAGACTAAGAAAATTTTTGTCATCTCCCCGAGCGGCAAACATTTCTAAGGCCAGGAGTTTACGTTTTAACCATAGCCGTGTAGCAAAGATTTTATTTTGTTTTTCTGAATAAAAAGAAGTTACAACCGTGCTGACGGTGGCAGATCTCCAATCCCCCAAAAGCTTTTCTGCCTTGGCATACGAGCCCGATTGAATGAGGTATTCCAATTCAAGCAGTGATTTCCATTCATGCACCAGGGTGTCGGTAACTGAAACGGATGCTGAAAATGCTTCCTGCAAGTAGCGCCGTGCCTCTTGGCTGCGATGAAGTGCAAGGAAACATTGGCTGAGGTGCATCGCCGAAAGCATTTTGTCTTTGCCTGGCTGCATTTTGGTAAATAGGCTACAAGCCTCTTCCAAGGCCGATTCAGAACGCTTAAAATACATTTGGGCCTGATACAACTCCACTTTAAATAATAGCACCTGAAGTTGGGCCAATGGCTCTGAATGAAATTTTTTGTAATACCGGTGAATCAAACCGAGAGCTTCTTCATATTCTCCTTGCTCCATTTTCGATTGCAATATGAGCAATTTTTTTTCCGAGGATTTACTTGCTGAAAACGTGCGCTCTTCAGCTATCGCGAGGATGGGAAGGATGAAGAGAAAGGATAGAAAAAATAAGCTCCTCATATCAATCTTTTCTTTTGCGGAACAAATTATCCATGGTCAACAACAAATTGATCTCATGTGTATTTAGATTTACCCCAAACAATGCCTGCGTTTCAAACGCATAGGCAAATCGCAGGCGGGAGCTGATGTGCGTTCCTAATTGTATGGAAGCTGAGCCATAACTTAAAAATGTTAAGCCTGCCCAGAAGTAATCTTTAATTTCAAATGTGGTATTGATCTGCGTAATCAATCCGTTATCGCGATAATAATAAAATCCTATGTTCGGTCTCAGATTGTACGCATCACTCAGGCGTATGCGGGTACCCATAAATGCGTTGATGTTTCTTTTGCGTTTAAAAAAAGATTCCGCAGTATCGCCTTCCAGGGAAATTTTATTATTGGCAAAAAAGTCTGCGGAAGCCAGGCCTGCATAAAATTTTCTGCCGTTGAGATGAAAACCTGCTCCGAGTTTTAATTGTGATTTTTGATAGGTACTGGAACTAATGACAGCGTCCTGCTGATCCCAGATGTTGAACTCGTCTGTGGAAAACGCGTGGTTGCTCCAAGCCAGCCTCATGCCCGAGGCAAGGGTCCATTTTTTGGATATGTTGATGCGATATGCATAATTAAGATTGATTTCGGTATTGGAATAACCGCTGTATCCTTGTGCGCTGAAGTTTAATCCACCGGCCATGTTGCGGTATTTATAATCTGCCCACAAATGCGCTGTCTTGGGCGAGCCTTCAATGGTGGCCCATTGCAAACGCGAGAAGGTGGAGAAATTTAATTTAGAAGCATGCATGCCAAACGCGGCTGGATTGTATACCTGCTGGTTATTGACAAAATGGGCAATGGGTGTAAACTGTTGTGCCCAAAGAGCATGACTGACAAAACTGAGTATCAGTATTCGAACAAATTGATTCATGAAGCGAATAGTATTAATATCGGATTTCTAAAAACCCTTTCGACACGTCACCAAACTGTCGGGAAGAAGAAGTGTATTGTTGCGTAAAAATAAAATAGTAGGTTCCAGCAGCAGCTCTTTCATTGTCGAGCGTTTCTCCCTGCCAGGAATTATCATAGTCTTCGCGCTCGTATATGAGGTTCCCCAGGCGATCGAAAATTTGTAATTTATTGGAACTGGCTTTTTTATCAATTCCGCGAATTACGAAATAGTCATTCTGGCCATCGTTATTGGGAGTAATAAAGTTAGGGGCAAGGGTATTGTCGGAATTAAGTAACAGTACCAGATAATCTTCCGTTTCGGAGCGATCGTATTCGCTGGCACAAGCCATGTCTGAAGTTAATGGATTATTGCTCACACGTACACGCAATCGTGCCGGCCCAACTTTACCGCGAATAGGAACGCTGACATTTCGAATATACAGAACGGAATCCGAACCAGCTTTTTCTCCCAGACCTCCAAATTCATCCGAGGTTATTTTTCCATCGTTGTTGCTATCGATCCAGGCTGCGCCATAGCGAGATGCACTTGACGGACAATGTAATTTCATGGTAAATCGATCCCCTAAAAATAAGGTGTCGTAATCTTCTAGTGCCGTATAATCCTGGTACCCGCTTGGATTGTAGCCAGACAGTTCTGAAAAAGTAGGACCATTTTCGATATACACTGAATTGATAAAACTGTTTTCACTATCGGTTTGATAAAATTCACATTGTGTTTCCGCCAACTCATCGGAGAGTGAATAATACTGCTTCACCCGGATGTACTTAGATAACGATTGAATTAGCAATCCACGCGAATCATAAATATTACAGGTCAAATTAGCCGATGGAGCAAAGGCTGGGAAAAAAAGAGTAAATGAACTTTTATTGCTTTTACCTAAAACATACACACTATCCGAATCATATTCCCATTCATAATAAAAACCATCCGATTGCGGATATACGGAATAGCTGTTCTGCGAAGATATGGTAACAAAGTCTTTGCCCACAATATCAAAAGTTACTGGCTGGCTAAGGTACATTCTTGACATAAAATAATTTTGACCGCCATTTTGTATTCCTCCCAATACCAGCTTCCCTTGCCCAAAGTCTACATCGGCAGAATATATAAATGCCTTGGTGGTATCAGAATAAAATCCCTGATTTCCAAAACTTATATCTAAGATACCTGAAGGACTTACCTGAAATACAAGTGGATGAAATCCATCCAATCCTGTAGTAGTTCCAGCTGCATAAATGGAACCATCAACGTCTAATGAAATCGAACTTAAATAAGAAACCTGTCCGATGTAATCAAATACAGTATATCCGGCTCCGCTGAAACTTAACGTAGAACCTGTACCTGCATCAAGCCAACCTAACAAAGGAGATATCATGGAGCCGTTTACAACATATCCCCCAAAAACCAAGTTATTATCCTTGTCAAGCATTATGCAGGTAGTTTTTTCGTTCCCTCCATTGGTCAGTGAAATCGTTCGCATACCGCCCAGAAAACCTGAATCCGGGAATCCATTTGACCTGAGTTTTATAATAGCAATATCATCAAAGGCAAAATTTCCTTGAGTCTGTCCGCAAATAAAAATACTGCCATCAGAATTTATTGTAAACTTGCTGGCTTCTACATAGTCATTTTCGTAATACCCTTGATTCGTTCCGAATTGCGCTTGAAGCCCTGCATCTTCCTGAACTTTATACAACCTGGTATTGTATGCTATTCCAGTTCCGTAGCTTGCAAGTATAAGACAAGTACGATCGATGGGATTATAAAAAATATCTTTCGCAAATACCGATTCCAAACCATTCGTCTGATACACCATATTATAAAAGGAACCATCCATGCGCAAACGGAAAGCGACCATTACTTTAGGCGCGGTAGAAGAAATAGCTGTAAATCCTGCTGCGATAATAAAATTTTCGGAAGTAATGGTTACTGCTCGAATTTCATTGATCTGATTACCCGCAAAAGTAGGGAGAGTAAAGAGGATAGGAGAAACATCGGACTTACTCGAATCGATAAAGGCAATGTAAAATTTATTAGAATTGGATGTACCACCTGTACCAGCCGCCAGGTATCGCCCATCGGGAAGAACTTTTACTGTTCTTATGATTTCAAAGGTATTTGCGGAAACACCAAAAGATATTGAACCATCTTTGCCAAAACCAAGATCGGTAGTACCTGATTTTTGCGCATATGCACACGTTCCTAAAATTAGGAACAGCATCCAACGTAGTTGTTTCATATGTAAATGTCGGGTAAGGAATAAAAGAGCAAACAAAAACCAGGCCATCTATTGAATAGTCTATTGGTTCGTGTTCCGCCTTCTTTCTAGAAACAAGATACGCAAATTATCTGAGCTCTATTGTTCGCAACGCTTCTTTAAGGCCTGGTTCATGGATTCAAACCCAGGTAACGTTTTTTCTTTCAGGCTTTTCTTGAAAAAATTCACCAATATTCCCGAGAAAGTTTCACTGTGTTTAAACAAGGTTTTTTCTGGGCCCAACACTTCGAGTTCAAAAACATGCTCTCCATCAAAAATGCCTTTAAAACCCAGGCTTCCCAACCAACGAAGTTCGCGCTCTGCATTGCAAACCAACACCTTAGGTTTAAATGTCATGGACGATGAACCTGGATTTTGAATGACCGCTGTAATGGTTTCCCCCTGTTTTAATGTCCCTGATAATTCAACTATAAAGGGATTCCAACTTGAATAGGCATCCTTGTCCATTAATACGTTCCATACACGTTCGGCAGAAGCTTCAATAGTAATTTCAGAATAGATTTTCATGAGCGTTTTTGATTTGTATGGAACAAAACTGCGACAATTTAGGCGAAACAATCTTGATATAAATCAAGAATTTAAACCAACTTTTCTGCATGGAAGCGCAGCGCAGTATTGAGAATGCTCATGGATCTTCTATCCAAGGTCGCCAATTCCGACTTAGAAAATCATGGGCTTCGAAAAGAATTTCTATGAAGAAATTCCAACTACATACAAGAGCGGTTTTTGCGTGAGGGATAGAGTGAAAAGCCTAGTGCATGGTGGCGCCTGCAGCGCCGCCATGCACCAAGGGCTTGCAGCGATAGCCCGGCCCGCAGTGGCGTTGGCGCTCGCAGCGCCAAGGTGCCACCAGGGACACGCCCAAATTAAAGGCAACGTAATGGATGGAGATGTAACTGCATAACCAAATGCAATCAATATATTGGGTTAAATGCAGGAATTTTTTACTGCTTTTTTCTAATACGGCTGAAGGTTTCCGGGGTCATCCCCAACATAGACGCTAAATACTGCTGTGGAACTTGATTGAATAAGCTGCGATTGGTAGAAAAGAAAAATTCATAGCGCTCCTCCGCAGTCATAGAAAGCAATGCAATGATACGGTCTTCCAGGGTGGCAAAACATTTTGCCAAAAAAAGCTTTTCGAGCATATGCCATTGCGGAAGTTCTTTTCCTAATTGCTGATAAGCAGATTTGGTTATGGTATATATTTCACAATCGCTTAAGGTTTGAATATTCCAACGGGAAGGTGTGCCAAATAAAAAACTGCTGAGGTCGGTAACGAAATAACCAGGCGTTGAAATCCATTGTGTTATTTCTTTATGTTCATTGTGTATGAACATGCGTAACATGCCTGACTTCACAAAGCTTAGTCGTTCGCAGGAACGCCCTTGTTCCAAAAAATAAGCGCCTTTGGAAAGTTGCTGCGAAACAAAACGTTGACTGATGTTCTGAAGTATCTCCTCGGAAACTCCGAAATAAGATTGTATGTATTGCTCTAACTCCGTCATGAAATTTACGGTAGATATTCGTAAGCACCCATATCGGGAATTGCATCGCGCAACTGATCCCCCAAATCTCTGGATTGACCGACTATAGGAATTCCTTTATTAATGGCCGGAGATGCTGGTCGCAGTCTGAAATTGCCTTCGTAGTAGGCCACCCACTGAGGATCCCGATCAAACAAACAATTGCTTTGATTTGTTACTTGTCCTTTCAATAAACAATTTATGAAATTGCTTGAGCCGCCATTGATTTCTATTTCTGTGTTGCGCCCTCCATACACGATGCTGTTCCTCATAGTAAATTCGTCCGTATCGCGTATTAAAAGGGAGGCTTCATTTCTAATGAGTGCATTTATATTTGACAACGTACAAAAGTCCAGGTACCAAGACCCATTGTTGGCGTAGCATAAAGCCTCAACTGCGCTATAGGCAAGCAAATTACGCGCCTGTACATCGGCACCGGAAGCCTGAATTAATTTTTCAGAAGCATTAAAAAGTGTAGCATTTTCAATGAACAACTCTGCCAATGTATCTGCATCATCGGCTTGCTGAAGTTCAATAGTATTGGTTCCTCCGGAAATTTCTGCCCATGCTATTCTATTGCCTTCTGATCCTGTGCCAAATCGAATTCCTGACCACGAACCTGCCTCTCGTTTGGCATTATCTTCCAATCGATCAGAATGCATGATAACAGGCTGAGAAAAAGTTCCTTCTACAAGCAACGTTCCTTCTACCAATAGGCTTGCCTGAGCATGAAAATAGACTTCTGTACCCGCTGCCACCTGCAAGGTACATGACGCAGGAACAATGCAGGTGCCCGTGATAAGATAAGGTTTTCCGGAGATCCAGTTTTCTGCACAGGAACAGGTATATTGTTTCAACTCAATAGCATCTCTCGCAACGGCATGAATTGGAATGCTCATTGCTTGGCCAGATCGTATGAATTGAAGTGCATCTGCTACTGCATATGGAATAAATTGATTTTGCGCTTGCACATCGGCACGTATAAGAATCAATAGAGAATCATGGGCAGGCAAAAGTATATTTTTGGCGGAAGTCTGTTCCATGCCTTTCAGCACCATATCAAAATGAGTAGCCACATCGAGCTTTATTTCTTCAAGCAAGACCGTAGTTGCATTTCGATTAAAAACCCATAGGTACACATATGCCGATGGCCTTCCTGAAAAAAGTGTATCATAGGTGATGGTAGATTGAGAAAATGAAAGTGGAATATTGGGATCCACGGAAACGTCCTCTTCCTTTTTGCAGGAGACTAATACAATAGCCAATATCACCTGAAAAATTCCCATGAGGAATTTTGTGAAACATGGCTTCGGGAACATCGCTTGCATATACTAATATAAAGCAAATTTTTGCTAAAAATTGCTGGCTGGCTTTTATCTCTTTTCTATATTCATAAACTGTTCCACTGCACGAAGAACCTGAGCCTGCTGTTCGGCGATTAAAAAATGCCCTCCTTCTATGATAAGCAATGGAGAAGCCTTCGGTAGTGGAATTATTTTATCCCGATTTCCGTGAATGCGCAACACCTGGGCCTGAGTGGTAATTCCTTTCCATTTGAAGAATGCCCGGATGGCCCAATTGGCAAAAAAAATATCCGTATCACGAATTATTGAGCGAAGAAGGATTTTATGCTGCTTTTGTTGAACTCCAAAAAAATAAACAAGTACCGAGGGAGGTAGGTGTTTTAGCCAAAAGGCCAAGGGTAAGGCATACAGACGTAATAGTCCAGCCAGTTGTAATTTCCAATCCCAATCCTGTTTCCCCCTTATGGTTGATACGAGGACCAGTTTTGCCTGTGGCACATGCTGAGAAAGTTGTTGCGCGATTACTGCACCAAAGGAAACACCAAGCAGTATGCTGGCCTTCGAGCAATCGAGTTGTGGAAGCAGCACTCGCTGGCAATAAGATTCCAGTGTTTCCTGGTGATGCAAAGGCGCAGACCATTCGAGGCACTTGCATACATATCCTTGCAGCGTAAACCCTTCAAACACGCTGCTGTCGGCGCCGAGTCCACTGACCAGGTAAACTATTCCTTTCATACTCCCGATCAGTTATTGGGTGCGCCTTGCTGCAACCATTTCAAAATGAGATCTGTTTTGCAAGCATCCATTTTGCCTTCGGGTGGCATCGGATCCACTTCATCCATGATGTGCAAATACAACTTACTTTGCGCTGGACTGCTTGTATTCACATAGGAGCCAGCCATCAGGGATGCGTAGGCGGTGTTGTTCTCGAGATTTACTTTACCAGGAGGAAGATTGCCAGAATGGCAATAAGTGCCTACACAATTATAATTAAACAAAGGCTGCAAATGCAGCGATAAGCGAACAGTATCGGGTAAACAGTTTGTTTCCTGAACAGCGGTAGTGGTTGCCGGATCCTCCATATAATCGTACCGACAAGAAACCAAAGCCAGGCATCCTATCAGCACAGTATATGTCATCAACGTTCGCATGAGGATACAGTACGAGAAAAAATTGTGTGAAGTTCTACACTAAGATATAGAATTCAGGAGATTTCATTTGTATGGGAGAATCAAAAAAGGCTGCTCCCAAACGGAAGCAGCCTCGAACTCTAGTATTGGCTTATAGTGCTAAACCACAGGTTTTTTCTTCAGGTTATTTTTTGCTTTCACGTCAGTTTCTACTTCCTCAGTAGGTACAACAGGAGCTTCTTTCCAAAGATCCAGTACCATAGGAACGGCGATAAAGAGAGTGGAATAGGATCCGAAAACTACGCCAATAAACATGGCCAGAGAGAATCCACGAAGCGACTCCCCACCAAATAGTAACAATATTAATACCACCACTAACACAGTAAAAGTTGTCATGATGGTACGGCTCAAGGTAAAGTTAATGGCCTGGTTAATTAAGCCCGACAGTTCTTCTTTCTTAAACTGATTGATATCCTTTTTCGCCCCGTTCAAAACTTCGCGAACACGGTCAAACACGATTACGGTATCGTTGATAGAGAACCCGACGATGGTTAAGACTGCCGCTACAAACACCTGATCAATTTCATACGATATACCCAACAAATGAAGTATGGAGAATATTGAAATTATCATCAAGGCATCGTGGAATAAGGCAGTAACGCCACCCAAGGAGAATTGCCATTTGCGGAAACGGAACAATACATAGATGAAGATGCCCACCAAGGCAAGTCCTAATGACTGATACGATGAAGAAATAATATCATCGGCTACGGTAGCTCCAACCTTATTGCTATACAGCACTGAATATCCATCTTTCGAAAATTTAGTCAAACCGCTGTTCAAGGCAGCTTCTACTTTTTCATCTCCTTGTTGTGATTCATCTTCAATCAAATAACTGGTCGTTATTTTCAGAATATTATTGCTACCAT
Organism: Cytophagaceae bacterium; assembly: GCA_025454925.1. GTDB lineage: Bacteria > Bacteroidota > Bacteroidia > Cytophagales > Cytophagaceae > JALONM01. Next base: position 12,270 of record JALONM010000030.1, read on the forward strand.
AGGTTTTTACCTCAGTACCCTTATTATCGAAGCTCGATGAGAGCGCAGATTTAAGATCTGAAGCCACAACATCGTTTTTAAACTCTACCACGTAAGAACGACCGCCTTTAAAGTCTACACCCAGGTTAAGTCCGCGTACTGCAGCAATACCTAGGCCTATAACCAAAATGGATGCCGACACGATGTAGGCCGTTTTGCGCTTACTGATGATATCGAAGTTTAGGTTCTGGAAAAGATTTCTGGAAATGAAGGTCGTAAACTGTGCCTGCAAGTCGCCGGTTTCTTTTACAAACCAACCAAGAATAGCTTTGGAAATAAATACCGCTGTAAAGAATGAACAAGCAATACCTATGATAAGTGTTGTTGCAAAACCTTTGATCGGCCCTGAACCTAACCAAAGAAGAATAATACCCACCAGCAAGGTAGTAATGTTGGAGTCAAAGATAGAGCTGAAAGCCTTATCGTAACCCGTATCGATTGATACTTTCAAGGGCTTTCCTGCCCGAAGTTCTTCTTTGATACGCTCAAAAATCAATACGTTGGCATCTACCGCCATACCTATGGTAAGTACAATACCAGCGATACCTGGCAACGTAAGCACTACACCGGATGGTAAAGAGGCCATGGCGCCCAAGGTAAATAGTATATTGAATACCAAGGCGATGTCGGCCACTGCACCACTCTTGTTGTAATAGAACACCATGAATAAAACTACCAGGGCAAGACCTGCTACGATGGACCACATACCTGCACGGATCGATTCAGCTCCCAAGGTAGGACCTACTGTTACTTCTTCTACGATGCGCACAGGCACCGGAAGCTTACCCGCTTCAAGAATATTGGCTAAGTCGCTTGCCTCTTCCTGAGTGAAATCACCACTGATGCTGGAGAAACCGTTTGGAATTTCCTCGCGCACCACTGGAGCTGAATAGCAATACCCATCCAATACAATGGCCACACGACGTTGCTCAGCGGCAGCCGCCTTTGTCATTTTTCTCCACTCCATGCGGCCGTTTTCTTTCATTCCCATTGAGATGGCGTATTCACCATCCTGCTGATTAAACTCGGCAAAGGCATAGTTGATGGCATCTCCCGATAGAGCAGCTGGCTCATTCGGTGCTTTTCTGCACGGTACTAATTCAATGTATTTGGATTTTTCACCTTTCGCAGCGCGCTGCGGTTTTTTGCTCCAGACCATGGTAAGTCTGGAAGGCAATAAGGACTTAACTCCAGGATCTGCCAACAAACGGTTGATTTTTTGTGTGTCTTTGATTTCGTACATCAACATGTCGCGGGCACGCAACAGAGAAATAAATTCCGATACATCGTTGCTGTCGGCAGCGGTGGAGTCGTTCTTAGCCACTGTGGCGCTGTCCTGCTTGGCTGTTGCCGTAGAATCTCCACCTTGTACATCTACCAATAAATCATCCTCTGTAGTAGATTTCACCTGGGCTTTGGCAGAAGTATCGATACCCATTTTAGCCTTCTTCATGTTCACCAGGTAACGATCGATCTTGGAAATATAAGGAGCAATTTCTCCGATCTGATATACTTCAATAAATTCGAGCTGGGCAGTTCCTTGAAGGAGAGCACGCACACGTTGAGGGTTCTCTACACCTGGTAATTCCACCAGAATACGGTTGGTACCCTGTACCATTTGAATGTTAGGTTGAATTGCACCGAATTTATCGATACGAGCACGCAAACGCTCCAATGTACCGCTCATGGCACTTACCACCTGGGCATCGATGATTTTGATAATTTCATCGTTGGAAGAAGTAGCAGTGATGCCTTTGTTATAATTTTGTGCGGTTGCAAAAATGCGGGAAAGTTTTCCTTCTGCATCTTTATCTTCGTAGGCCTCACGGAAAAGTGTGGTGAAGTTTTTCTGAGTTTTAGCGAGGTCACGCTCCGCTTGCTTTAATGACTCCTGAAAAATAGGATCCTTCGCATTGTTTCCTGCCAGGGTTTGCAACAAGGCCACTGGTGAAATTTCCAACGTCACGTGCATACCACCTTGCAAGTCAAGACCCAATGCAAGCTCCGTTTCCTTGATCTCTTTGTAAGTAAAGTCTGCTCCCAAAAAACTACGAACAGGAACATCATTAATAATAAGGGAGTCCAGATAGTCTCTTTTTTTCTTCTGGTCAATTTTTCCATCTGCCCCTGTGGCGTAATCTACTGCGTCACGCTCTATGCCACGGGCTGTAAACGTAAAGCTGAAAAGGTAAATACTAATCAGTGTTACCACTACGGTAAGACCGATTATAAAATTCCGGTTTCTCATTATGAATGTATTATTAAACTAAAAGGATTAAACATGTATACAGGCGAAGCAAAATTATCTTCGCCGCAAAATAAATAAAGATGCGTGCGGATATCAGACTAAGGTGCCTGGGATGGTTGAATGCGTGTGAAGAGCAACTTAAAATACCCCACTGAAAAATCAGAGAAATACTGCGAATGCAGCGTCTCTGCCACTAGGGGCGCATACATCAGCGCGAACGTGACCTCTACGGGTGCAGTAAGGTCAAGCTGCGAAAAAGGAATCAGAGCATCGGTAGGAGCTTTAATCACTACCTGCTCGGTAGAGCTTCCTGATTTTTCGACCTTTACCACTTCTGCTTTGGCAGGACATTGCAATCCGCTCAAAACAAATGAGAAGGTCAGGATCAGTATGTATAGTAGTCTCCTATTCATTGGATGGCAAATGTACATATTTACCCGAATTGGCATTCATTTTTAAGTAATTTTTTTTAAGCGGGTAAAAATCAATCCATTGATTTACAATGGAAAATAAAAAGTATAGGAAAAGGCTGGACTTTCATCGAAAAATTTTCGGTATATTTGATTCTGTTTTCTGTTCTGGTGTACCGACAGGTTGGAATAGAATGTAACATAGCAAGAGAGAGAAATGTCCTGGTATAAACGCACTGAAAAAGGCATTGTAACGCCCACGGAAGAAAAACTAGAAGTTCCAGACGGTTTGTGGCATCAATGTCCAGAATGTAAGAAAATCATGCAGGCCGACGAACACAGCGCAAGCTCCTATGTTTGTCCGGCTTGTGGTTATCACGACCGAATCAATTCCAAAGAATATTTTGAGATTCTTTTTGATGATAATGCTTTTCTGGAACTCGACGAGAATTTGAGTTCAGGTGATCCCTTAAAGTTTATCGATTCACAGCCCTACCCTGCGCGCGTAGCAGCCTCCCAAAAGAAAACCGGGTTGAAGGATGCCGTGCGATCGGGCTATGGTAAGATGAATGGCAGCGATGTGGTGATTGCTTGTATGGATTTTAGATTCATTGGTGGCTCCATGGGTTCTGTGGTAGGTGAAAAAATAGCACGTGCCATTGATTATGCCCGCAAAAAGAAATGTCCTTTCATCATGATCTCCAAATCAGGAGGTGCACGTATGATGGAGGCTGGCTTCTCCTTAATGCAAATGGCCAAAACTTCCGCCAAGCTTGCCCTGCTCGACAAAGAAGGTTTACCTTATATTTCTATTTTAACAGATCCTACTACTGGGGGAGTAACTGCCTCGTATGCGATGCTGGGGGATTTTAATATTGCTGAACCTGGTTCGTTGATCGGGTTTGCGGGTCCACGCGTAATTCGAGAAACCATTGGTAAAGATTTACCGGAAGGATTCCAAAGTGCTGAATTTGTGCTCGAACACGGATTCCTAGACTTTATTGTGGACCGCCGTGAGATGAAGAAAAAATTAGCCGATTTACTTGGCATGTTGAAATAAGTCAATCCTTTTTCGAAAATGGTATTGTAAGCCCCGATAGTTTCCGGGGTTTTTTTATACCAATCGTCTATGCTCTTTCACTGCCGCATCATAAACCTCCGAAACTGGCCGCATTAAATTACTCAGTAAAGACTGTATAAACGGAATCCCCTCTCTCTGGTATTGATCCGCCTGCTGCAGGCTTAGGCGTATTTCGCGCTGCACTTCATCTCTACCCTCCAATTGACACCATAGCTGATAGTATCCTCCTACTTCTTGGAAAATATACGACCAGTCCTTCCAGAATATCAGTTTGCCTTCGAGCGTCCTTACATCGAGGAATACCGCCTCAATGGTAAATGGGGTATCCTGAGAAACAAAATAGCGGAATACCTGCACCGACTCCTGTGCCAAGGCTTGTGCCAATCGGTTTTGGGCTTGCTCCGAAAGAGCCCATTGCTTGGTCAGCGATGCCTGCAGCAAAGTAGCGTCGGAAAATGACGTTCGTGCTTGGAAGCCCAGCAGCTTGGCAGTCCATTCTGCTTCTGTCAGTTCCAGTCTACTGATCAAATATGTGTTTTCAGATTCAATTTGATAGATCATACTTTGATGTTAATGGATCTTTGCAAAGTAAAATACGAATCACACGGCACAATAGTTGAGATAGGCTGTTGAAGATATAACTACTTATGTCTATCATTGCCTAATTGTAAACTATTTCTAACTATACTATCCACGTATATTGATATGAAACACTTGCCCGCACTTCTTCTTTGTTTGCTTTCAGCTCCCATGGCCTTGCTGGGTCAACAAGAATTATTCCTGCAGTTGAAAAAAGGTAGTTCCCTAAAATCGGTGTTGAACACCGATATGATCATGCATATGGAAATGGGACAAAAGAAAATGTCTGTTCCTACTAATACGGTAGTGTATAGCAATATACTTGTAAAAGAAGTAGCAGCGAATGGAAATTTGACTTTTGAATTTGAAGTAACTCGGATTATAATGGATATACAAGATCAAAAAACCGGACAAACACAACACTATGATTCGGACAAGCCGGAAGATACCAAAGAATATAAAAAAGCGGACGAGCGTTTCAGATCACAGATTGGAAAGAAATCATGGGCCGTTTATTCGAACAAAGGAGCTTTGATTTCTAAAGATACCGTCAACAGTAATTCTCTTTCCGAACTGATTTTGCTGCTTCCGGAAGGAAAATTAGAAAAGGGCTCTACCTGGACTGAAGAAAAAAACACCGAAATGTCGGGCATGAATATTAAGCTAAGCACTGAGTACCTGGTTAAATCGGTGGAAGAGGAATATGTACTAGTAGAATCCATTTCAAAAGGAGAAATACTAAAAGAACCTCTCATGTCGATTATTCGCATCCACCGCCGCACGGGCATGATTGCGGAACACTCAAGTAAAGGATTGATTGATATGGGTCTTATGAAAATTGATATGAGCAATAAAGTGCTTGTAAACGGCATGTAGTTTTTTGTATTGCTAAAAATCCGCAGAAGCGGAGATTTTCATAAAACAATCAAGGCTTACGGAGATAGCGCACCTGCCATTAGCGCCGTTCCGTAAGCCCGATTTTCAATTTGCAAATACCCGCCACGAATCGGTGATTCGTTTCTCTTTTTTGCCTGAGGATAATAGGCAAGAAAACTAAGCGGTTATTTCTACAGAAGCATAAGCCAGCCGTAGTAAGTCGATTCGAATGTCAGAATTTCTGAATCTTCTTCTACTTTATAAACCTTACTTTATACGTGTGGCCGTTCATTTCTGCCTGCAGGAAATACAAACCCTGAGCAAAGCCAAGCACAGAAATAGGATCGCCGGCATCCCATTGATACAATTCTGTCATCACCTCACCTTTGGTATTTGTAATTTTTACGAAGGAATATTTTCCTTCCCCTTTTAGATATAATTGAGTATGCTCACCTAGGGGATTAGGATAAATAAGTTGTTCCTCTGAAAATAATTCTTCGGCACTGCTGCGTGCTGCATTTCCTGCGCAAGAGCCTACAGTAAGACTATGCATATTGGCAGAACTGTTTCTTTCGCCACCTGCAGGATGACTATAGGTATAATAAAAACGAATGGTTTGTCCAGAACTCACGTTCAACTTAAATGGAATGGAAGGATAAACGCGATACCCAGGATATGGACCAGCACCTGTGCCGTAATATAGTATCAGGGTGGATGCGCCCACTCCGCTGAGTACGGGATTAAATGTGATGCTAGGGTTGTTTGATTCAGAAGATACACGGTATGTGTAATCCTGAAGGTATTGACCAGAACAGCCAGTTCCCGAAGAAGTTTCTTTTACGAACTGCAACTTATTCAGATTAAATCCTCCACCAATCACTTTAATCTTCAATAGGTAGGAGCCTTCCGTCAATCGAATACCGGACAGGGTGAGATTTCTCCAAATCTGCCATCCTCCGCTGGCTGGCACTGGCACCACCGGGCTGATCGGTTCGTTGTTCAATTCCAACTGGAAGGAGCCTGTCGAAGATACCGCGGCAATATTGGCTACCACACTATAGTTGGATGTTTCTGTTACCTTTACAGAATACTCCAGCCATTCCCCCGTTTGCGTCCAGCCTAGGTTATAGCCTCCCTCCTGGCACACTTCCAAATCCACTGCATCGGTACGAAAGCTATTGCCTTCATTCGTTGCACTCAAATCAGACCAGGCAACTAGCGAACCTCCCAGGTCATAATGTTCCGCTTCGATGATGCCGGGTATCGTATGAGCGACACCAAGGAACGGACTCTGCTCTCCAGGAGGGTTGCTTGTTTCCTTTTCAGCTATCAGTTTATTTATGTTGAAACCTCCGGAAACGATTTTAATTCGCAATACTTTCACACCACTTGTCAAAATTACTTTTTGACTTAGGGTTTTCCATTGCTGCCAACCACCCGTGGCCGCAACCGTTATGGCTGGACCGAGGTTATTGCCTGCTATTTCATATTGAAGAGCTCCCGTGTTGAGCGTGGAAGCAACCTGAGCATGCAACCAATAAGTAGCTGATTCTTTAATATCAATCGTGTATTCCATCCACTCTCCAGTCTCCGTCCATCCTACATTGTAGCCACCTTCGTTGCAAACTTCCAAATCCACTCCTTCGTTGCGGAAAATATTCCCAACATTCCAGGGATTCGTATCCGAAAAAGCAACATCCTGACCACCCGTATCGAAATGTTCAACCTCCAAGGTTCCCGGAAATGCTGAGGGAATGCCTGAATACGGTTTCTGTTCTGCAGGTGGCAGAGTGCCGCTTATAGAGAGCCTAGCTATAATTGGAAAATGATCCGTTGGATACAATCGGTTTTCATTGTAATGAATAATTTCTGAACTTAAGGTGGCTCCTATTCCTTGTTGTAATAAAATGAAATCTATTTTAGGTCCACTTGTGCCTCCGCCAAAACCATGAAAGGTACCTACGTTGCCGGCGTTGGGATATAGCTCTCTAAATGTATCGCGAAACTTAACAGTTCCTTTGTTTTTTAAATGCACCACAGATTCTTCAACTTCCGGTGCGTTCATATCTCCGGTTACCACTACCGGATATTGCAGGAACTGTCTTGTATCGATACGACTGGTAAGTAATTGCGCACTTTTTAAACGGGCATATGGCCCCACAATATCCCAATGATTGTTGTACACATAAAAACGTTTTCCGTCGCTAAAGTTTTCCAATATTACCCACTGCACCCTCCGGATGTATAATTGTCCCCAGTCAAACGAGCCATTGGGGGCGTCAGGGGTATTCGACAACCAGAATTTCCCTGCCTGAATTACTCGTAATTTATTGGATTGATACATGATTCCCGTGCTGACTTCCGTGGCCATTTTCATTCCGGGGATATGCTGCATGATGGAGTTAACATGCACCCATTCATCTTCCTGCAATCCTATAACATCAGGATTATACAATTTCAACATATTGATGGCTCGCCATTGCCGTGTATTCCAATCGTTAGGATAGGGATCCACGTTGACACGGACATTAAGCGTCATAATTTTAACATCCTGCGCAGATAGCCAGAGGGCTCCTATGAAGAGTAAGTAAAGCCGTATAAATTTTATCATGGGTGTATGTATTTGGTTTCTGAGGGTAAGAAATTAGAAATCCATTAGCCTGAAACATTCAATACCCATTTTTTTTGAAAAAGAGAGAAAGATTGGCTTCACAGAAAGCGAGAAATTACGGAATAGCGTTTTCCAAATTTTCATTGGAAGGCCTGCACTAGCGTTTTTAATAAAAACTGTTCGTAATAAAAACATATGCGTTTGCCTTCCTATGCATCGACTAAAAAAGTCTTGCACAATTGAGCAAACGCATACCTTTGAAAAATAGAATAGAGGATATTTTCGTTCTGATTTTCTCTTTCGCAAAAAGAAATGGATCTGTCTTTAATCCAATCCTGACGAATGAAAATCAGAGCTTATTGTTTGATAACGGATGAAACGATAGGTCCGTTTTCGGTATTCAATTCCAACCAATAGATACCGGCTAGCAATGCTTCGGCCAATACTTCTACCTGATCTTCTGAAAGTAGTATCCTGGCAGGTACTACCATTCCATTTACATCTTTCAATTGGGCAGCGATTACTCGGCTGTTAGCCGTTGTTACTATAAATCTATCCTGGAAGGGGTTGGGAAAAGCCGACCATTCCACGATGCTCTGATCCAAATACGAAGCACTGCGCGCACTCGCATTTACCTGAATGGTTATTGTGGCCTCGGAGGTTTTGCCAGCATTATCGGTCGCCAGCGCTTTGAGCTGGTGCGAGCCTGCACTAAGATTAGCCAGGACAGGATCTAAGGAGCCGCCATTGGTGCTGTTCCAAACGTAGGGAGCTGTATTCTCCTGACGAATCAAATTTCCATCCAAAAATAATTTCACATTCGAGATCGTTCCATCGGCGTCAGATGCATTTACCTGTACAACGATGTTCTTTCCGGTAGTAGCAGCATTCAACGGCTGAGCGAAGCTCACAGTAGGATTTCCTGTTGGTAAAGAGCCAATTGTAATGGTGAGATTCGTGCTGGCGGTAGCGCCTTTGTTATCGGTGGCAACAGCCGTAAACTGGTACGTGCCTGAAGATAGATTTGATAACACTGGATCCTGGTTGATATGATTCCACTCATATGGACTTACCAATTCTTTGCGCACAGAAACTCCATTCATAAATAATTCTACCGATACAATGGAACCATCGGCATCGCTGGCAGAGGCACGTACAATAAGTGTGGCAGGCGCAGGGAAATTACTTCCAGCGGCCGGATTTAAAAATGAAACTTGTGGATTCTGATTCTGTCCGATGACCACCGGATTGGTAAGAACGTTTCGAATATCGGTAATGGAAGGTGAGTTATTGCCCCCAGACATATTACCATTCACAATATTTCCACCGTTCGAAATCAGGTAATATACCATGCCGGCATCAGAAGGATCAAATTTGCTAACAAATGGATTTCGGGTATACATCCAACGGAGGTTCGCATCGGAGGAAGTGCGCATCCAATCCCATTCGTTAGTGCTCAAGGCTCTGTTAAGTCTGTAATTTTGATCTGGTATCGCTACACGTTTTATTGCGGGAAAGTTATTTCCAATGCTTGTCCAGGTATGTGGAGAACAGTCGGCACGATAATAGTTTTCGTTCCAGCGGCCATGTGAAATAATGTAAACGTGCGGGTGTGCCGATGAAGAAGAACCATTGATCGCACGCCAAATGGTTTCCATGGGGCCTGCCGCTATTATAAAAAGAGGATTGGCGGAGGTAGACCGATTAATTTCTGCGCGCAAATGCGACTCACATCCGGCGGGATTTGCGATATGATCAAACATAACAGACGGACTGTATCCATATCGATCGATCATTCCTTGCGCACTGGCCACCATGTGTGCGGCATCCCTCCCTTCAAATTCAGGTTTATCAGCATAATCGCCCCCATCGTTGTCAACCGTGTTTGCATTGCCACAGGTATTATTGTTGTATTCCACATGCACCACTTTGGATTGATGGCCGGCTGCTTTTGCAATTCCCAATGAAACGGGCAAGGCAATTATGTCGTCGTCATCGTGTAAATTTCCATCAAAACTCATCGCAATGCGTCCTGCCCCAAAGGGGAAAGTTTGGGCTAATACCGAAGCACTAAGTACCCCTGAAACTAAAATTCCTTGGACTAATTTTTTCATAATCGTGTTTGGGTTAATAACTATTACTGGATGTCAACACCTAAAGCATGATTTCAGTAAACAGAGATTTCAGTAGAATGAAATTTTTTCAGAAACGATGTCACATTTCTAGTTTTGCTTGGTATAGTATAAAAAAATAAATCCCGTATATCGTATCCATTATGAAAACAGTATTCTTTACCCTTTTCCTAATCGCAAACACAAGCCCGTTTTTATCAGCACAATATTACTTATCTCCTATCGCTTTCCCTCAAGCTCCTTCTTCCTTTGAGCTGCCAAATGGAATCAGCGTTCAGGGTACAACCGTATTTGCACTTTCGCAAAACGATACCGTATATCGTTACCATACCGATGGCACCTACCTATCCCATTGGTCGTGTCCGGAATTAGAAGGGGCGGTTAGTATTAAAGTAATGGACGACACTTGTTATTTTGTCCGACTGGGACCATCTTTTGAAACCGAAGTGGTGCTTACAAAATCCGATGGAACTTTTATTGAAAAATGGGAAAGAGAAGGAAGCTTTCTGGATAAATTTCGCAAACCTCTTGATTTGTGTATCGACAAGGCACGAAACATCTTTGTAGTAGACCAGCAAAAAGATGAAGTGTTTAAATTTACCAACCGGGGTTCCTTTCTTCGCAGTTGGGTGCTGGAAGGTGGCACCGGAAATTATGGAGTTTCAGCACATGATATAGAAACCGATGAATTGGGATATGTATACGTGCTGACTGAAAATTCTGAAATCCAAAAATACGATTCTTCCGGTACTTTTATTGCTGAAGTCGCCATCAATCCGAGCGGGGAAGCATATTCTCTGAATGTGGATGCGATTAGCTTTAATCCATACGATAACCATCTATATGCATTAGTAGATTCCATCGAAAATTTTAATGTCAAAAAAACATATATAAAGGCCTTTTCGACGGCACTTGTTAACCAGCATAAAAATTCCGAACTACGTGCTTTTGGCTTCGGGGAATTTGTGTGTACCGAAAGCCATCTTTTTCTGGCCGCCTGGAGTGATCACTTAATTTACAAGCTTACCTACTCCACTACATCGCTGCACTCCTCTGATTCAAAACTAATGAAAGAGGCCTCTATATTTCCTAATCCGGCGAAAGAGAGCTGCTCTGTTAAGTTGCCTGCCGAGTTACCAGTTGGGCCCATTTCCTATCGTATCATCGATGCATCAGGAAATGAAAGGGTATCAGAGGTTACTTGGATATACAATTCCTGCTGCCCACTAAAACTTGATGCTTTGGAAAGCGGACTCTATACGGTGCAATTGCGACACGAAGATCAAACCTTTGTAAGTAAACTAAACATTATACGCTAACCTTGGCGTACCAACTGAAAAACGCAAGAAAGAATTACTTCCTTCTTGCGTTTTTCTGTTAAAAGAGGCAATCCCCTCGTTTGGTATTCGCAATATTACGCTTCTGCCAAGTATTGTGTAAAGGCAAACCCTTGTTCACCGTCTTTGGTTTTAATTTCCCACCACTGATCATTGGTTTGGTTTACCAATGTCACTACTTCGTGGTGCGCAGCCTTTCCAACAATTGCATCCGTTGTACTAGGTCCTTTGCGTATGTTAAGATTGGTGCTTTCAGTGATAACTTTTAATTTGGTACCTGGAAGGAGCTCCGGAGCAGTAATATTTAGCACCAGATCCCCTGAAGAAAAGTCAGGATCAATTTTATTATACAAACTCCAAAGTTTGGCTTTGGTAACTGCATTCGACGAACCATTTACATACAAGGCTCCGTTCTTTTCGGAAATTTGCACCCCGGAAACATCTTTGTTTGCGAGGTCTATGAGTTCTTTATATTTTGCTTGTAGCGCCATGGTCATTTTATTTTTTTACCAATTCTTTACTATTCACTTTAAGGTTTAATGCTTGCAGTCCTTGCATCAATACCATCAGCTTAGATTTTGCAATTTCACCTTTCAATTTTATTTCTTCTCCCATCAATTCATAGGTTACACCAGGGAAATCTTTAAGGGCATCTTTCACCTTCTGCTCCAATTCGCTCACCTGCGCTACTGTTTCTTGTACTACTTCTTGCACTACTTCCACAGGTTTTTCAACGGTAATCGCATTGGTTACTGATTTTACTCCCTTCACTGCTTTTGCCAATTCTTCTACTTTCGCTTTAACAGCTTCTTCTTTGCAAGTTCCGGAAATGCTAACAGCTCCTTTTTCCACCGCTACCGATACACCTGATAGATCCAAGCCCTGAAGCGCTGTTTCTACGCCGGTTTTAATTTCAGCATCCTTAGGACCACAAGCTGTAAAGCCGATCAAAAACACGATGGCGATCATCGCGCCCAAAAAAGTTTTTTTCATAGTTTTAATGTACGTTTAGATTAGGGCAGTAAAGTACATTTTTTAATTGTCTGCTAAAACAAATCGCTTTATTAATTATCTATGACCTGAAAATTACGCTTTGTAAAAAGGCAACGTAAGTATTTTAACGTAGCCAATAAACGTATGAAATGATTAATCCTAAGTTCGTTCTGCGATGGATATAGACCTTTACCATCCAATTCGTACCTTGTGCACTGGATGGATGGTATCATAAAAATATCCACTCTATGGTAATGAAATCAAAAACCGATTATACGTTATTCCGCACATACCTGCTCTTTTTTGTTTTTTGGGCCTTACTTCTCTTATTCCCTATGTTGCAAAGTGCCTTGTTCAGCAAGATGCATAAAGGTTCCATTCCCCACTCCCTATTATTTTCGGCATATATATTAGTGTTCCTTCTGCTACCCGCCTACGGCCTCTCCTGGTGCGCAAGAACTTTTGAAATAGAGAATGGCACGATCAAGGTTAGTGATTTCTTCGGATTGCGCGATCGTACATTTACACTACCCGGAAATTCAGGAATACGCATTATTCACAAAAGTATCCCATATCGTTATCAATTGCCCTTTCTAAAAGGAGGATATTCTAATTTCAGAATTCTGAAAATCGTAACCGCTGAAGGTGTTAGTCTTGAGATCCAATCACGGTACGTAAAAAACTTTACTGAATTACTGGCCGCGTCAAGGTCTCAGGCGACCAACAAACACTAGGCATTTCCACCGGTTCATCTTTCAACACCTACGAATCAATACCCTTAGAATATTTAAAACCAATCCCTGCATCAACTGCTCAACAAAGGGAGTGAACTTGTGACCCGTATATTCATTTCTTGCTGGCCTATTAACGTAAGCCTTCATCTGTTGTAGCATTTTGATTCATGGCTTGAGGATCATTCCATGACATTTGCCTGATGCAAAATAAAAAATTCTAGAATTGGTAAAGCCAGTGTGCATGCTGGAACATAGACAACTCAATACCTGATTAAAAAGTAATGTTAAACAGCGGCAATAAAGCAGCAGGAAACAGCATGCTGGCAGCCACTCCTGCGATTGATGTTAGTTGACTTTTTTATTTACAGTCTTTTGAAAATTAATAAGTTAAATCGATTTGTTTATATTTTGTAAGGGGCTGCTATGTTTTTGTATTCAGTAAATTCTGTCTACGTCCTGATTCAGGGCGTACATTGGACCAGATTCAAATAGGTCTGATTATGCAGAAAATTTACATGAACATTATTTTTATTTGGGGAATGTTGTTGTTTATCCCCGGCTTGGCTCAACCTGTCCGGGAAGGCGCTGTAACTATAAATTCGGAAGGTCATTACGTTCAGATCAACCACGATGGGAATGGCAGCCTTGGTATTGAAAGTGTCGAATTCACCGTAGAATCCTGGATTTACGTTACTTCAAATATTAGTAACGATTTTAACTTTTTCAGATTTGTAAGTGGTGGTAAACAACTATCGGTTTCGTACCGTGGAGACGGCAACAAAAATTCCGACCCTTGGGGGGTTGATACGCAAGGCCTTCCGGAATATGGAGGAGGGACAAAAGATGCTAATTGGTATCTTTCCTACAAAGGGGGGTATACTGCTCCTACATTCCTTAACAAATGGCACCACGTAGCTGTGGTTGTTGGATTTAACAGTACGTTCTCCCTTTATATAGATGGACAGAACGCTATAAGCACAAGACTTACCAAAAGCGGAGGAAATATTGCTTCATTATTCCCATATAACGGAGATGGCAAATGTGAATTAGGAGGAACAGCCATTAACACCGGGCAAAAGGGAACGTTTTATGCTTCTGAATTTCGTGTTTGGAATACAAAACTAACTGCCAGTGAAATTTCAAAGTATTACGATGAGGAAGTAAATAAGTCACACCCGAAATGGAACAATTTAATTCGATACTATCATTTCACAGAATCTTCAGGCACTGGATCCTCCAGGGTATTTGAAGACCGTTCCCCGGTTAGTGAATACGACGGAAGAGTTTCAGATGCCTCTATGGGTATTACTACGGATCAAAGTCCGGCCATTAAGCCCCCTGCCTTTACAAGCAATGTATTCACTACTGCATTCACCGCTTCAGATTGTCAACTTAGCAGTATTTCCTTGATATGGACCAACCTCCGGTCAGGAACGTTTGGATATCTTAATGCCAACGATGTTTGGTTTCAGGTTCGAAGAGAAGATGATAATTCAGAAAAACATGCCGGTGCCGCCAATGCTTCTTCTGATGCTGCGGTGGGAGAAGGAGATAAAAAAAGATACAAACTAAAAACTTATTGGTCTGTAAAAGGAACACTGGTCTATTCAGACGATGAAATGTGGAGCGATTATGGAACAATAAAAATGCAATACCAAGCACCCATTGCGATAAACGCCAGTACAAGTAGCTGCGATAAAAGCATTACGCTGGAGTGGTCTGCTGCAGATGGTAATCCTCCTTATTGGACCATCGAACGTTCGACGTCGGCAAGTTTTGCTTCCTCCATTACTACCATGACTTCTACCTTGGCAGGAACAAATTCAACCTATACGATGGCGAATCAGCCTGTTGAAACGAATTTGTATTACCGGGTTCGAGCCAGTGGGAATGATGTAAACGGTTGTTTGGTTGGTGCGGTGAATTCAGCCATCGCAACGGGCTTTACGTCAAAACCACCGCTGGCTCCTTCCAACATGAGCCTTACTCAAAATCTTGTTACCAAAACAATACATGTAACATGGACTAATCCATCAGGGAACAACGCCGATAGTTGGATCATAAAGCGCAAAAAATTTGATGGCACGGATGAAGTAACGTTTACTACTGCGTTAGGTGTTACCCATTTTTCGGATTCGGATTTACAACTCTGCCAGACGTATAGCTATAGTATTGCCGCCGTAAACGAATGTGCCGCAGAGGGGGTATATGCAACCACCGACCTAACCGGAAATGTTAGCACCGACTTATCCAATGCCATTTCCAGCATGACCGCCACCAAGGGATATTTACCCGATGCAGTACAGTTAGAATGGTCGCTGAATGGAAGTTTATCGAACATAGACCGTTTCCGTATTTTTCGATCAAGAGCAGATCAGAATAATTTCAGCTTGTTAAAAATTTTAGATAACGATCTTACGTACTTAGACGAAACTGCCATTGGAGGCGTATTCTACAATTATAAAGTAGTAGGAGAAGCTGCTTGCGAATCGAATACCATTTATACCAACGAAGGCATTGATATGGGATTTGTTGTCCCATTTGGAGTAGCAAACGGACATGTTGAATATGCAGGAGGAAATCCGGTAGAAAATGTTACGATTGATTTCACGCGACAGAGTGGAAATTCCGGACATAGTCTGACTTTCAACGGTACTTCATATATCACAACCGGAAAATCTATCCGGGAGCTTGGACCTTCTTCTTTCACTATGGAAGCATGGATAAAAACCACTTGCACCCGATGCGGCATCCTTGGTAAATCAGATCTTGACAATACCTGGGAGTCGGGCGAAAAAAGTTTTTACCTTGACATCAGTGGACGACCTTCATTTGTAGGCAATGGATCCGGCTATATTACCGGAAGTGTGCCGGTGAACGACGATAACTGGCATCATATCGCCGTAACTTGGGATAAGACCGGAAGTAAGCGCGCTATGTATGTGGATGGCGCTGCTGTTGGCCTGGCCACAGCTACGTATAGTGGAAGCCAGAGTGATGCGGCATTTACTTTCCAGCTCGGTCGTCAGAATAATCCTGTTTCGGTCACAGAAGCCCTGAATCATTTCACTGGAGAAATGGATGAAATACGCATCTGGAACAATTCGAGATCTGCCGATCAAATTAAATTGAATTTCAACCGGGTCATCAACGGCTCAGAACCTGGACTATTGGCGTATTGGCGTTGTGACGAAGGTTTTGGAAATAAAATCTTCGATGCCTCTTCCTCCGATAATCTGTTTCATAAACATGATGGCACCTTTTTTTCCAACGGGGTTTCTTTCAGTACTGATATTCCATCAAACAACCAGCTAGGTATACGAGGCCTTACTAATGAATTCGGTGATTATACGATTCAATATATCCCCTACAAATCCGGAGGAGAAATATTTAAGGTTACACCTTCCTTGGGTCAACATGCATTCCAACCTTCTTCCCGAACAGTATTCATCGGGGACGGTGCACAAACACAGAATGGACTGGACTTCAATGATATTTCATCCTTTACTGTAACAGGAAAAGTAACGTACTATAACAGTCAGGTACCTGTAGAAGGGGCCACTATTCTGGTCGATGGAAAAGAATCGATAGGGATCGACAACAAAGTAATCCGCAGCGATGCGGAAGGAAATTATTCCGTGAAAGTACCTATTGGGAAACATTTTATTTCTGTAAAAAAAGAAAAGCATATTTTTTCTCAAGGACATTTCCCTCCCCTCGATGCTTACGGAGCCATCACGCTGCATGAATTTACCGAAAATATAAGCGTTAATTTTATAGACAGCACCAAAATAAAAGTTGCCGGAAGACTGGTAGGTGGAAATCGGGAAGGTGAAAAAATACTTGGTTTTGATTTGTCGACGAATAACGTCGGAACTGCGGATCTTGAATTTAAACTTTTAAAGGAAGGATATGATCTGGACCTGAGTAATCCTGGCATCTTCGACAAAATTTCCATGAGTACAGATCCCGTTTCCGGAGAATATGAACTTTGGATGATTCCTGAAAAATGGGTGGTAACCAAAGCCGGCAATGCGAAATATTTTGTAGCACCGGAGGATCTTTCAACGATTGATCTTTCTGGATCTCTTACTCCAGTGACTGTAAGCACGGTGGTAAATGCCGTCACTTCCCAGTATGAATATCATCATAAATTAAATTTTATTATTCGAGAGAAACCAAGTATTCAGGTCTCTAATGCCGATGGATCAGATTTTAAAGGAGACCATGAAATTGTAATCATTGACCAAGCCACAGGCATTCCAGATACCTTGGACATTTTAGCGGGTGGATATTTTGATTTTCCTGTTTTTCAAATGGGAAAATCCTACTCAGCAAGAGTTAGTGTTTTTGAATATTATGCCAACGAAACACATCCGAATGGTGCAGTGATTGATCGGGTTCCTGTAAAAGATGCCGAGGTATCGATAGTAAATAATTTAATGGTTAATCCAGTACCCGTTTCTGGTAAAACAGATTCCAAGGGAGAATTTTTGCATCCATTCAAAGGAGGTATTCCATCTCTTAGTTCAAACGGAACTAACTCGTATACACAAACGATGGAAGTATATGTACATGTAGAAGGTTCGCAATATACATGGACGGAGGATGGAGAAATATATCGTGCCTATGTATTAGGGTCCAAATCCCAATCCGGCACTGATTTTATAACCTATGGTCCGGAAATTCCGGAAATGGTGCTGAGAGATCCACCAGGGTCGAACAGTTATGCGTACATCGAAAAAGGATCTACGTTTTCTAGCACCAGCGGATATACCATGTCCACGAGTTCTGCAACTTCGCTGGATTATACCACTTCCACAGGTGTGCGATTTGGGATAGGTGGAAGTATTACAGGACCATTGGTAGAATCGAACTACATACAAGATGCACAGTACGGCATTGGCATTACCAGCGAATTTAACAAAGAAGGAAATTTTACCCGGACATGGTCGTTTAACAAACGCATTGCAACCAGTGCTGATCCGGAAGATGTGGGCGCAGACGCCGATTTATACATTGGAAAAGGAACAAATTTCTTTATGTCCAAATCCCACAATTTAAAAATTTTACCGCGTCAATATTGCATCAACAAAGGCTTGACCTATTATGAAACGAATAAGCCTTATGTAATTGCAATCATGGAAGGAATCGTCATGGACGACCAGTCTACCACGTTTTTTGTTTACTCACAAAAACATATTTTATATGAACTAATTCCGGAGCTGATCAACTTGAGAGACCGGCAGTTTTTAAAGCCACAATATGTTAGCATGCTTTTGCCTTCGCACAAAGACTTCGGATTAAGCAACGACGATCCGGATTTAAGTGTGCCTGTTTCATATACTTTTACCCCATCTCAAGTGGGTGAGATGGACTCCGTTGCCTTTCTCAATCAACAGATAGGCATCTGGATTGGTATGATTGGTATTAACGAGATGGAGAAAGCAAAAGCTACCGTTGTTGACAATATTAGTATTGACGGATCCGCCGGAGCTTTCTCCAATGAAATCACCGAAACCCGAACCTCTGCGGATCAGTTTAAACGCTTTGGATCTGTCAAATTTTACAGCAATTCACAGGCAGGATATTTATATTCAGGCGCAGGATTCACGATGAATTATAATAGCAATGCCGACTTCGGGCTAACTACATCCGGTTCCAATGCCATTACCAATCAGATAAAATTTGGATATGTCATTGACGAGCACGACGAAGGCGATTACTATAGTATTGATGTTAAAAAAAGCAAAGGAACTGTTTATGGATCCGTTCAGGAATTTTCGGTTTCCAAAGAAAATACGGAAGACTGGATGTCAAACCAACCGGCCTTGCAATATGGATTTGGGGCAGGCAGTCTAGTTTCTTCTGCAGGGTACTTTGCAGCGTTTAAATTTTTTGTTGGAAAGTCTACCGAAAAAGTTGCTGCTAACCGATCTGCCTATTTAGGGGCTGCATTCTTCGCCATTGATATGGCTACCCATGTAACCAAATTAGGCTTGGTAGCATCTCATCATGATGTCGATAATCTAAGCGGACTTGATTTTGATGTGTGCGGATTTTCTGTTTCGAGTCCCATTTTTTATACACGCGGCGGACAGAGCCGTTGTCCGCACGAGGGCATTAACGAATCTCTTTTTTATGTTAATGAACAAGACCGAACCGTTGAATTAAGCCGGGCTACCCTGCAACGAGAAGTTCCGGTCATAGAGGTAGAGCAGTCCGTGCAAAATAATGTGCCTGAAAATGATGCTGCTGAATTCAAAATCATACTAAAAAATGAAAGTGAATCCAACTCGAATCTTTGGTATGATATTTCATTGTTGGAATCTTCTAATCCCAATGGAGCCATTCTCCTGATTGACGGATTAAGTCCTGAACGATCATTCCTGATTCCTTCAGGTGGATCTGTTGTTAAAACTCTGACTTTACGAAAAGGAACTAATGCGGTATTTGAGTACGATAGTATTGGATTGATTTTGCATTCTCCATGTCAATTTGACCCTTCCACCGTTCAACACGACATCGCGGATACGGTTTACATTAGTGCGCGTTTCATTCCGGCTTGTTCAAAAATTTCTCTTTCCTCGCATCAGGAAAACTGGATAATCAATTACGAAAGTAATCAGCAAACTACCGTTACACTTTCGGGTTACAATCTGAATCTTAGCACCCTTTCCCGAATTGATTTTCAGTATAAATCTTTAAGCGGTTCAACCGTTACCGCCATGGCTTGGTTTAAAGACACCAACTCTGTTGCCTATACTACATACACCGGACCGAAAAAACAATTGAGTCAATCAAGTTCCAGCTTTGTTTGGGACGTACGTGACCTCAGCGATAGAACCTACCAGTTGCGGGCGCGCGCCGTCTGCATGGATGGATCGGTAAGTGAAACACCTTTTGTAACTGGAATCATTGACCGCATTAGTCCTACCGTTTTTGGAACACCCAGTCCGGGAGACGGAATATGGAGTCCTGGAGAGAACATTTCTATCACGTACAATGAAACACTTGAAGCGGGTTTGCTAAGGGATCACTCGGTGCATGTGCGAAGCAAATTAAATGGTGCGGCAGTTTCTCATGGAACCTCGTTGCGATTTAATGGCAGTACTCAATACGCGCGCATTCCATCTGTAGCCCTGCGCGATAAATCCTTTACCATAGAATTTTGGTTGAAACGCGAAGCAGGTGCTTCGGGTACAGTATTGGCAAAAGGCCACGAACAGGAACAATTATCCTTTTCCTTTCTTGCCGATGAACGCATACGAATTAAAATCGGAGAAGCCGATTTTACTGTCAATCCCTCGCCCTTCTATATCGGTACGCATCCTGTCAATGCCTGGCATCATTGGGCCCTTAGCATGAACCAAGAATCCAACGTCCTTTCGCTTATGCTCGACGATATCGTTGTGCATTCCGAATCCGATGTGTCATTTAATCCCAACTCAGCCGACGAACTATACCTGGCACGTTCCGTAAATGCGGACGAATATCTGGCAGCTCAGTTACATGAACTTCGTATTTGGGAAAAAGCACTACTTTTATCTGAAGTAGTATCGAACATGAATGCTTCGCTGGGCGGTTCGGAATTAGGCCTCTATGGATATTGGCCTGCAGAGGAGGGGCGCGGTACGCTCGCCTTGGATAAAACTGCTGGAAGGCATATGCAAGTAGTGGCTCAGTGGGAATTATATCCAGGAAGTGAAGCCATTCAATTCAACGGAAGCAATCAATACCTCTCCTTAGATGGAAGGAATGCCAACATCAATAAAGACACTGATTTTACTATCGAATTCTGGTTTAAAGGAACAACGCCTGCTTCCACCCGAACGTTGTTTTCTTCCGGAAGAGGCGATTTAAGCGACACACTTGCTGCCAATGCAGCTCTTGCTTTATCGATACAAGTCAATAGCAGTGGATTTTTGCAAGTGGTTTCCGGAGGAGTAATTTTCCCAGCGACAAGCATCAATTATTTCGATTCGAATTGGCACCATTTTGCATGGGTGGTTGCCCGCAATGCAAGCTCCCGTTCCTATGTAGATGGAGTTTTGCAAAAATCCAGCAGCCCGAATAGTATTCAAGGGCTGGGTGGAGCCACTGTATGGCTGGGAGCCAGAGGATTTAAGACAGATCCGCTTACTTCCAGTATTGATCAGTACTTTCAAGGTTCCATTGATGAATTCAGAATTTGGAATTCAGCCAGAAGCATGGATTTTCTGAACAGCTATAGGAATAATAAACTTCAGGGAACCGAGGAAGGATTGCTTCTCTATTATCCATTTGAAGAATATACCGAAGTTATGGGAACGTTGATCCGATCCAGCAGTTTGTCTGACAAAGCAACAGGGCCAGGCTTGTTCCCTTCGAACAACGCCCTTGCCAACGGAGGACCGGTATTTGTTTCCGGAGCTACCATCAGAGATGTTCGACCGCTCCAGGATATTCCTTTCGATCTGGTGATCAACAACGACAAAATTATCATCACACCACTCATTGAAAAAAATAGAATTGAAGGTCAGATATTGGAAATACATGTGCAGGATGCTTACGATCTAAGAGGCAATAAGCAGCTATCCCCTGTAAGCTGGACGGCCTATGTAGAACAAAACGAATTGGTGTGGCAGGAATCTTCTTTACACATCCAACATACCATTGGTTCTAGTTCTACCTTTACTGCCACATTGGTGAATAAAGGAGGTCAGCAATATCATTATGTTCTCGAAAACTTACCGGCATGGCTGAATACAAATGCCTCCAGCGGAAGTATTTCTCCGAACTCTTCGAGGCAAATTACCTTTACGGTGCATGAAGGCTTACAGCCTGGTTATTACGAACAAGGGATAAACCTAAGCACGTATTTAAACTTCGATGAGAAGCTAATGGTAAAAGTGAATGCCCTGGCAACTCCTCCTGATTGGACTTTTGACCCAGGCAAATTTCAATACAACATGAATTTCTTCGGTCGACTTTTAATTGGTCAGGTGCCATCTTCGGATGTGAATGATCAGGTGGCTGCTTACGCGGGCAATGAACTGCGTGGCGTCTCCAAGGTACAATACATTCCACAACTTGATGCATATCTTACATTCATTACCATTTACAGCCATCAGCAATCCGGAGAGAAAATTACTTTCAAGGTATGGGATGCCAGCCAAGGAAAACTTTATGAAGAAGTGAGTCCGGAATTAATTTTCAATGCCAATGAGATAGTAGGAAGTTCGACCAATCCGCAAAACATAATAACAGGAAATGGCGTCGCTGCAAAAATTACGCTCAATCCAGGTTGGAATTGGATATCCTTTAATCTTGAATCACAGAAGCTCTCGAACATCGATTCATTATTTAACAACCTTGGCACAAGTGGTGATCTGGTAAAAGGACAATCTGCATTCGATAGTTATGATCCATCCATTGGTTGGTACGGCAATCTTACTTTTACCAATGGAATTCAGGTGCCTGAAATGTACAAAGTTTATTTAAAAAACGGGGGCACACTTTCATACAGCGGAACACCCGTAAATACAGCTGCTACTACCATTCCAATCAAAAAAGGATGGAACTTTTTAGGCTATACCCCGCAAGTAAGCATGACGGTGAGAGAGGCATTGGTCGGTCTTCAGCCTGCTTCGGGAGATGTGATAAAAAGTCAGAATAAGTTTGCCATGTACGACCAAGTGCTGGGTTGGATCGGTTCTTTGCAAACGCTGAAGCCTAATGAAGGATATATGCTTTCATTTAGTAGCAATACCAGCTTTCAATATCCGGAAAAAGGATCTTTGTCGATGCGTGTTGCTGAAGACCAAGGAAACGGGATTCCGCAAGAATGGTTCCATACCATGCAACACTTTGCCGATAACATGACTATCGTTGCAGAAGTTGAACGTGCTGAGTATCCCTTGCAAACGGAAGATGACATCTTGCTGGTGCTTGCAGGCGATGAACCAAGAGGCTATGCTAATGCTTATGATCCTGGAACGGGAAAAATTCTTTACTTCCTTAACATTGCCGGCGCAGGAAACTCCGAGCTTCGACTTGCCTTTTACAATAAGACAAGCGGAACGCTGAGACCATGTGAAAATGTACTTCGCTTTCAGCCTAATGCCATCATAGGATCCACTGTAAGTCCATATCCTTTGCGTTTGCCAGCGGCAGGAGAAAAATTTGGATTGGAATCTTTTCTAATCATCCCCAACCCCTGTCGGGAAGACATCCACGTGTACACCGGCTGTACCAAAGCTACTGTTCACATCTACAATGCACTGGGCATACAAGTATATGGCCAGGAATGCGAAGAATTGCTGCACCTAACGCTTCCGGAATTCATGTTGCCTGGAATGTATACCATATCCATACAAAGCGAATGTGGCACGTATTCAAAACCATTGATCAAATATTAATCTATCGTTTACCCGGCCTGGCGCCGGGTAAACTTTAACCCTTGGTAACTATGAAACTTATAGTAAATAAAATTTGGCTGCTGTTTGCATCGCTCATCATGCATGCCGCTGCGCCCAACTGGTTAGTAAATCCAAACGCTTACCAGTTTAGTATGAACATGACTGCCCTGGCTGAAATCGACGGCATCGAATGTACGGATGAAAATGACCGAATTTCAGTATGGAAAAACAACGAGCTCAGAGGCACCGCGCAGGCCCTATTCGTACCCAATGCCAACCGGTACTTTTACTTTCTCACCGTGTATTCTAATGGAGGAAATGAAGAGCTGACCTACAGCTATTACGATGCCTCGGAAGATGAACTCGTGGAATTAAAAAATAAAGAACGATTTGTGTCCGATAAAATTCTGGGAAGTCTTTCAGCACCCTATGTATTCTCCAATCAATATGTTCTTCATTTTACCAGCTTTGGTTTTGTAGGAATTTCTACACAAGCCAGCATAGATACTGTAACAAGAAAAATAAGGGTACAAGTGCCAGCCGGCACTAATACAGCTCAATTGACCGCACTCTACAGCTATGCGCATGCCCAATCGATAAGGGTGAATGGCATCGAACAACAGAACGGTTTTACACTTAATAACTTTAGTAATCCGGTGAGCTATGCTGTAACCACCATCCATCAAGTGAATCAGACCTGGACAGTGGAGGTAAGCACTACGACCGGAATCGAGCGCACAAAAGAAGATGAGCTGTCCATATATCCGATCCCGGCAAAAGAGTTTTTATACATGGAACTTCCTGATCCTATAGAAGAAGTGCATCTATACGACGCGTCCGGTAATTTGGTATCAACCTTGAAAACTGAAAATAGAATTTCACTTCAAGGTTTGGCAAGCGGCATCTATACGTTGCGAATCCTTACCAGGCAAGGCATTTACATGCGTCCGTTTATCCATTTGGAATAGGTACTGCATTCAAAACAAGAACATCATAAAGGCAAAGCGTACTACCCCTTCTTTAGAAAAATCAATTCAAGAAAAAATGTATCTTGCATACTTATCCGGTA
This sequence comes from Cytophagaceae bacterium, assembly GCA_025454925.1. Classification (GTDB taxonomy): domain Bacteria; phylum Bacteroidota; class Bacteroidia; order Cytophagales; family Cytophagaceae; genus JALONM01. The sequence goes on from JALONM010000030.1 coordinate 36,779, forward strand.
TACAATGAAAGGCAAGCACCGTGCATGTTTTGGAGTACTTGTATGCATCCTACTGTTTTGCTTTAGCTCTTGCACCAAGCGCGAAGAGCTTAGGCCACTTGCGCATCAAGGCATTATGAATTTATCATCCTGGGATTTTGAACAGGATGGAGCGATCGCATTAAAGGGAAAATGGAATTTTTGCAAAGAACGCTCTAATGATACTCTTTCACAGGTCTGTATTCCCATTACCGTTCCCGAAGACTGGAATCAAAACCCTGCCCTGGAAAGCAATCAAAAGGGCGTATACCGACTGATGCTACAGTTGCCTGTTCTCCGCGCACCGCTGAGTCTTCGGATTAATGGGGTAGCTACCGCATATAGGCTATCGGTGAACGGAAAATTATATGGTGGAGTAGGCATTGTTGCCCAGGGAAATCATGCTGGTGTGCCAGCCTATGAACAAAAAGAATTCCCTTTACCCAACGACTGCCATTCGGTAATACTGGAGTTGGAAGTAAGCAATCATCACCATTACCAAAGCGGGTTGTTAGTAGCCCCAATACTGTGCTCTAGCATAGCGTCAGCAGAAAGCAGTCGAAACTATTTTCTATTCGGCGGCATTATTTTAGGGGTCATTTTGCTTAATATTCTTTTTTATACATTTTTATCTTTCTACCTAAAAAATACAAGCTACTACTTCTTTTACGCTTTGTTAAATGTATGTGTATTGCTTCATTTCCTTTGTCTGGTAGACCGATTTTTATATACCCTCTTTCCCATTGGCTGGTGGGCGTTCTGTTACAAGGTAGAATTAATCACGATCTTTGCAGCATTAATATGTTGCGTCATGTTCTACAATAGTTTTTTTAGTCTTAACCTGAATAGAAAATTACGTTGGGGAATAGTGACCCTCTTCCTATTAGAAATCCTCTTTACTTTGCTAATGCCAGCGCCACTCTTTACATATATTGACTTGTTGGTGCGGCCCACTATTTTACTTACAACCCTGGGATTCTCTGCCATCTTTTTGTATTCCATTAAACATCAAAAACCTGGAGCAATTCAGATCTCATTGATGAATGGATTATTGCTGGGCATTTTAATTCACCAGAATTTTATTTTAAACAGTCCGGTGCACGATTTGCAATGGTTGCACATGGGCTTGCTTGTTTATATGATTGGAACCAGTTTGGTTCTATTTAAAAACATTATCAATATTTTTATCAGCGAAAAGGAATTGTCCAGGCAGGTCGTGGATACGAATGAAAAATTAGAGCGGCAAAATAAGTCCTTGGAAGATATTGTAGATAGACGTACCAAACAGTTAATTGAAGTAGAAAAAGAAAAATATCAACTACAGTTAGAGCGAAAAGAACAAGACCTCAATATTTTATCGGCAACGAATCTGATGAAGCTTCAGTTTAACAAAAATTTAATTCAGGAACTGGAGGAGCTGCCTTCTTCTGGCAAAGAACTAAAAATGGCTGTTACCACTTTAATCACCAGGCTTAAAAATCAGTATGCGATTGAAGAAAAATTGGATGTATTGCAAACGAATTTAGACAAAGTAAACGCTGAATTTTATAACCGGCTTTCTCAACGCTTTCCAGAATTAAGTAAAACTGAACGCGAACTTTGTGCCTATATAAAACTTAATTTAAGCAGCAAGGACATCGCTGACTTGCGAAAAACATCCTTAAATACCATTAATGTAACCCGAAGTCGTCTTAGGAAAAAACTAGGATTAACACGCGACGATGAACTGGAATTTTTTATACAATCGTTCTAATCTCTAATCGATTGCTTGATGCTATGATGCGCATCGTTTCCTTCCGGCAATTCTTAGGTGCCTCGTTCGATTTTTTTTGATACAAGGAAAAATCATACTGTTCCAGGACGCAGAGGGTGTAGAATGAAATACCACTCTCACGCTGGACGAAAATATAATCTCGGAGACGAAATTATGTTCATGGATGGGAATTTCTGCAAAGCCAGCTTTCTGATCGACGCTGAATTTTCTGTGCCAATATTTGGCGTTCCGCCGTAACACTTCCACTGCAGATTGCGATATCCTGACGATAATCAATCTCAAGCTAACATCCCATGTTGCCAATAGTTTATTAATATGTATAAGGTTTTTGTATAATTGAATATTTATCATATTCAATTTCAAATGTTTTAAAATTACGATTGGATAAGTATAGGTAAGAATTCAAGGTGTTGCCTGGAAATGAGAAAATTATATAAGATTTCTCAAAAATAAGGTCAGATAAAACCTTAGCATTGTTAGAATATTTCCTCCTTTCTAAAAATTGAGGATGCATTACCTTTTTAAAATCATCAAATGATAGATTAGGATTTTCTTTAAACAGTTTATAAACTTCTTTTGAAATTTTTAGTTTTGAGAATGTTGGTATTGAGGATTTTATCATTCTATTTTCACTGTTTAAGTTAACAAAAGAAAATTCTTCATCATCAATGTTTTTCTCGAATTCTAAGACTAATAAATTGTTAATAATATCAATTACTTTAAAAAGATAAGAACCAACTTTCAACTGTTTACCAATGTGTGACTTCGATATTTTAACATAGTCATAGTTATATAAGAAACTAGCTTCAAAGGTAATTTTTCCATTAAATTCTTCGGATGTAACTTCTGATTTAATGCTAAAACTTTTATAGAACGATACCCAATTATGGTCACTGTATTGTCCATTTTCAGAAGTTGAATATATATAATTACTATATGCAGAAGATCCTCCTCCGTTAAACTCTAATATTTCATTTTGACTTGCTATCTTATTTTCTTTGATATTTAATTGAAAATTTTCAGGAGCCTCCTTAATAGATTCTGGGAAATAAGAGTTAAATTCTAAGAAATAATCAGAAAATGAATTTTTATCAATTTTAATAGTAGCTTTTTTAATTAATGTATCTAAAGCAGAATCTAAAATCAATTTGTCAATATTTTTTTTCAACCATGGTAAAGTATATTCGTTATCTATCTTTGAATCATATTCTTTAACTTTAAAAGCGCTTGAGGTAGTTTGGTAAATATATGTTTCTAAATATTCAACTTCTGAGTCACTTATTTGTGCAAAGGACAAGTATGACATTAGTAAGAAAGAAAAAGTAAGTGATTTTTTCATTTTTTTTAATTATTGGCAACGTTTAGTACACGGCAAATTAGGCATTTTAATCTAGTAAGGTTTCGAGTTTGCACATAGCCGAATCGTTAAATTTAACTTTAATCTATCAATTATAAAAACAAAAAATTCTTTATACTACCTTTTCTAAAATAACTTGGCTCCGAGATTATATTTACGTCCGGCATTAGAATGGTATTTCAATTTACACCCTCTGCGTCCTGGCTCAAAGAACTTGTGGGCTAATGCTGTCAATCACACATAATTCACCGCTGTTACTTGTATCAAGCTCGCACGGATATGCGCGAGGGCCTAGACAGCCTATGTGGACTGATTCGCAATGAGCTGGGAAAAGACCCACTTGATGGTGAGCTTTTTGTGTTTTTCAACTTTCAACCGACCCGCAATCAGATAAAATTATTACTCTGGGAGCAGGATGGTTTTTCCATGTATCAAAAAAAACTCGAACGAGGCACCTATGAATTACCGGAAGGAAAGGACTCCCATCATAGAATTAGTAGCGACAAGCTGAATCTTATTTTGAAAGGCATCTCCCTTAAAAGTGTGCGTCACAGAACCCGTTATCAGCATCAGGAAAAAAATCCTGATGGTGTACAAGAAGTTCTCTGAATGCTTTGCTTGGGCCTTGACTCATGCTTGGCTTGAAACCTGCGACTTCGAGTTCCCCAACAGTTTGAGCAAGAGTGTTTCGGGTAGGTGTGGTAGGCCGATTTGCCAGAAAAGAGTAGGAGTTTGGGTTGGAGTTTTGAGTTGGACCCAACTCAAAACTAAACGAGTAAAGGCAAATAGTCCGCTACTTTTACAACTCTTATATTCCTTTTCGGAACAGAATCCTCTACGAAATACGATCATTGTTCCATCAATAATGCTGGGAGAAAAGGCTACCTGCTAAGAAGCCTTCTCTGGCCGCACGACCTGAATGCCTATTTCTTATCGGGGTAGGCGAGATTATACCTATATGAAAGGTATACAAAAGCCAACAAAATAAGTCCCATAGTTAGTAAGATAAAAAGATACAAGTTTGCTCGATTAGGAAAATACTCCAATTCAAACGTGTTGGGATCTAAGTAGTAGTTATTTCCATGTTGTACACCACATACTTCCAAATCATCCTTTAAATAATATTTTTCACCAAAAGATCCTTCTCGAGTTCGGATTACTTTAACTTCATACAAATACCGTGGAATAAATAAAATCAGCGTGTCGTTTGCTTTCATCGCAAGTAGTCTGTCAATGTACGTGCTATCATAACCCCTCCTGACGCACCAATCAAGATCAGGCCATTCGTTCACTGGAAGGTATAGGGCATTTCCTCTCCCATTTTCTTTTTCGATAGAAGGTGATGCACGCAACGTTGCAGTAATTGAGGTGTAATCTTTGGCAGAGAACGATCTGCTTTCAAAAACCCAACGCACCAGGTATACCATGGCAACCAAATAACCAATGAGAATAAGCAGAATAATACTCGAAATCACCCAGAAAAAAGTGCGTTTCTTTTTAAGATGCTCTTTCGTAATATTGGGTAATCTCAAAACCAATTCGAAGGGATATTGAGGAACGTGTTCCAATGATTTACCATTATTGAGGTAGAAGGTAACCTTAGTCGAGGTTTCAATGGTTTCGTGAATTGAAGACAAGCCATAGCCGCGAATGTCAGCGATTGGGATTACCATCCGTTTCTTTTGAATTCCTTTTTTTACAATGAACACCCCTGACTGATGCTCAATCTCTGTGACGACGTTAAAGGCTTTATACAAACAATACATTGCTAGCGGAAAAAAGAAAGCAGCGATTGTGATAAAATCCATCGAAAAATAAAATGATCCGAATAGTGAGAGTGCTACAAGAAGAGCAGAGATAAGTGAGATTACTAAGCTGGATCGCGCGACGTACATAGATGGTGGCAGGGCATTATGTTTAAACAAGTAAAATTAAGAAATTTTTTTTTTAATTGCTAACTATTCTTTTTCAGATACCGATCAAAGAAAGCTGCTATCCACTTCAATGGTTTATACTAACTTAGAATCTTTTCAGGCTTAATAGATAACAGTCTCTGTTGCAATTGATGCGGGTAGCGTATTTCTTCTTACTAAAGCTCTACAAGTTAATCATTGGGAATACTTTCCAAATAATGGATTTCGAAATGTATTATGGATAAATTAGCTTTCTATTTTGAGATTCTTAATATCAATACACCATTTCAATTAGTAACGCTGCTTTGGGAGAAGCTAATCTTTTTTCTACCATCTGAACTCAGGTTACCTAAAAATACTCAATCAGTGTATTTGTTTCGGAGCGAACGCTTTTACTTTTTTGATACACCTGAAGTTTTTCGAAGTCAAACTTAAAAATTGGTTATCGGATTAGAAAAAAGTTGGAGTTTGGGTCTAAAAAGAAGTCTGGGTCTAAAGTGCGGGCAAACTCCGGGCTCAAACTCCGGGCTCGAAAAACAAAAGAAGCCACGCTTAAGCGTGGCTTCTTTTGTTTTTCGTTGTACA
>JALONM010000127.1 GCA_025454925.1 Cytophagaceae bacterium
ACTAGATCCTAAAACTGCTTTGGTCATTGATGAACTGATTTTAGAAATTACTAGAGAGTTTGGTATTACGACCATTATCAATACACATGACATGAATTCTGTGATTGGAATTGGAGATAAAATTCTTTATCTATACGAAGGGAATAAAAATTGGGAAGGGACCAAACAAGAAATTCTCAAAACGAACAATGAAAATTTAAACGATTTTATTTTCGCTTCTGAATTTCTCAAAGAAATTAAGCGCAATTCTCAGAATAATTTCTCATGACTTTAAATATTCATGATTTTTTTGAAGAAAATTTTCCTTGGCTCATAGAGGTCAGGCGTCATATTCATAAGTATCCAGAGCTTTCTTGGCAGGAGTATGAGACTACGCTATACATTCAAGATAAACTGCATGAAATTGGTTTGACGGATATTACAAAACCTTTAGATACGGGCGTAGTAGCCTTGATCAACCCTCACCTTGCTTCGAATGGATGTATCGCGCTTAGAGCGGATATAGATGCCTTACCAATCCTAGAAAAAAGAGCACATTCCTATACTAGTCAAAACCGAGGTGTGATGCATGCTTGTGGGCATGATGTCCATACCACTTGTCTTTTGGGCGCTGCTAAATTTTTATTTGCCAATAAAGATAATATAAAACATTGTATCAAATTAATTTTTCAACCTAGCGAAGAAAAACAACCCTCTGGAGCTCAAGCTATGATAAATGCTGGTGTTTTAGATAATCCAAAAGTTACTAAAATTTTTGGACTTCATGTCACTCCTGAGCTGCAAGTCGGTAAATTAGGCTTTAGAAAAGGTGCATTTATGGCATCTGCGGATGAAATCTACATTACCATTCAAGGAAAAGGCGGTCACGCAGCTTCTCCTCATCTTTGTATTGATCCAGTATCCATAGGCGTTCAGATTTATCAAGCCTTACAGCTTTTGGTTTCTAGATTTACCAATCCCACAACGCCAACTGTGATTTCAATTTCTAGTTTTCAAGCTGGTTCAGGAGCTACCAATATTATTCCCAATGAGGCTAAATTGACGGGAACTTTGAGAACATTTGACGAAAATCATCGAAAATTTTTACTTCAATCTATTCATGAATTATCCAATAATATAGCCAAAAGCTATGGAGCTAAAGTTGAAGTGAATATTCCTGATGGAATTCCTTTTGTCTATAACGATGAAGCCCTAACCCAAGCTTGTTTTGATGTAGCAACCGAGTTTGTATCATCGGAGAATACACTTTGGATGCCGATTAGAATGGGCGCAGAGGATTTTTCCTATTATGGGCATCATACTTCCGCCGTTTTTTTTAGATTAGGGACAGGAAATACAGATAAAAATACTGAAATTCCCGTGCACAATGAAAATTTTGATATTGATGAAAATGCCTTGAAAATTGGTGCTGGATTCTTATCCCTTTTGGGATTAAAGGGGTAATTTTGCACCTATGAAATTTGCAATGAAATATTGCTTTTCTTAGTAGAATATAAAGGAAAATAGTAATAACTTAATTAAAACTATTATATTTACATATTAAAATATAGTTAATAATATGAATAGCAAAATTAGCAAGAAAGAGTATGATTTACGATTTAAAGAGGGGGTTATACGCAGCTGCATAATCCTAGACAAGAATACTTTCTTTTCTTAATAAAGGATGGGTCTAGAACCAAATTCACTATCTATCAAGCGAACAATTCTGATAATCCTTTGGTTACTGCACCTACTTTAGGGTTGGATACAACTTATTTCACAAAAGAAAATGATGATGGAGGTTATGTGATGGTAACTGGTGTAGAAAACTCAACGCCTCAAAATACGGCGCCATTTTTATATTTGGACAACAATGCGTTACCCTCTTATTGAGCAGCAGATGCTAAAAAAATAAATGATAACTGCCCGCCTGGAGAAGGAAAAGAAAGATGTTCTGGAGAATGCAAAAAAGCAATGGCTTGTCGACTTGTTCCTCATGATAAGAAGGATTGTTGCGTAAAAGATCCCGATAATGAGCAAGCTAACCATTTGCTTCCTGATGCAATGTTTAGAGACCCTAAATCGAAAATCAACTTTATATTTTTTTTTTAAGAGGAAACTGGTAAAGATGCGCCTCGTTATAAGTTACCCACTGCAAAAGGATGGGATCATTACAAAGGTGAGAAAGCGCCTACTATGTGTGTCGAAGGGTGGGATGGCGATCATAAAGAATGGCATATCTATCTTTCATTCCTACTAGGGCAAATGAGCCGTGTCAAGATCAAGCCTACTTACAAAAGTATTACAAAAAGTGTGTCAACTCAAGCAGCGGTTAACTATGGTTGTAATGACAAATGCATTCAAGCTCAGCTTGATGCGTATTATTTGGATCAGGCATCTAATACCGGAAGGTTAGGAGAAAGTGCCGAGGTTGTGCCACATTCAGGCCTTTCAATGGACTAATCAAATAGGAAGAAAATGAATACTATATTAAGCAATAATTTGATCCAAGACGGGTGTTTTGGAGAAAGTGGAAAGTTGGGCTTTGTGCTGACCCCCATTAAAAAAAATTATTTTAGTTTTATAGAAGTTTCTTATGAGAATGAATCAATCGAAATTACGATAAGCTGTAAGAAAATTCCCCTTAGCGCTGGCCCCCACATTGTGTTAGAAAGAAATAATCCAACAACTTATTTAATCGTTGATGTAGTTGGCAATGTAGTGAGTGTAAAGAATGGGAAGTTAATAAAAGAATCTAGAGTTGAAGATGGTGCAGGAATCCGAAATCTGCAAAAGATAGATCATCAAATTTTAGCTTGCGGTGGTATGCATTCGATCTATGAACGAAAATCCAATGCGGGCTGGGAAAATCTAAGCCTTCGCAACAGTCTTGATATTATTGCCAAGATTCAAAAAGCCAATTCGAGTGGTAACGATGATCTTTTTTCTCATTTAATGGAAAGCAATGGGTTGCTGGGAATCTCAAAAATCAATCCGACTGAATATTTAGCGGTTGGAGATATGGGAACTTTACTAATATCAAAAGATAAGATTTGGACTACTATTGATTTCCCAAGCAACGTAGGTCTCAATACAATTGCAAATAATGAAAGCGGAGAAATTTTTATCACAGATGCTTTGGGAAATTTATGGTGTGGTATGACTGATAAGTGGGAGTTAATATTCGAAGCAAAAAAAAGAATGCGCTTTAGGGATTCAGTTTGGTTTGAGGACAGACTATGGTGTGCTGGTAGAGATGGTATGCAAATTTTGGAAGAAAATGAACTCAAAGATTGTACCGAGGTGAAAATAAATCCTGTTCCAGAATCCATAGCTCGAGTAGCTAATAGGATTGACGTATCCGAAGATAAAAAGAAAATGTTGGTTTGCGGTAATCGGGGCGCAGCAATTTATGATGGGAATGATTGGCATCTTCTTTATTAATACTTATAAGACTTAAAAAGCTTTAGTCTGCGAACAGCAAATGCAAATTGTTTGTATTTTGTGCATATTAATTTAATATTTTTAAAAAAAACTCCATCGATTTAAATTTTTCTTTTTATCTTTGCAATCCCAAAGCGACAGAAAGTAATTTTAAAGCGATGGGAAATAAAGTGTTCATTGACATAAGGTAATAAAAGAGATGGTATTTATGAATAAATGAGTTTAAAAAAACAGAATAACTTACAATGGAGAGTTTGATTCTGGCTCAGGATGAACGCTAGCGGGAGGCCTAATACATGCAAGTCGAGCGGTCTAGCAATAGATAGCGGCAGACGGGTGCGTAACGCGTATGAAACTTGCCCTTTACTAGTATTATCGAGTGGCATCACTTGATAATTAAAGCTCCGGCGGTAAAGGATAGTCGTGCGTCCGATTAGCTAGTTGGTGAGGTAATGGCTCACCAAGGCGACGATCGGTAGCTGGTCTGAGAGGATGATCAGCCACACGGGCACTGAGACACGGGCCCGACTCCTACGGGAGGCAGCAGTAAGGAATATTGGACAATGGGCGCAAGCCTGATCCAGCCATCCCGCGTGCAGGATTAAGGCCCTATGGGTTGTAAACTGCTTTAGCTAGGGAATAAATCTTGTGATTTATCATAAGTTGAAGGTACCTAGAGAATAAGCACCGGCTAACTCCGTGCCAGCAGCCGCGGTAATACGGAGGGTGCAAGCGTTATCCGGATTTACTGGGTTTAAAGGGTGCGTAGGCTGATTTTTAAGTCAGATGTGAAAGCCTGCAGCTTAACTGTAGGATTGCGTTTGATACTGGAAGTCTTGAATTTGGTGGAAGTAGGCGGAACGAATCATGTAGCGGTGAAATGCATAGATATGATTCGGAACACCGATTGCGAAGGCAGCTTACTATACCATTATTGACGCTGAGGCACGAAAGCGTGGGGATCAAACAGGATTAGATACCCTGGTAGTCCACGCCCTAAACGATGAATACTCGATGTATGCGATATACTGTATGCGTCTAAGCGAAAGCGTTAAGTATTCCACCTGGGGAGTACGACCGCAAGGTTGAAACTCAAAGAAATTGGCGGGGGTCCGCACAAGCGGTGGATTATGTGGTTTAATTCGATGATACGCGAGGAACCTTACCAAGGCTAGAATGTTAGGGAATTAGTCAGAAATGGTTAAGTCAGCAATGACCCGAAACAAGGTGCTGCATGGTTGTCGTCAGCTCGTGCCGTGAGGTGTTGGGTTAAGTCCCGCAACGAGCGCAACCCCTATCGTTAGTTACCATCATTAAGTTGG
>JALONM010000090.1 GCA_025454925.1 Cytophagaceae bacterium
CTGGGTCTAAAGTGCGGGCAAACTCCGGGCTCAAACTCCGGGCTCGAAAAACAAAAGAAGCCACGCTTAAGCGTGGCTTCTTTTGTTTTTCGTTGTACAGAAGGTGGGAATCGAACCCACACGAGAAATCTCACACGCCCCTGAAACGTGCGCGTCTACCAGTTCCGCCACTTCTGCTTTTAGGACTGCAAATATACGCAGCCCTTTTCTATTTCCCAATAGGCCTGATAAAGACCTTTAAATATGTATGGCTCTGTTTTCGGTAGCGGCTAAGCACGCTTCTTTAAATGATTCGGTAAATGTAGGGTGCGCATGACTCATGCGAGCTACATCTTCTGCCGAAGCACGATATTCCATAGCTACCACCGCCTCGGCAATCATATCGGCCACCCGGGGACCAATCATATGAACACCCAGGATCTCATCGGTTTGTTTGTCGGCCAATACTTTCACAAAGCCATCGGTATCCATGCTGGCGCGTGCACGGCCACTGGCTTTGAATGGAAAGTTGCCCACTTTATATGCCTTGCCCATTTCTTTCAATTGTTCTTCGGTATACCCTACCGCTGCTACTTCAGGCCAGGTATATACTACGCCAGGTATCAGTAAGTAATTGATGTGTGGTTTTTGTCCGGCCAGGTATTCGGCAACCATTACACCTTCTTCTTCGGCCTTGTGCGCCAGCATAGCGCCTTTAATCACATCGCCGATCGCATATATTCCTGGTGTAGTGGTTTGCAAATGTTCATCCACCTGTATTCTTCCGCGCTCATCCAATTTTACCCCTGCATTCTCAAGGCCTAGACCTTCGGTATAAGGTTTGCGACCTGTAGACACCAACACGTAATCGCCTTTCAATTCCAACTTTTTACCTTCTTTATCTTCCGCATTCACGGTAACCTCCTTGCCATTATTTACAGCAGCGGTTACCTTGTGATTGAAGTAATATTCGAATCCAAGTTTTCCTAATACTTTTTGAAGTTCTCTACCCAAGGATTTATCCATGCTGGGAATCAAACCATCAAGGTATTCTACCACACTTACTTTAGATCCTAAGCGAGCATATACAGAGCCCAATTCCATGCCAATAACACCTCCGCCAATGACAATAAGATGCTTGGGAACTTCTTTCAGCTCCAGGGCTTCTGTAGAGGTAATGATGCGTTGTTTATCGATGGGAACCGTAGGCAGCGTGCTGGGTTTAGAGCCGGTAGCAATAATGGTTTTTTTCGTGTTCAATTCTTTGGTCGTTCCATCGGAGGCCGTCACCTTGATAGTAGTAGCATTCACGAAGGAGCCCGTACCATGAAAAACTTCCACCTTGTTTTTTTTCATAAGGAAGTTGATCCCGTCGCAGGTTTGCTTTACCACATCGCGCTTGCGCTGCACCATTTGCGCCAGATTAACTTTCAGATTTTGCAATTCGATGCCGTGTGTGGCGAATGTGTGCGCGGCATTATGGTAATGCTCTGAAGAATCGAGCATGGCTTTGGAAGGAATGCAACCCACGTTGAGGCAAGTACCACCCAGGGTAGCATACTTTTCGATTATTGCCGTTTTCATTCCAAGCTGCGCGCAACGAATGGCGGCTACATATCCACCAGGACCTGATCCTATCACTACAACATCGTATGACATATATTGATTTTTTTAGAGTGCTTCGTTATACTTTCTTACAGGAGTATTGCTTAGGGAGCCGTGTTTTGTATTCCTTCATCGGTATACCTCGTGAAACGCTTCCAATCTCTCACAAGCACGCGCGGCTCTTCTGTTTTATCGTAATAAAGAAAATTACCGCTTCCTAAATCTACAATCATTTGCATGAAATAGAAATTCTTTTCAAAAGTATTCATTCCACCACCGGCAGTGCCCAAATAGGACTCTCCCCTGCCAATTGGATCGCTGATGGGGATCATCGTAAACAAGGCGCCACTCTCATCACCATTCATGATGCGCTTTTCCAGTGACGAGTAATCACTTAACGAATACGTAAAAGGATATTCTTCCGGTATGTAGCTGAATTTTTTGCCTACCCGGTTTACCAGCACCGAATCCACCATCAGGTTCCGACTTTTGAGTGTGGAGTTGCGGTTGCGGATTTCCTCTTCAATATTCTTCGTTTTACTTTTGGGATTGATAATGTTCCGTTGAATTACATATCCCAGGCTGCGCATCGCTACATAATAGTCGAGCGCTGTAGGTACTTGTGAAAAGAAATAGTAGGTGTAAAAACTTTCGCTACGTTCCGCAAAGCGTAACTGAAGGAAAGCGAATTTTTCTTTTTGCTGATAGAAAGTTCTATGTGCATATACCGTGGCACTGTCGGCAGGCATCAAGGTTTGCCAGAAAGATTCCATGAGACGCAAAGAAGTATTTTCTACCAGCAAGTACTTTTTATCCTTAGGTAAAGAATCCACGGCGGTGCTTTTGCAGAAGAGGATCGGAAGGACGGAGTAATTCCATCCTTTGCGGGCCCCCTTTTCCCACCAGCGTTGCAGCATGGCAAGCCAAGCTTGCTGCTGCTGAATTTTTTTTGGATCCCGAACCTGGGGAGCATCGCTGGCATCGGGCAACACCACTACCAGCGTACGACCTCGGAGGCGTTGGGCGTCCTTGGGCGTAAACTCAAACATTTGCGCCCAACCTATGCCCTGAAATAAACTTACTGCAAGCAGTAAAAATGGAACAATCCTCATGATTCGAAATCCTGACATGATATGCTTATACACCCAACAAGATTCTGGAAGGATCTTCGAGCAATTGTTTTACGCGCACCAGGAATCCAACCGACTCACGCCCGTCGATGATGCGGTGATCGTAAGAAAGCGCCACGTACATAATCGGACGAATAACGATCTGTCCACCTTGTACCACCGGACGTTCCACAATGTTGTGCATACCCAATATGGCCGATTGCGGTGCATTGATGATGGGCGTAGAAAGCATAGAACCAAAAATTCCACCATTGGTAATGGTAAACGTTCCACCTGTCATCTCATCGATGGAAAGCTTGTTATCACGCGCTTTAAGAGCCAGCCGAACAATTTCCTTTTCAATCTGATCGAAGCTCATACTTTCTGCATTGCGAATGACAGGCACCATGAGACCTTTAGGAGCTGACACGGCAATTGAAATATCTGCATAATCATGGTAAATGATTTCTTCCCCCTGAATGTAGGCATTTACCGCAGGAAACTCTTTCAAGGCCATGGTTACCGCTTTGGTAAAGAAGCTCATAAAGCCCAGGCCTACTTCGTGCTTTTCTTTAAATGCATCTTTGTATTTCGCTCTCAGATCCATGATAGGCTTCATGTCAACTTCGTTAAACGTAGTGAGCATGGCTGTTTCGTTTTTAACAGCCACCAATCTGCGGGAAATAGTTTTTCGCAAGCTGGTCATTTTCTCGCTGCGTTCTTGGCGCGATCCGGGAACGGTATTCATAACAGGAGTTTCTTTCTTGGCAGTAGTAATGGTTTCTGATTTTTTCTGGGCGTTCATGGCATCTTCTTTAGTAATGCGGCCATCTTTGCCAGAGCCTTTCACGTCGGCAGGATCAATTCCTTTTTCAGATAATAATTTATTAGCAGAAGGCGAAGGATGCCCTTTGGCATAGGCAGAGGCATCGCCGTTATTGGTGGTTACTGGAGTTTCTTTGCTGGTGTTCACAGGCATATCAGCGGTAACGGCAATTTTACAAATAAGTGCACCAATCGGAAGCACCTGCCCGCTTGCCGCTACTACTTCCAAGATCCCTGTGGCCGAAGCTGTCAATTCAAACGTTGCCTTGTCAGATTCCAACTCCACCAACACTTCTTCGGCCTTCACCAGATCTCCAGACTTTTTATTCCATTTTCCTAACGTCACTTCGGTGATTGACTCTCCTACGGTAGGCACTACCAATTCTACCGTTTTGCCAACCGAAGAAGGTTGCGATTTGGTTTCTGGCTTTGGTGTTTCCTTTACAGTGCCATTGCCTGCCGAAGCTTCAATTTCACAAATGAGTCCACCGATTGGCAGCACATCTCCCGACTTGGCTTTAATACGAAGGATACCTTCTGCCTGGGAATTTAATTCAAAGGTAGCTTTGTCAGATTCGAGTTCCACCAGCAACTCTTCTGCTTTCACAAAATCACCGTCCTTTTTAGTCCATTTACCTATAGTAACTTCGGTTATAGACTCACCTACGGTTGGCACGGTCATTTGAATATTGGCCATAAAAAATAGTTATGTTAAAATTCTTACATTTCGTTTATCAGATGGTCTGTCTATCGACTACCATAAATTGAATTCATATTTTTCATGGAAGGCCGAGCGGATAAGCTCTTTCTGCGCTTCGTTGTGTGCTTTAAGGTAACCCACCGCTGGTGAAGAAGCCTCTTCGCGGGCAATCACCTGCACTGGAATTCCCTTCGGATAGAGGCGCTTCAGAATAAAGCCCCAGGCTCCCATGTTCACCGGTTCTTCCTGCACCCAGCGAAGGGTAGCACCCTTGTACTTGGACAGTATGGCCATAATTTGCTTTTCAGGGAATGGATACAGCTGTTCTAAGCGAATGATTGCAGTATCTTTCCTTCCTGATTTTTGTTGTTCCTCCAACAGATCAAAATATACTTTACCGCTGCAGAGCAATACCATTTTTACGTCTTTCGCATTCACCGAAGCATCGTCAATAACTTCCTGAAAATGGCCGTTGGTAAATTCGCTGAGCGGCGATTGCACCAATGGATGGCGTAATAAAGATTTAGGTGACATCAATACCATTGGCTTGCGGAACTGCCAGGTTACCTGACGACGCAAGGCATGGAAGAAGTTAGAAGGCGAAGTAATATTTCCTACCACCATGTTATTGTCTGCGCACAATTCCAGGAATCGTTCCAAACGGGCAGAGGAATGCTCAGGACCCTGGCCTTCATAACCATGAGGCAACAGCATGACCATTCCGTTTTGACGTTGCCATTTGGTTTCGGTAGTGGAAATAAACTGATCAATCATTACCTGTGCACCGTTGGCAAAATCTCCGAACTGGGCTTCCCAAATCACCAGTGCATTGGGATTGGCCATGGCATAGCCAAATTCAAATCCTAAAACTCCATATTCGGATAAGAACGAATTGAATATGCGGAAGCTTTTTTGATTGTCGGAAATATGATTAAGGCTATTGTAGGATTCGTTTGTTTCAGCATCTCTCAGCACTGCATGGCGGTGGGAGAATGTTCCTCGCTGCACATCCTGACCGGAAAGACGTACAATTTTTTTGTCGAGCAAAATAGAACCATAAGCTAATAACTCCGCCGAAGCCCAGGTTAGAATTTTGGTTTCAAAAAATTGTTTGCGTCGGTCTTTCAGCAAGGTCTCAATTTGCTTGATGGGCTTAAAGCCATCAGGCACGTTAATAAGAGCATTCGCCACCTTTTCTATAACATCCTGTGTTATGCCGGTTTCTGGCGATTTATCAAAATCTTCTGGAGTTGCTCGACGGAGAGAGTTCCATTCCTTTTCCATTTTCTGGAAGGTATAAGGCAATGGTTTTTCTTTTACCTGGTTGAGACGGGCCTGTAGCATATCACGGAACTCCTTATCCATAGCTTTGGCCAGCTCAGCGTCTACCTCTCCTTTTTCGATTAGTTTCTGAAGGTAAATTTCTCTTGGGTTGGCATGACGGGCAATGATGTTGTAAAGTGCCGGCTGGGTAAATTTAGGTTCATCGCTTTCGTTATGTCCGTGACGTCTGTAACAAACCATGTCAATGTAAATATCGCGACCAAAACGTTGACGAAACTCCACCGCAATTTTCGCACAAAATACCACCGCCTCCGGATCGTCGCCATTGACGTGCAATACCGGAGCATCTACTACTTTGGCCACATCCGTGCAATAAATACTGGAACGGGCATCTTCAAAGTCGGTAGTAAATCCAACCTGGTTATTGATTACAAAGTGTATGGTTCCGCCAGTAGAATAACCGGCCAGCTTGGACATCTGTGCTACCTCGTATACAATCCCCTGACCAGCTACCGCAGCATCTCCATGTATGAGCACCGGTAAAACCTTGGCTGGGTCGCGGAACTCACGATCTATCTGAGCGCGCACAAAACCTTGTACCACCGGATCAACCGCTTCGAGGTGAGATGGGTTGGGAGCTAATTTTAAGTTTATTTTATTTCCGGAAGGAGAAACCACTTCGCTGGAATATCCCATGTGGTATTTCACATCGCCATCACCCATGGTAAGATCGGGAATAGCGGTACCTTCAAATTCAGAAAAAACCTGCTCGTAGGTTTTACCCATGATGTTGGTAAGCACATTGAGACGCCCACGGTGGGCCATTCCAATCATCACCTCTTCTACTCCCAATTGTGCTGCCTTGGCAACAATCTGGTCTAGCGCTGCAATGGTGGTCTCTCCACCTTCCAAGCTAAACCGTTTTTGACCTACGTATTTGGTATGAAGGAAATTTTCGAAAACAACCGCTTGATTCAGCTTATATAAAATTTGTTTCTTCTCGTCAATGCTTGGGTTATGAGATAAAGATTCTTTCTCAATTTTCTCTTTAAACCAATTCAAACGCTCCGGATCACGTATGTACATATACTCGAAGCCTATGGTTCCTTCGTATATTTTCTTGAGAGCATCGAGAATTTGACGAAGCGAAGCATTGCCAATACCAATTTCATTGCCCGCTTCAAATACAACATCCAGGTCAGCATCGCTCAATCCGAAATGAGACAATTCAAGATGCGGCTTGCGGTCTTTCCGCTTACGAACCGGATTGGTGTTGGAACGAAGGTGCGCACGACTGCGGTACGCGTGTATGAGGTAGCGCACCTGCATCTCCTTATTATTTAATGGACCTGTGCCACTTCCTGCTGCAGGCGTGGCTTTTAGGCCATCACCTTGTGAAAATTCAAATCCTTCAAAAAACTTTTGCCAGGTAATATCTACCGACTCAGGATCTTTTTTATACGATGAATATAATTCGTCTATGGATGAAACATCCGCATTGGACACATAAGAATATTTATTCATAACACACCTTTAATATAGATACAAAGCTAAACAATATTTAACCTGTGCATAACTGCTTATGCGAATATACAACTAGTAATTATAAATTAACCACTTACCAATAAGGTTAAAACAGGTTCGCTGCATACATACTTACTTTGCTTGATTTTGGTTTCATTATTTCAGGCTAAATTTCACCTACAGCGATCGAGCTATTTACTTGGAAAAAGAACTTACTCAAGAGTTCGGCACCTGAGAAGAACTATTTTGAATGGCTTTTGTTAACTTAGATGCCGTGCACTTTATATTTTCCAAATATCTACCCGATCCCAGGCAAGCTTCTTTCGAGTCGTTTCTAAAACTGTTCCTGGAACTACTCACGTATACTTCCGGAGACGCTGCGGAAGCGTTGGAATGGCTTAAACAACTGGATGCCCAGCATCAGTGGAGCCAGGATTCGTATGGACTCGGCGACTTCCTGCGCGACCTTAAATCCAAAGGTTACCTCGACGATAAAAACGAAAAAGGAGAAATTTCTATTACTCCGAAAACAGAACAAGCCATACGCCGACATTCCTTCGAAGAGCTTTTTGGTAAATTAAAAAAGACTTCTGATGGCAATCATGGAACAAAACACCTGGGGCAAGGGCACGAGCAGGAATACGATACCAGAGCTTTTCAATTCGGAGACAGCCTGGATCAATTAGATGTGTCGGGCTCCATACATAACGCCTATCTCAACCATGGCATCGATCAATTCGAGCTTCAGCACGATGACTTGCAGGTACACGAAAAACAGCACCTTTCGCACATGGCCACCGTGCTCATGATCGACATTTCACACTCCATGATTTTATATGGTGAAGACCGCATCACCCCGGCAAAAAAGGTAGCCATGGGTTTGGCCGAATTGATTCAAACTCGTTATCCGAAAGATAGCCTGGACATCATTGTATTTGGAAACGATGCCTGGCCGGTTCAATTAAAAGATCTCCCTTATTTGCAGGTAGGTCCATATCATACCAATACTTGCGCCGGATTGGAATTGGCCGTGGATATACTCCGGAAAAGAAAAACATCCAACAAGCAAATCATCATGATCACCGATGGCAAACCTACTTGCCTGAAAGAAGGGAATGGATATTACAAAAATAGTTTCGGTCTAGATCAAAAAGTAATTTCCAAAACGCTAAACATGGCAGCGCAATGCCGCCGATTAAAAATTCCCGTTACCACGTTCATGATTGCCTCGGATCCATACCTGCAACAGTTCGTGCAAGAATTTACCGAAATCAACAAAGGCAAAGCCTATTACAGCAATCTCGATGGCCTGGGAAATTTTGTATTCCAGGATTTTGAAAATAACCGCAGAAAAAATATTCGTTCTTAATTTTTAATATGGCCCAGGCACCCAGCATTTTCACATTCGGAGAACTTAAAAAATCCGGATACCGCAATCGTTCAATCAAAGAAGAATTACGAACCAACCTCATCGCCCATCTATCCCAAGGCACTCCCATGTTTGAAGGCATTCAAGGGTACGAGGACAGTGTTATCCCTGAAATTCAAAATGCCATTTTGGCAAAGCATAATATTTTACTGCTCGGCCTTCGCGGGCAAGCAAAAACAAAAATTGCTCGTCAACTGGTGCAATTGCTCGACGAATACATACCGGCCATTGAAGGCACGGAGTTGGCAGAAGATCCTTTTCTACCTATAACGGCTCAGGCCAAAGAAATTTTGAAAACCCAGGGCGACGCCACTCCCATTCGCTGGATTCATAGAAGCGCACGTTACTCTGAAAAATTAGCAACGCCCGATGTTTCAGTAGCCGACCTTATCGGAGACCTGGATCCCATCAAAGCAGCAAGCCAAAAACTGAGTTATGCCGACGAGCGTGCCATTCATTATGGCATGATTCCCAGAGCGCATCGCGGTTTGTTCGTCATCAACGAATTACCCGACTTGCAAGCTCGCATTCAGGTTTCGCTCTTTAATATTTTACAGGAAGGAGATATACAAATACGTGGGTTCAAACTTAGATTACCACTTGACTTGCTATTTGTGTTTACTGCAAACCCAGAGGATTATACCAACCGTGGTTCCATTATCACACCGCTCAAAGACCGCATCGAGAGCCAGATCATTACTCATTATCCTACCAGTATAGAACTTTCCAAAGCAATTACCGAACAAGAAGCGGAACTTTCGGAGACACAAAAATCACAAATTCGTTGTGTTGACCTGGTGAAAACCCTCTTGGAACAAATTACTTTCGAGGCACGGAAAAGCGAATACGTTGACCAGAAGAGTGGAGTATCTGCACGACTAAGTATTTCAGCGATGGAGACGCTGTTCAGCAATGCCGAACGTAGAATGCTGCTGAATAAAGAGAACAATACCGGCATTCGTATTTCGGATGTGTACGCCGTAGTGCCTGCCATCACTGGTAAGATCGAATTGGTATACGAAGGTGAAAACGAAGGTATGGCCAACGTAGCACAATTCCTTATTGGCAAAGCCATTCGACATGAATTTGAAAAATATTTCCCCAATCCGGAAAAGAAAAAGAAAAACAAGGACAAAACACAAGAACCTAGTCCGTATGGTTCCATCATCGCCTGGTTCAACGATGGTAATCTGTTGGAATTGAGAAACGACCTCAGCGAAACCACATACAAGGCCAAACTCGATTTGGTGCCCGGCCTAAAAGCCCTGGTAGAAGATCGTTTTCCTTCCTACCGCGAAACAGACAAATACCTGCTCATGGAATTTTTACTGCATGGACTTGCAGAATTTTCCCAGCTCGCCCGCAATCAAAGCTTGGGTAAAACCGAATTCAAAGATCTTTTTGGAAGCCTCTTCAATAATCCTGGAAGCAATGAAGAATTTGAATAAATCGGATGAACCTGAAAAAAAAGCGCTGGGTTTTTGTATTTATTTGTGGAACTGCTATTTTTGAAACCATGAATACGACATCGAATGTACAAGTCTGGCGTTGGCAAATGAACTAAGCAGTTCGTGAACAACCTGGCTTTATACTATATTTTAAAGGCTTGCTGTTCACGCAAGCCTTTTTTTTTCAACTCCTTCCATACTCAGTAACGCATGCATGATGGATTACCGGGTAGAAGGCAACACTTACGAAATTAGTACCTATGAAACCATATATCTTGCGATCCGAAGTTCGCAAATTACTGGCCGATACCATCACTCCGGTGAGTATGTATCTAAAAATAAGGGACCGTTTTCCTGGCAGCATACTGCTGGAAAGTTCCGACTACCATGGCAATGAAGATATTTACTCATACATCTGCTGTCAGCCTATTGCCTCATTGAAGGTAGAAGATGGACAATTGGAAATCCGCTACCCGGATGGCAACGAAGTTCACAAAGACATGGGCACAGTCTCTTTGAGTCAGGAGCTGGCTGCATTCTCCCAGTCTTTCCAATCGAAAAAGCTAGATGCTTCTTACCTGAGCAACGGCATCTTCGGATATTGCAGTTACGATTCCGTGCGCTACTTCGAAGATATCTCCATCGATAGTTTTCCTTCCGAATACCGCAAAATTCCTGATGTCTTCTATCAGGTATTTCAATATATCCTCGTCTTCAATCATTTCAACAACGAGGTGGTACTGATCGACGGCAGTTGGGAAGGTGCCCCTGCTGGAGACCTCGATGCCTTGCAAACCTTAATCACCAAAAACGATTACGCTTCCTATCCCTTTAAATTGGTGGATCGCGAAGAGTCCAACTTTACCGATACCGAATTTTTATCCGTACTTCAAAAAGGCGTCAATCACTGCTTGCGTGGCGATGTGTTTCAAATCGTACTCTCACGGCGATTCTCCAGACAATACACCGGCGACGACTTCAATGTATACCGAAGCCTACGCTCCATCAATCCATCGCCATACCTCTTCTATTTCGACTTCGGAAGCTTCCGCATTTTCGGATCAAGTCCCGAAGCACAAATCGTAGTAAAGCAAGGCAAATCCACCATATTCCCCATTGCAGGAACTTTCCGTAGAACAGGTAATGACATTCAGGACTACGACCTCGCCAAAAAATTACTGGACGATCCCAAAGAAAATTCCGAACACGTTATGCTGGTCGATCTGGCGCGCAACGACCTCAGCCGCCATTGCCACGAAGTCCGCGTAGAAACGTTTAAAGAAGTACAATACTACTCCCACGTCATCCACCTCGTCTCTAAAGTAAGCGGACAATTAAACCAAGGCGAAAATTTTGTTGATATTGTAGGAGACACGTTTCCCGCAGGAACTCTATCGGGCGCACCCAAACACATGGCCATGCAACTCATCAACAAATACGAGCATGGAAACCGAGGCTATTATGGTGGCTGCATCGGTTACATGGGATTCAACGGCGAATTTAACTCAGCCATCATGATTCGCTCCATACTTTCCAAAGACAATGTGCTTTACTACCAGGCAGGAGCAGGCGTAGTAGCCCTCTCCAACATCGAAAGCGAATTGCAGGAAGTAAACAACAAACTGGCAGCCTTGAAAAAAGCCATTCAGGAAGCGGAAAAGATTAAAAACTAAGCACAGTCATGGCAGAAAAAATTTTAATGATTGATAACTACGATTCGTTTACCTACAACCTGGTACACATCGTAAAAAAATTCGGATTCCACATCGATGTATTCCGGAACGATAAAATTTCGCTGGAAGAAGTAGGCCAGTACCAAAAAATCATGCTGTCTCCCGGGCCCGGCATCCCTTCCGAAGCCGGCATCCTGCAAGAGGTAGTAAAGCGTTATGCTTCCAGCAAAGATATTTTCGGCGTTTGCCTCGGACACCAATGCATAGGCGAAATTTTTGGCGGAACACTCACCAACATCGAAAAGGTATACCATGGCATTGCTACACCCATTCAAATCCTGAAAGACGATTTGCTGTTTGATGGGCTGCCCAAAGAGTTCAAGGTAGGCCGCTACCATTCCTGGGTGGTCGATGAAAAAGGCTTTCCATCCGAGGTACTCGATGTTACCGCCACCGATGCGCTCGGCCGGGTAATGGCCTTGCGTCATAAGCAATACAAGGTATGCGGTGTGCAATTCCACCCCGAATCCATACTCACCGAACACGGCGAACGCATGATGCAAAACTGGCTGCAAAGCTAAGGCTGAGCTTGGCAGCAATCCATCCTCCTGCAAACACACGCGACGACCCCATGCCTATGCACGAACATACGCTCTGGATCGGAGAGTTTGAATTTCGTCTATCCCCCGCCAAGGTGCTGTGGTGGCCGCAGGGCGAAACACTCATAGTATCCGATTTGCATCTGGGCAAAGCCGCCCACTTTCGTAAAGAAGGTGTATACCTGCCCGATAATGCCGGCACCGGCGATTTGCTGAAACTGCAACAGCTGGTGCACTACTACGAAGCAAAAAAAATCTGGATCCTCGGAGACTTCTTCCACAGCGAATACAACGCCGCCTGGAAGGAAGTTGTCGATTGGAGAAAACACCATCCTCAACTGGAGGTGGTACTCATCAAAGGCAATCACGACTTATTGCACCCCGAATATTACGAACAGGTAAACATAGAAGTGCTGCCTCAGCTGGTGCTGGGCGATATTCTATTTTGTCACGAACCACAAACCCTCGATGACCTTTACACCATCAGCGGCCACATACATCCGGGCATCCGCATGGAAATGAAAGCGCGGCAATCCATCACACTGCCCTGTTTTTACCGGCACCGCAATCAATTGCTCATGCCCGCCTTTGGTGCGCTTACCGGCCTGCATTCCATCGAACCGGCCAAAGGCAGCGAGGTGTTTGCCCTTGCTCCCAACGAAGTGCTGCGCATTGCCTACTGATGATCGTTCCCCAAAATTTCTGTAAAAACATTTTACCAGGAACTTCGCTTTGCGCGTCCCTAGCCATTCTGCGCATGCAAAAGAGGTTGGCGGATTTTGCGCTTAGCCCAAATTCCTATGCATCTGTTATTTGTTATCTGTTTTTATGGCGTGCCCCGGCGTGGGGGGGGCGTCTATCCCTCACGCAAACAAGCACTAGCCAATTTTTAGATTCGTTACTACCTCATTCCTAAAACCAGGTAATCGTATCCTTGTAATATCAGACTTGAGTGTAAGCCGGTTAACTCCCTACCTAATAGGTTGACTTGAGCCATGGAATTCTGAATAAAGAGAAAATTAGTACAGCGATGTTGATGTATATTCGCTGTAGCATCTAACTCCGATCGCATCCATCCATGCAGAAAATAAGATTCAGAAGATTTACCTTTTCAACGTGTCCTATACACTGAAGAAACAGACACTTTTCTCATTTCGTGAAACACGAAATGATTCCATTAAAAATCTAGTAATGAATTATTTATGGTACTCCTCGGGTTAAATTAAGGAAGGCATAAAAAATGTCGATCGTATCATTACGTATCACAGCGTATCATTTTGGGTTGGAAGTCTCCATTTTTAATCGTATCATTGCGTATCACAGCATATCACTTTAAAGAACATGAGTATACCTGTCTACACCTTTACCCTCGATTTTGGCTTTGAGTTGCTCAATGCCATGAGCAAAATTGACCGTTTTGGAGGTGCCTGGATGGACACAGAAAAGCGAGAAGGATACAAAACCCTGAAAGAATTACGCTCCATTGCCACAGTAAATAGCGTTGGCGCTTCTACCCGAATCGAAGGTTCCAAGATGACCAACGACGAGGTGAAAGTCTTGATTGAAAATGTAAAGATTGAAAAGCTGGTAGAGCGCGATCAACAGGAGGTGCTTGGATATTTCAATGCATTGGATGTAATCATCGAATCCTATCGCGACATCTCCATTTCCGAAAGCAATATTCAGAACCTGCACAATATGATGATGAAATTCAGCGACAAGGATCAGTGGCATAAAGGAAACTACAAACAGCTTTCCAATTCTGTAGAAGCGAACAATCAGGATGGAAGTAAAACCACCATCTTTCATACCTCCGCTCCAGGCATCGAAACCGAAGACCTAATGCGTCAATTGATCGAATGGTACAATTCCGATACCGCTACCACGCCCATTATCAAAGTGGCTCTGTTTGTATATGAATTCCTGAGTATACACCCCTTTCAGGATGGCAACGGCCGATTAAGTCGTTTGCTTGGTACACTCTTATTATTAAAACACGACTACTCCTGGATACAGTATGTGAGTTTCGAACACGAAATTGAGCGCAGAAAATCGGACTACTATTCGATACTAATGGAATGTCAGCAAAAACGACCCGGAGAAAACATCACCTCGTGGGTACACTTTTTCTTAGAATGCGTGCTGACCATTCAAGACAAGCTAATGCAGAAGCTAGATGTGCAGAAGTTCGAGAATCAGATGAGCCCTAGGGAAAAAATGATTTACCTGCTAATTCAAAATAATCCGGGGATTCGCTCCGGAGAAATTTCGGAGAAGCTAAATATTCCCTTGCCTACGGTAAAGCGCATTCTGTCGGAAATGACCTCAGGAAAATTTCTGAGAAAATATGGCTCTGGTGTGGGCACCAATTACGTAGCCGACAACCTGAACAAGGTACAAACCGATGTAGCCATGATCTTGAAAAACGACGACCGGAAAAAAGAGTTTGTACTGAAAAACAAACACAGTTTTTTGGAGATTAAGAAAATTTTATTGACGCCGAAGTTTGAGTGGGTTAAACCAAGTGAGTGGTACAATGAAGTATACAAGCAAAACCTATTGATTAAAATAACTTGTCGAAATAAGGGACTGCAAGAGAGCTGGCTACCTATAGCAATTGTTCATTACATCCAGCCAACGCATGTACAACCCATCTTCTCCCTAATCAAACCTATTAGAATTCCAGGAGATTTTTGGGAAGATATGCAAGATGCTAAGTATCCCATCTCAGTATGCGTTGAGTTATTTTCCGATGAGAAACACCCCATTACATTTGATATGATGTTAGTCTATGATGCTAGTAATGAGGTTGCTATTTTTCCCTTTTGAGTGACAAACTATAAACCCTTATCACTTTCTCAATACCCATACTTAACTGAATCGAAATGATGCTGAAGATGATGGGCAATATTCTTACAGCAAAGAAAACTTCCCTTCCTGAAAATGCTGTCAATGGCCGCATTTACCTCGACCTCCGTTATACGATTACGATGCAGCGCTATACAAAAAATATCGAGTGTGGTTAAATAAGCAATGCCATGTTCCTTACAATAAGGAACAATGTCTTTGGTATTGCTACTGGCAAGAATGTTTTGGAAGTGTTTACAATAAACAAGCGAAGCACTTTCACCTTTACCTCCGATTTTCTTTTGAAGGGAAACATACTCTTGAAATAGCGCCTGCTGATTGGTTGGAAATACGATCTCCTCCATTTGTTTAAATTGGAATAAATTATCGACCACTGGAGCGATGGTTCGGTTATTCCTCAATTCGGTCAGTACAATATCCAACATGCGCAAACGACCAGGGAAAAGTTCGTTTAGCATCGAAATACGTTCTGCTTTAAACAGGTGAATGATTACATCCGCATCTACCAGAATTAACACCTTATTCATAGCTGTCCACCAGGTCTGCAAAAGGATCTACTCCGATCGCATTCATCAATTCCAGAAAATAGGATTCTGAAATGACCTGACGTTGCAGCAATTGATTGGCCAACGAGCCATAGTCGCCGATTATTTTTCCGGCGTTGCCTTTTTCGTAGAGGGCAACGTCGTAACCCAAGCGACGGGCGGTATTTTTCACCACGTTTTCGTAACGTGCAAAATACGAAGTATCAATCAATTCAAGTTCCACCAAGCGATAGAGGAGAGATTTTAGCGAGACGCTGAAAAAATGTTGGAGTTTAAAAATGGTTTCGGTTGTAATCTGGTTGCGACGCGAAAGTTCTTTGTCCGGAATGAGTTGCATAATACCGGATTCCGGCATCAATAAAAGTGCGGCAAATAAATCGGCCTTGCGTTCTTCCGGATCGGTTTGCTTGTCAAACATTCCCGTCAAGCACTTTTGAGAAAGAAAGTTTTCTTGTACAAATAGGTGGTACAGCTCATGTGCGATGCTGAAATGCTGACGACCCAAGCTATGATTTTCATTAATCATCATGAAGCGTGCATCACCGGCTTTAACCGCCATACCTGAGAATTTTTCTGAAAGCGGCATAAAGAGCGTAAGTACTTCGCATTTCAGAAGAAGACTCGACAAATGGATTGGCTCCTGGTCGTTGTAGCCAAAACGATTTCGGAAAGCGGAAGCTTTTTTCTCCAGTTCAAATTGTATGAACTTACTTTTGCTCATCGGATAAGGCTCTTAACTGAAGGTAATTTTTTACTATGCGCTGAAAAGAAGCGATGCTTTTCAAATCTTGTGACGCTAAACCCTCCGTGCGAAACGCAAATGCTAAACTGGCCTTTTGTTTGGTCGGATCTTCTTCGCTAAAATCCTGCAATTCCACACCATACAAATCGCATAGTTTGAGCAGTAAGGGCAAGGCAATTTCCCGTTCGCCTGTCTCATAATGACTAACCGAACTACGCTCTACCCCCAGATATTCAGCCACCTCTTCCTGATTCAGGCCGAATTTGATACGGAACGATTTGAGGTTATTTGCCATTATTTTATTGATTTCCATATAGATGTATACTAAATAGTGGAAATTTAGGTGTCACAAAGATAGGGAAATTATGGACAATTGACTACATTAAGTAAATTTTAAACTTATGGTTGACTATATTCATTTAGAAGAAATTGCTCGCGAATTTCTAAATAGTAACGAATTCGACATCCCTATTGCGGCTCCTGGACCTGATCAAAATAATTTTTTAACCTTTCTTAGGAGTAAGCTAACGGACTACAGCAATTCAACAAAAGGTTTAAAGATTGCCACGAGTCATGATCAAAATTTACATGATGAGGTAACCGAATTTTGTGAAAAATTGAGTCTAAGCCTAGAACAATATTTCAATGGAAGAGTGTATGATTCATCAAAAACATTTTGGGATTCTCTAAATAAAATTCACAAAACGGCCCGTCCAGATGTAAGCTTCCCCCAAATAGGGCCAATTAAAATTAGAGTTGAACAAACTCATGAGGCATTGTCCGAATGAGTGCGTTAGCAGGAAAAAATGTTTAATT
>JALONM010000091.1 GCA_025454925.1 Cytophagaceae bacterium
GCACCTGTTGCCCAAAAAATCTCATCGGTGACCTCGTACTGTCCTTGATCTTTTTCCAAGGTATCGAACACTCTTCCCCGGCAAAACGGATATCCCCATTTATCAATAAATCCTCCGGCTGCACCTGCATATTCAAATTCATCCGGCTGATGATAACTCCGGATCTTGGGTTGACACGCCGCTATGGAAGGATCCTGGTCCATCAAGGTAATTACAGGAGTTAGCCAATGAGGGGGTACTTCAATATCAGAATTGAGCAATACATAATACGTTGCTTCTACCTGCCGCAAGGCTGCGTTGTATCCGGCGCTGTATCCCAGATTTTTTTCAAGCTGAATAATTCGCAAGGCAGGATATTGCGATTGCAGGAACGCAACAGAACCATCGCTGCTGGCATTGTCGGCCACAATGATTTCAGCGCCCTCACTATGGGCAATGACTGAAGGTAAAAACTGCTCAAGAAATTTTTGGCCATTCCAATTCAGAATGACGACGGAAATTTTAATCACGCTATACTAAATTACCCAGGTTACTTAAATCCAGTCCGGGGATATTGGGAAGCAACCCTTCGGTACTCTTTTTCAATTCTTCTTTTACAATTTCGTCGACTTTGGACATCGCTGCATTTACAGCAGCTACAGTCAAATCCTGCACCAGATCTTTATCTTCGGGTTTCAGAAGCGCCGGTTCAATTTCAATGCTCACCACCTGACGCTGCCCGTTCACCGTCGCTTTCACCATACCACCTCCCGCTTCACCAACGGCAGTTACCTTGGCAAGGTTCTCCTTCATCTCCTTCATTCTGGCCTGGGCTTCTTTCATCTTGCCCATCATATTCATCAGGTCAAACATGGCTTTCAAAATTTGATGTAAATTAACACTTCCCTAACAATTTCAAAAACCTCCACGGTGCCTATACCTGCCTTAACCACCAACATCTACTATTTTTCTATTAACATTCCCTTTACATTTGCGTATAATGAAGGATTAATGGGATCATTCTAAACAAGGTAATGTAACGTAAAGGGCCACCGGCATGTATAAAACATCGTCAATCTTCCATATTTCCCAACAAATATTTTCCTATTCAATCAAATGGCTGAGCATACTTCTTTGTAGCGTTGGCATTGCTCAGACCTTTAACGGAGCTACTGGCGTTATTACAGATAATAACACCAACATCAATTTCAACTGCAATGTTAGTGGTATTGGCAATTTGAATGGTACTTTCGGCTTGCAAAGTATTTGCCTGTCTATCTCTCATTCTTATCTAGAAGATATTGAGGGCAAATTGATTGCCCCAGACGGCACTACGATCCGCCTTTTTGTTCGAATTGGTTTTTCTAGTCAAAATTTTACCAACACCTGTTTTATACAAACGGCAAGCACTTCCATTTTTGAAGGAACCCCTCCGTATACCGGAAGCTTTAAGCCTCAAGACTATTTGGGATTGATCAATAATGGTCAAAATGGTAATGGTACCTGGCGACTTCAGATACGTGACTATGCCACTCCCGATCAGGGCAATGTTCTTTCCTGGAGTTTAACGTTTGGAAATACGCCTGCCCAGCCATTTTCAAGCAATCTTCCAATCATTAAAATAAATTCCGGAAGCAATTCGATTGTCGACGAACCAAAGGTAATGGCAGATCTTTCCGTTTATGATAAAGCTACCGGAAGAAATTCATTGGCAGACAACCCAGCTTATGCCGGAAAAGTTGGTATTGAGTTACGAGGATCCAGCTCCAGTCAATTTCCAAAACGTTCCTATGGACTTGAACTATGGGATGCCAATGGTCTGGCTATAGACACCGGATTGCTGGGCCTTCCCCCAGAATCCGACTGGTCCCTGATTGCTAATTATACCGACAAAAGTTTAATGAACAATATGCTGGCCTACCACCTATTCAGAGAAATGGGACATTACGCACCTGGCACAAAGTATTGTGAAGTGTTTGTAAACAATCAGTACCGGGGTTTATATTTACTAACCGAAAAAATTAAGCGCGACTCTAACAGGGTTTCCATTTCCAAACTACTACCCATCGATACTGCCGGAGCGGAAGTTACAGGTGGATACATCATTAAAATAGATAAAACAACCGGCAGCGGCATTGGTGGCTGGACATCCGCCTATTCAAGCCCCTCTCCTTCCAATAAAACCATCAACTTTTTATATGAATACCCCAGCGATATCAATATCCATCCGAAGCAAGCAACCTACATTCAGCAGGTAATGACAGCTTTCGAAAACACAATGAATGGCCCCAATTACAATAATCCGCTTTCAGGGTACAGGTCATTCTTTAAAATTACAAACCTGCTCGATTATTTTTTACTTAATGAAATCAGTCGAAATGTAGACGGCTTGCGCATCAGCACATTTATTTACAAGGAGAAATCAACCGATGGAAATAAGATGGGTTTCGTACCCTGGGATTATGACATCGCATTCGGGAATGCCGATTATTGCAATGGTTCCGATACCACTCAATGGGCATATAATTTCCCACAGGTATGTGCATCCGATAACAATCAGGTTCCCTTTTGGTGGTCCCGTTTTATGCAAGATGATGGATTTAAAGACAATGCCAGATGCCGTTATGAAACATTCCGCACTTCTTTTCTTTCAGACGCTAACCTTAGCTCATTTATCGACTCCGTAGCTTCTGTATTGCAAGAGGCACAAGAAAGAAATTTTGACACCTATCCGATTCTTGGCACCTATGTGTGGCCCAATCCTTATCCTATACCAGCTGATTATGCGGGCGAAGTAAATGAATTAAAAACTTGGTTGATGGCAAGATTGAAATGGCTCGACAACAATCTCCCTGGTAACTGCCTCAATACTTCTGTTACCCAGAAAAGAGAAAAAAGTACGAATCAAGTTTTACTATTTCCTAATCCATTTCAAAAACAAACAGAAGTGTATTGGAATAGCCCTGAATCGGGAACTGCCAGATTGATCGTTATGAATCACATGGGTGCTAGTCTTATGGATATCGAACTTACGGTGCATGCTGGCGAAAACAATCATACGATTTCTCTGGATGGTTTTGCACCCGGTATCTATCAATTGATTCTTCAGCAAGGAACCATGAAACTATCAAGCTCCTTAGTAAAATATTAATACTAAGGTAAGGGGTTGTAAAAAAAGAAATCCATGCAGACACTAGGTGCCTGCATGGAGAAAAGAATAAGCCTCTTGTTCAGATTTGAAAAAGCGGGTTTCAATGGATGATTTGGCTTTCTCTTTATTGAAAATATTTTTATGACTAAACTCTGAAAACGCACTTTGAGGTGTCAGGAAACCCATGCGTTTTACTCCACTCGAAAAGTAAAGCGGAATAATTACTTCATCATGCCATTTTTGCGTCTCCGCTAAAATGGCGTTTTTATGTTGTCGTGCGTCAACAAAAATACTTTCCGGACGATTTTTGCGGGCTAGGTCGGCAAAAATGCTTAACAGTTCTCTAAATCGAGAATCGAGAATGGATTCAGGCTTCCAAACAACTATCATTTGATTGTGATTTTTATTCATAAAAACATCACACTCTTTCACAGATAAAACAAGTAGATTTTCCATCCCATCAATTATTTAAAATGTCTCCTATTTATTTAAAAATCCCATCTACTTGAACGTGAAAATGGTTATGTATGTTTATCATTACCAACTTATAAAAGAAATGTAGTACTTGTTAGAATACGTACTATTTTAGTAATTTTTACAAGAGAAAATTCTCTAGAATAGAATTTTAAAAACCTACCGAGATATCAAAAAATATACTCGACACCGCCCTAGAGGAGGGAGAAGCAGACGTTTGTTATTAGGGAAAACATGAAGGAAAGTTGGAAATTGCCTAGACTCTGCTCTCAAAAAGTTTCACCATTTCTGAGATAAAAGGCACCACTGGGCTTTAAAATCCGAAATCCAATCTCTTAATAGATAACCTCTGGTCATCAACTTAAAATACACTCATTTTTCATTATCTGGGCTTTTGGTTATCTTTGGCTATGTCTGAATTTGTTGAAAAATACATCAACCCTTTTACCGATTACGGGTTCAAAAAGTTATTTGGGGAAGAAATCAACAAAGATCTTCTGATGGATTTCCTGAATGAACTGCTAAAAGAAGAACAAGGGCAGATTAAAGAAATTAATTATCTGAAGTCTGAACACCTCGGAACTACAGAACTCGATCGAAAGGCTATTTTTGATTTGTATTGTGAAAACGAAAAAGGTGAAAAATTTATCGTTGAACTTCAGAAATCCAAACAAAATTACTTCAAAGACAGAGCTCTTTATTATGCTACTTTCCCCATTCGGGAACAAGCCAAACGTGCCGACTGGGACTATGAATTAAAGGCCGTTTATACCATTGCCATACTCGATTTTGTTTTTGAAGAAGATAAAAACGAAAAAGAAAAATTCCGTTACGACATCAAGCTTACCGATATAGAAACCAAAAAGATTTTTTACGATAAGCTTACCTTCATTTATCTGGAAATGCCTAAGTTTAACAAAACGGTAGATGAACTGGATACCCGCTTTGATAAGTGGCTCTACGTGCTTCGGAATCTTAACAAACTGGATCGAATTCCGGATAAATTAAGAGAACAGATTTTTACTAAACTTTTTGAAACCGCTGAAATCGCACGCTTTACGCTAGACCAGGTACGTTCTTACGAGGATAGTTTAAAATCCTACCGAGATATCAAAAACTCACTCGACACCGCCAGAGAAGAAGGAGAAGCCGAAGGTTTTTCTAAGGGAAAACTAGAAGGAAAGTTGGAAGGAAAGTTGGAAATTGCCTTAAAACTGCTCTCAAAAGGTTTCTCCATTTCTGAAATAAAAGGCATCACCGGGCTTTCAGAATCCGAAATCGAATCTCTTAATAGATAGGTATCAAATAACCATTTGTCGTATCGATAAAACTATTGGATGTATGTTGGGATAGTTATTTTACTTTATACTTCAGCGTAGTCAAAATGTCCATTACTTTGGTTCTTACGTCGCCCTGGAGAATAATCTCATTGTCTTTACTGCTGCCTCCAACACTGCATTTGTTTTTCAAAATTTTTGACAGACTTTCCAAATCTTCCGCGGTACCTACAAATCCTTGAATTAAAGTTACGGTTTTGCCTTTGCGGCTGGCAGTATCGAGTTTTACTTTTAATTTTTGTTCTTCCGGTGGCAGAGTGGCCGTAACTTCCTGAGCATTTTCCTGGTATTCAAAAGAATCGTCTGTAGAGTATACAATGCCTTCTCTTTTCTTCCAATCGTTTTTTTTCATAACACTATCCCTTGTTTTTAGATGATATGTTGATTCTGTGTATAACGCTTAACCAAAGAATATCGGTATAATCCCATTCTTCCGGTGCATTGCGATGCCCGAGCTGGTATACATACGTGCAGGAAGAACTCCATCCTTTATTCCAATCAATCAGCAAACCTGTAATAAATCGGTTGTTGTCAAATTGATTATAGCGTACACTGCGCCCGGCATTTACGAACAATTCATTGCCCGCGAGCCCAGACAGGCTTGAGAGATTTTTTTTCCAAAAGCACCATTCCAATAAAATGCGGTACCTGAATCGAAATACCAACACCGGATCCTGCCATTTATTTTGTTGAATGAATTGAAACGTTCGCTGTTCGATGCGCAACCGATTTCGAAACCGGAGCTTACTGCCAGAATATGTATGCTGGGCTTCCTGGTGCAAACGCCACTCGGCACGTTGTAAGGTATGATTCTGAAAAGTAATAAAACTAGCGGCCGCAACACCTAACTGCCATGATTTTGGAACTTGCCAGACTAGGCCGGTACGAAAGGTAAGTGCTGAAAGTTCCGACCATTTGCTTCGGCAACGAATGCTCACATCAGTATTGAAACTAATTCGAGATGATAGCGTAAGTTGGCTTTGGTATTGCGTCCACTGTTGGTCTGATCGATGAATAATAGATTGGGCTCTGGCAGCAATTCCCATTAAAAACAAGTTTAACATTACGTATTTTAACGTATTCATACTACCAATTAAAACTGTACGATTATGCAATTTGAACATAAAATACAGCATTAGCAAAAGAAGCCATGGATAAGGCTTTGGGATTATATGGAAAACTGAATGATCACTAAACGAACACGTAATGTTCAGATTTTTTTTACATCAAATTTAAGATGTGAATAATTTTTAGGTTCAGTTCCTATTTATATATTTGAAGACAGGGAAAAATTTTTTAATCGATCGTTCGATTTATTTTTTAAAATGGAAACAGAGATTACTAGAGGGAGTTTACAAATTTCGCAATTTGCATTTTATCCGTCCGTCGAAGCGTGGTTAGTCCCCGTCAAGACTGGAAAGTCGGGGATTTTAGAAATCAA
Organism: Cytophagaceae bacterium; assembly: GCA_025454925.1. GTDB lineage: Bacteria > Bacteroidota > Bacteroidia > Cytophagales > Cytophagaceae > JALONM01. Next base: position 6,383 of record JALONM010000091.1, read on the forward strand.
TAATCGTCACGGACAATTGATTTACTCAGCGCAAATTACACGCACCGGAGAATGCCGTTGGGACGGCACTTCCGCTTCGGGTTTGCCTATGCCCGCAGGGGTGTATCAATATGTGCTTCGCTACAACGATAATTCGCTGGATACAGGAACGGTAGAATTGGTGTATTGAGCAAAACGATAGGACACACCTAAAATCTGTCAAGACCCTTTGTCAAGGCATTTTCCCAAATCACTGCAAGGTCTTTGTCATTTCCGGCTATTTCTACTCGTTTTCTTGTGCTGCTGGCTCCGGTCAGAATGGTAATGCTCGACTTGGTTACTCCAAAAATTCTGGAAAGTAAACCAACCAGGTATTCATTGGCTTTGCCGTCAACAGGTGGAGCCTTTATAGATAGACGCACCAACCCTTCCGGACTTACCGATACTTCATCCTTTCGGGCATTGGGTTTTACTTTTATTTCTATAATCATAAGGCAAATTCAAATTTCTCCGGATATTTTTCCATTTATGAAAGCAAAAAAAACTGGAATGTGAAAAAAATCCTTTTGAGAATAGATCGTTGATACATTTCACTTAAAAAACATAAATCAAAGATTTACAAACGATTAAACTTATAGATTCTGGATTTACGGTTGATTAAGACTATAATAAGTTACAAAATGCCGGGATTAAATTGAACGAATTAAAGTATTAGACTTAAGTTTTTTTTATATTTGAAATGGTACATCCTAAAGAATTCAATTGTCTAATTGATCTGAAGGATTTTAAAGGATCTTCCTTTCCAAGTCGGCCAGCAATGGTGAATGCTAAGTTACACCAAATACAAGGGACGAGCGGTGAGAAATATGGTGCTTGGAAAAAGATCAAACTCATCGCACATTGAAAAATAGTTCAGCATACTCGAATATGAATCGTCTAGGTTTACCCCTCCTATTAAATTTATTATTTGTATATCAATTCAGCATCGCACAAAGCAAGGTTCAATTGCTCGATCTGGAGCGCGATGCAGAAATAAATTTCACTACGAATAATTTCGTTGCAGCTCTTTCTCCTTATCTCACCCTGGATTCTCTGAAGCCGAACCAAACCGAATATGAATACCGGATTGGCGTGTGTTACCTGGCGTTTGAAAATAATGTGAAAGCCCTCCCCTATTTGGAAAAATGTTTGCATCACAAAGGTAAACATCCGGCCGCTCTTAGTTATTATCTGGGAAAAGCCTACCAGTTGTCGCATCGCTTCGACGAGGCCATCGAACAATACACCCTGTATAAAAAAGAATTGGGGGGCGTACAAGGCAAAGCCAACAAGAGTGTTGTGCGGGATGTTGACAGGCACATTGCCATGTGTGAAAATGGAAAAAAATTAATGGAGTCTCCCGTTGAGATTTCTATCAAAAACCTGGGGGCTCAAATTAATTCAGAATTCCCGGAATATGGTCCCGTTATATCGGCCGATGAATCGCAATTAATTTTTACGTCCAACCGTCCTAGTACCACTGGCGGCAATAAAGATCCTTTTGATAATTTATATTATGAAGATGTATACATCTCCACCAAAAAGAATGGGGTATGGTCTGCTCCGGTACAAATGAATAATAACATCAACACGGAAAATCACGATGCATCCATTGGCTTTAGTCCGGATGGACAAACCCTATTCATTTACCGGTCTGTGGATGGGAACATGGTTTCCAAAGCGGGTGGCGATTTGTATATATCCACGTTAAAAGGAAACGAATGGACGCTGGCTGAAAAGCTTCCGGACCGCATAAATACCAGGCATTGGGAATCGAGTGTTTCCATTTCAGAAGATGGCCAAACCCTTTTTTTTACCAGCAACCGTCCTAGTGGAATTGGAGGAACCGATATCTTTATTTGCAAAAAACTACCCGATGGAAGTTGGGACAAACCCAAAAATTTAGGACCTGCCATCAACACCCCTTACGATGAAGAAAACCCCGTGCTCCATCCGGATGGGAATATCCTGTACTTTAGTTCCAAAGGCCATAATTCAATGGGTGGCTTTGATATTTTTTATTCACGTTTGAATGAGCATGGAAAATGGGAAAAACCGATAAACATGGGCTATCCTGTGAGCACTGCACACGATGACCTGCATTTTGCCATCTCTACCGACGGAAAACGCATGTACTTTTCTTCTGTCCGCAACGAGGGATATGGACAAAAGGATTTGTATTGCGCAGAATTCAAAAATAAAGAAGCAGAAAAAGTAGTGTTACTATCGGGCAGTGTATTAGATTCCATAACTCAGCAGCCGGTAGAGGCAACGCTAACCTTATTTTCAGATAGCCTTCAGATTGGAAAATACAATACCAACAGCGCCACCGGAAGATATACGGTGGTGCTGAACGAAGGGAAAAATTATCAATTGCTGTTCAACTCCCCCACGCACGGATCCAAGTATGTACATTTGGATTTGCGCAATCAAAATGAATACCGCGAAGTAGAACGCAATATCAGACTTGTACAAAGCACTCGCGCTACCCGCATTCGTCTTACTGATAAACAAAATGGAAATGCCCTTCTGGCGACGATAAAACTTAACAACCTTAGCGAAACAGAACGTTACGAATTAGATCCGGCCAAAGCAGATCAAGGCAGTTATTCATTGCCTTTAAAAGAAGGCAACCAATACCAGATGCAAATCAACCAAGCGGGTTATCTGTTTTACGAATACCGTTTCTTTGTTCCTACTTCTGAACAATTATCTCCCGATAGCAGTTTTACTATTCCGGTGCTGCTTACACCAATCAGTAGCGGAGAGGCATTTGAAGTATCCAACTTGTTTTATGCCAGTGAAGAAACTAAACCGCTGGAAAGTTCGCTGCCAGAGCTTAAGAAGGTGGTAGAATTTCTAAAAGTTAATCCAAGTACTTCTATTGAGATTTCGGCGCACACGGATACTTATGGAGCACCAGAGTTTAACCAACAACTTTCTGAAAAAAGAGCTCAGGAAATTGTGCGGATATTAACCGAATCGGGAATCGACGCCAAGCGATTAGTAGCAAAAGGATATGGCAGCAGCAAACCCTTATTCACCGACGAGTCGGAAACTGCACAAGCTAAAAACCGCAGGGTAGAAATAAAAATTCTTAAAAAATAAGGTATACCAGAGCTCGGCTCCGCATTGGGTGCACACCATGCCACTAGTTGCTTAATCATGGCTGCATGCGACCGTGTGCGCCACTTACCTTCTGACGCTTTTTTTATTGCTTATAAAAAATCTTTCATCATGCCTGCCAAAGGGCAGAGATGAAAGGGATATTTTAGCAGCGCATATCTTTTACGAACATTGGTATAATTTCCTAAACTATTTATATTTACAACTCGTAACATTCACAAAATTTAGCTTTATGATTCTAGGCATCGATATTGGCGGCACTTCAGTAAAATGTGGCATCGTATCACACGAAGGTGAAATTTCTAATGTACGCACATTTGGTACCGCCGAATGGGTAGAATCCAGAGGTTTTGTAGAATCATTAAAAGTTGAAATCGGAAATTATCTAAAAGACTTTCCGGAAATCAAAGGGGTTGGAATGGGCTGGCCAGGATTGCTTTCACCAGACCGTCATCGTGTAATTTTAATGGCCAATATCCCCTCGGTGGTAAATGCCCCCATCATAGAAATCTTAAATTCCACGTACCCGAAAATTCACTTCCGCATTGAAAACGATGCAAAATGTGCTTCGCTTGGAGAACATTATTTTGGAGAAAACAAAGGCATAGATAATTACCTGATGGTTACATTAGGAACCGGAGTGGGTGGTGGTGCCATCATCAACAAACGTCTGTTTATCGGAGCCAATGGAAATGCCTGTGAAATCGGTCATATTCTAACCAGCAATGGTAAAACCTTGGAGAAAAATGTAGGAATCAATTCACTGATCGAATATTCCGTAAAACGGTTACAAGAATTTGAAGGAAAGTCTATGCTTAAAGGCAAGGACATCACGCCTAAAATTATTTCTCAGTGTGCTGCCGAAGGCGATGAATTATCCCTCGACATTTTCCGGTTTGTAGGAAACTGTTTGGGTGAAGTAATGGTAGGTGTGATCAGAACCCTCGATATTAACAAAATATTAATCGGAGGTGGAATTTCCGGAGCTTTTGAGTTTATCGTTCCTGAAATGAAGCGCAAAATAAACGAGCATTTGCCATCCTATTATACAAAAGATTTGTATATTGGTAAGGCTTACCTTAAGAATGACGCAGGCATCCTGGGTGCCGCTGGTCTTATCATAGAAGGATTAAAATAAATTCAAAAAAGCGTTACCGGAATTCATTTTTTAAACAATATGAGTACCCAACCTAGAATTGATTTTCTCTCTGAAGAGAAGTTCTGGAAAATCATAGAAGCGGCACACAAGGATAGTGATGACGACGCAGAACTACTGGTGGATACCTTGGTAGAAACACTGGCAGAAAAATCAGAAAAGGAAATCATTGGCTTTGATTATCAATTTAGCAAAGCCATGCGTAAGTCGTATACCTCCGAGTTGTGGTGCACGGCCTACGTGGCATGCGGCGGCTGTTCGGACGATGGTTTTGATTATTTCAGAGCCTGGTTGGTTTCCAGAGGTAAAGAAATTTTCACCAAAGCCCTCAAAAACCCCGACACCCTCATACATGAATTCTTAAAATTATCGGATGGAGAATATCCGGAATTGGAAGGCATCTTGTATGTAGCCTCTTCTGCTTATGAGGCTAAAACTGGAAATGATTTGTATGAAGCCCTGGAACAATACTCCGATGATATTGAAGAGTATCCTTCCCTTCAGTTCAATTGGGATGAAAACAATCCGGAAAGTTTAAAAGTAATCTGTCCGGAGGTGTACGACAATTTCTACGAAAATCCATTGTAATCCGTTCTCCGTTTTCGTTTGCTATCCGTCCTCCTGAGGAGACTTTCGCAGAAGAAGTAATCAGGCGCTTTTGCTTCCTGTGTTTCATCTATGCAAACAAATTTGTTTTTTTTCAACCCTCCTATCTCTCTGTCCGTTATTAGACTGAGATAGACATTGGCTGTACCGTGCTGGAATATATTTACCTCAATCATAAAAAAATTTCGTTGCACCCGGAGGCTTTGTTGCGAGCGTTGGACGAAAACCCAAGCCCCAATGAAAAAAATTGTCTCCAGTTTTTGCACCGATGGGTTCGGGGTGACCAGGAATTCGAACAATTTACTTCAGGTTCCACTGGTCCGGCAAAACGCTTGCTGTTAAAACGGGAGCAAATGATTGCCAGTGCGAAGTTGGCACGTGATTTCTTTTCATTAACCACCGGCGATCACTTGCTTTGCTGCCTGGGCATTCATTACATCGGAGGTAAAATGATGTTGGTAAGGGCACTGGTTTTAGGAATTCCGATTGTTGTCTTAGATCCGGTTAGCCGTCCGTTTCAGCATTTAGAAACACCGGTGAGTTTTACTAGTATGGTTCCCATGCAAATGATGACTACCTTAACGGAAGGAACCAGTCAGGAAAAACAATTGCTGGCTTCTTGTTCCTCTATCCTGCTTGGAGGTGCCTCCATCAGCCAGAGTCTGCACGAACGCCTGAAAGAATTAACCGTGCCGGTTTTTCAAAGTTTTGCTACTTCGGAATCCGCCAGTTTTATTGCCATGAGGCGACTTAACGGGCCAGAGCCGCAAACATACTACCAGGTATTGCCCGGCATCCAGATCAGCACCGACCAACGCGGGGCCCTGGTGATGAAAGGAGCTGTAACCGACCACCAAGCCATTATTACCAACGATATCATTGAGTTAAAAAATGAACATGAATTCCGTTGGATAGGAAGGGCTGATTTCGTTATAAACAGCGGTGGCATCAAAATTTTTCCTGAGTCGGTAGAAGCCGAACTAAGTTTGGTGATGAATGAATATGGGAATCCCTCTTACCTGATCTCTAGCTTAAAGGACGAATTATTGGGAGAAAAGCTGGTTCTGTGTATTTCCCGCATAGGATTGGATCAAGCGATATTAAAATTCAAAATAGAAGATGCGCTTCCCCGTTACCTGGTTCCGAAACTTATCGTGGAATTCGACACCCTGCCCGTGTTAAAAAATGGAAAGCCTGATCGGTTGGCCGTTAAGCAGGAATTGGAAAAAAGATATGCTGAGGAGTAATTTGCTTTTCACATAGGATTTCTATTGGCTCAATCATCTTTCAAACCTTAGCCCTCGCTTGGATTTCGGATTAAACCCTAAATCAAACATTTGCTAACTTTTAGTTATGCAGCGAATTCTCTAGTCACAACATTGCCTTTTTGTTGAATTAAAATCAAGATTTTATTTGGGCGTGTCCCGTCGTGGTGGCGCCTAAGGCGCCATGCCACTCGGGCCGGGCTATCGCTGCAAGCCCTTGGCGGTGTGTTGGCGCAGGTAGCGCCACCACACCGCCAGGCTTTACGCTCTATCCCTCACGCAAAACCAGCCAAGTATTAGATGGAATTTCTCCACAGAAACTCTTCTATGGAGAAAGCTCATGGATCGTATATTCATGGCCGGTAATCCCGACTTAGAAAATCATGGGCTTAGAAAAGAATTTCTTTTATTCGATTCCTTCTCAAGCCCTTGATTTTAGTAGTCGTTTTTCAA
>JALONM010000005.1 GCA_025454925.1 Cytophagaceae bacterium
CGTGTTTTCATTCGCTCCAATTATATCTTCAGAAAGGCCCATTTTCTTATCAATGGGAAAAAAGTACAAATGGTGGAACATCATGGACCTCAATTTCCGGGGCTACCGGACAAGATTATTCCTTTTATAGTTTGACATCTGCTACGCTATTCAGAAGGATCGTAAGTTCCGGAAATGCAATTCCAAACACTAGTGCCTCTGTTTTAATTACCATTTATCCTCCAATCTCCAATAACAATATCAACGGAAATCAAACATTGATTTGTGGAAACACATATTTTGATCCAAATCCATTAATTGGTAATCTCCCGAGTGGTGGCAACAATACATTCTCATACTATTGGGAATACAGCTACAATCAATCAACATGGATTACAATTGCTAATAGCAATTCGATGAGTTATGATCCCCCTGTTATTTCCAACAACAATTCTTACCAAAACATCTATTACAGAAGAGTGGTTAAATCAGGCTCTTATACATCATTCAGCAATTCAATTTTAGTGCAATTCCAATTTCCCGACCCAATACAAAACAATAGCATTTTATTCCAAACAAACGATCCAAAAGTTCAGCAAGGTGGAAATCATTATGTAAGCTGTACATCAAGTGCAGATCCTAACATAATTATTGGATCAACTCCTACAGGTGCCGGTGCAGCAATATTTTCTTACCAATGGATGTATTCCATAGATGGTGGAATAACACTGCTAAATTATGCGGGAGCGACTTCCAAAGATTTTGATCCACCAATTATTAGCCAATATACTTTGATCTATAGAAAGGTAATGACTAACAACTGTAACATTCCTAGCGTAAGTTTACCAGTAGCTGTATATACACAATTAACACAGAACACTATTTGCTGTAATAATAATATTTCCTGTTCATTTGACCCACCTATTCTTACTGGAAATTCATTTAACTCATCTCCCACATTATTTCAATGGCAATCAAGCATCGATGGAATGAATTGGAACCCTATTTCTGGAGCTACTTCAGCCAATTATGACCCATCCAAAATATCTACAAGCATGCACTTTCGAAGAATGGCTACTAGTCATGCATCTTGCAGCTTTGTTCCAAGTAATATTTCTACGCAAACACTACTGCATCCCATGATTGAATTTCAAGAAACATCAAATCCTTTATCATTGTCAGATGTTTCAAATGCAGATTTCATGTTACCATTAGATTTTAATCGAGATTCATATTCTGATATATTTTTAAGCAATAAGATGAGTGGAAATAACACCATCTATTTGAATCAAGGAAATGGCACGTTTGCAGCAACAAACAATATCATTAATTCATTATCCTTGAATGAAAATCCGGACAATGCTATAGTTGGCGATTTCAATGGAGATCAAAGCGAAGATTTATTCTATCATTGGAAAAATACAGGAAACAACCGAATTTTTCTAAGTAATGCTCCTGCGACAGCTAACTTTAATATCATAAACAACCCAATTAATGCGACGAATATTAACGAGAATCCAGATTATGTTATAGTTGGAAACTTCAACAATGACAATTATAGCGATTTATTCTTCTTCTGGAGATCCACCGGTATAAATCGATTATTTATTAACAACAAGAATAATACATTTTCTACCTACAGTAATCCTATTGCAAGCAGCGCTGTAAATGAATTCTCAGACTATCTCGTTTCTGGAGACTTTAATGGAGATTCTAAAACTGATCTATACTTTTTCTGGAAAGCCAGCGGAACCAACAGATTATTTACTACTACTAATACCACTGGAATTTTTTCTTACGCTTCGAATCCAATTTCTAATGCAGCGATAAATGAAAATCCAGATTATGTGATAACAGGAGATTTCGGTTCAGACACCAAAACAGATTTGTTTATTGGGTGGAAAAGCACCGGTAAAAATCTCCTCTTTTTAAGCAATGGAACATCCTTCGCTCAAACAAATTATCCAATAAAAGCTACTTCTATAAATGAAAACCCAGATTATATTATTCCTACCAGATTGACAAACTCAGGAAAAAATGATCTCCTTTTTTTCTGGCGAAATACTGGAATCAATAAAATTATGACTTCGAATGGAACATCATTTAATCAATGTTATAATTATCTATCGATCTGTTCTGTGAACGAATACCCAGACAAAATTTTAAGTGGCAAATTCTCAAGCAATCCATATTCAAGTCTGTTATTTACATGGAAGTCTATTGGGAGAAGCAGAATTTACTCTACTTCTACTAACTTAATTTGTAATAGTAATTATAGATTGAATGAAATAGGAAACGACCTTGATAACTCCAAGCAATACCAATCACAGGCTATTGCATACCCTAACCCTTTTACAAATGAAATTACGCTGGAATTTTGGGTAGAAAACCCTTCGACCTCTATAATCGAATTTTACAACTCACTAGGAGAAAGAGTGATAACCCATCAATTATTCTCGAATGAAGGAGTTAATAGCCCGAAAATTTCGTTGCACAATCTAGTTCCTGGAATTTACTACTATAAAATTTTAATAGACGGAAATCAAAAATTCTCTGGAACTTTACTAAAATAAATTAAGAAACAACATTCCTATTCCCAAAAAGCGAAAACCCCAACTATAGTTCATCGGGGTTTTCGCTTTTTTTATGTACGAAAAACTCGAAGCATTATTAATAACACCCCAAAAATTGATTATAGATTGCTGGAACGTTTAATGTTAAAAAAAATTACAATCTAACTAAATATAAAACCGTAATTATGCTACTCAAATTCAAACTGTTTTAAACGATATAAATTAAGACTAAATTACACTACTAATTTTAGTCACGATACGAAGTTCTAACAAATTGACTTTCTTTGTAGATATAGCACGCAGTAATGAGAAATAATAAGATTGGTATAGGATATATTACATGCAACAACCAAACTCGATTTACCCAAACAGTGCATCGAGTTCCTGATATCGGGGAATGGGTGATCATTAACGATGGGCGTCCTTATCCAAAAGAGGCCTATCCACCTTCGGCTTTCGTGATAGAACATACAGTAAACCAAGGTGTGGGAAAATCTAAAAACGAAGCCCTTCAATATTTAATGGAAAAAGGTTGTGAACACATTTTCTTAGTGGAAGACGATGTAATCATTGTTAACCCATCCATATTCTATGCTTATATTGATGCTGCCCGAGAAACTGGAATATTACATTTCAACTATGCTCTGCAAGGACCTCATAATAGAAAACAACCCCTTAACAAGCCTTCCATTTTAGAAAAAATATGGAAGAGAATAAGCTACCAAACAGAAAACGCCAATGCCGCTGACAGGGTCAAATTGGATCCACTATCTGCACCAGATCCAAGGCTTGAACTAGAATATCCAGGAGGCACCAAACTACGATTATTTAGAAATTGTGCTGGAGCTTTCTGTTATTATCACAGAAGTGTATTAAATGAGGTGGGGCTTATGGATGAAAATTTCAGAAATGCCTGGGAACATGTTCACCATACATATAAAATCATTCAAGCTGGATTCCATCCCCCCTTCTGGTGGTTTGCAGATATTGAACAAAGCGAGTATATGCTCGACAATACGCCAGACTGTATTGTGGAAAGTACTATTGGAAAATCTGAGAAGTGGCTTGAAAATGTTGAATGGGGAGCTAATTATTTTAAAAAGTTAGAAGGTAAGAAACCCGGAGAAATCAACGATGTAGGTTTACAAAAGGTAAGGACAATTTTGAAAGAATTGAAACGAAAAAATACTCCTCAAAATAGTTAAGTGCGGAGTAATTGAAACTGGTGTGGTGTATAAAATACTCCCTGACTAGGGGCTAGTCTTCCTGTACCAAAAAAATCTCCTTGTTCAACTTCTAAATTACCTGCCATTTCCACCCAGTCGAAAACAGTTTCGCCACTAGCTGCAAAAAGAGTAAATGAGTATACCCCTGGTTGTAAAGCTATAGTAGGAATACTTACTTGAACCGAAACGGAGGAATCTTGAACTAAAAAAAGTTGATCAGTTAAATCATTACTCAACAACAAGACTCTTTGTCCAAACTCATTATCAATTCCAATACTAATTTTAACTGAATGCAGGGGGTAGTTAATACGCTTGGTTAACTGCAACAAAATACTTCCTTGCCTTCCGCAACGTAAAGATGGTGTAAACTGATTCGATTCATCTTTGAACTGAATTGATTCAAAAAGAAGTTGCCCATTGCCTTTTCGATCGGAACGATCTTTTAATAAAATAAGAGTGTTGCCTGCAGATTTTATATACTTACTCAACCCCGTTTCCATATCCCCATCAAATTCAACAGAACCTGACTTTAGGAATACAACTTTATTACATAAATTCTGTATGGCAGATAAGTTATGGCTAACGAACAATACCGTTCGTCCTTCTCCTGTTACCTCTTTCATTTTGCCCAAGCACTTTTTCTGAAACTCTGCATCCCCAACAGCTAAGACTTCATCGACGATCAAAATTTCAGGCTCCAAATGTGCGGCAACAGCAAACGCAAGACGTACATACATTCCGGAAGAATAGCGTTTCACTGGAGTGTCAAGAAATCTGGAGACCTCAGCGAAAGCGACTATCTCATCGAATTTCATTTTAATCTCATTCCTGCTCATTCCTAATATGGAGCCATTAAGAAATATATTCTCTCTTCCGGTGAGTTCCGGATGGAATCCTGTCCCCACCTCCAGCAAGCTGGCTACTCTTCCGCGTATCACCACCCTACCAGAAGTTGGTTCTGTTATGCGGCTTAAAATTTTTAACAATGTTGATTTACCTGCACCGTTTCTGCCGATAATCCCCACGCGGTCGCCTTGATTAACCTGAAATGACACCTGATTTAATGCCCAAAAATCTTCTTTCTTAGCAGTATTGGGAGATGAGAAATTTCTAAAAAAGTGCTGAATGGAATCCCGCAAGGTAGAATAGGCTTGCTCTTCATGACGAAGCACGTAGTGCTTACTAATATTTTCTACTTCAATTATAGGTTCCATCAAATTACATCAGCAAAAGAACGTTCCGTTTTCCTGAAATAGAAAACGCCTAACCACAGAAACACTATGGACGAGGAGAATGAAATTAAAAAACCCATACTGTTTAATGTTTCAGTGGAGCCCAAGATACACCACTTAAATCCATCAATAACGGCCACCATGGGGTTTAAAGAATACATTACTTTCATCCAGAGTGCGACGGATTCATTTGAATAAATGACTGAGGCACTACTAAATGCAATCGGAGAAACAAACAGACCTACTTGCACTATAAAGGGTATAATAAACCTAAAATCCCGATATTTAACATTCAAAGATGCTACAAGCAAACCTGTCCCAAAAGAAGCAAGTATGGCAGCCAGTAGAAAAAAAGGTAAAAACAAAAACTGAACTGGCGGAACATATTGCTGCCAAATCATTATGATTATAACCAATACAAAAGAAACAAGAAAATCAATTAAACAGACCACCATGGAACTTGCTGGAACTAGAATTCTTGGGAAATATACTTTACTTAGAAGATTGGAGTTGGCAACTAAAGAATTACTGATATCGGAGAATGAAGTAGAAAAAAACTGCCAAGGAAGAATAGCGGCAGCAACAGACAAAACCATGTTGGCTTCATTTTGTCCGAAAGCCTTTCGAAACATAACGAAGGCCAGAATATAAAACAAAGGCCTTAAAACACTCCATGAAGCTCCGATAAAGGTTTGTTTATATCTTACTAAAACATCCCGCCAAGCCAGGAAAAAAAACAAGCCACGATAATTCCAAAGATCTCTCCAATAATTTCCTGCCTGAGATCCGGGTTCAATAATTGACTTATAAGTTGTGGCCATCACGAAATTGCGCGTTTTAAAAACGCAATAACAAAATTAACCAAATACCACCAAATTCAAAACCAAGGTATTTTAGGGAATCAGAAAATTCATTGGATTCTAGTATATTTGAAGAAATGATTCAGAAAGTAAAAAAATTATATCATCGCCTATTAACGCTGGAAGAAGCTAGTCTGGCAAATACCAAAGAATTGGAGTGGGCTCACATTTATCACGACAGCATACGCGGCAAAAAATGGCTAGAGGAATTAAGCCTTTCACCAGGAAGATGGGCAGGTAACTATTCTTTCTTTTATGTGCTGAATCGAATACTCTCCGACCATAGACCTAAAAGAATCATAGAATTTGGATTGGGTGAGTCCACTAAAATGATCTCTTCCTTCTTGAGCCATGAGCTAACGGATTCAAAACTACTTACAGTAGAACATTCAAAAGACTGGAACGATGCCTTCAATAAAAGATTTAAGAGATCTGAACGCTGCCAGACTCTCCTTGTTGAGCTGCAAGAAAAAGAATACAAAGGAAAGCATTATACCGGATACAAGGATATCACTGCAAAGGTCAACGAAAAGTTTGACTTATATCTGGTAGACGGGCCGTTTGGTTCTGACCACTATTCCCGATATGACATAGCAGCCATTACTCATAATTTAAATAAAGAGGATCAATTCATAATAATTATGGATGATTGCCAGAGACTTGGAGAAGAACAAACCATTATAGAACTTGAATCTTCCCTTCTAAATCGTGGAATTTCTGTTTTCAAAGGAAAATATGAAGGGAATAAATCCCAAATAGTTCTTGCCACAGAGAAGTATAAATACAGCACCAGTCTTTAACGATGCTCGCCCCTGTAGCCCTTTTCGCATACAACCGTCCAGATTACCTGAGCGATACCCTAAAAGCACTTCGCGCAAATGAACTGGCTTCAGAAACTGATTTGTATATCTTTTGTGATGGACCAAAACCCAATGCAATGGTTACAGAATTAAATGCGATTGATGCAGTAAAAAAAATGGCGCATTCTGCTACTGGATTTAAAACACTCACGGTACAACCTAGCACTTTCAACAAAGGACTAGCAGCTTCGATTGTACAGGGGGTAACTGAACTAATCGAAAAACATGAAAAAGTAATTGTTTTGGAAGATGACATTGTGACTTCCCCATATTTTCTCGATTACATGAATACCTCATTAGACCTTTATGAAAATAAAAACAATGTAATAAGCATACATGGATATTGTTATCCTGCATCGTTTGGGTCAGGTATTCCCGAAACTTTCTTCCTAAAGGGTGCTGATTGCTGGGGATGGGCAACATGGAAAAGAGGTTGGAAATTATTTAATCCGGATGCGAATGCATTAATCGATGAAATTAAAACCCAGAATCTAATCAATGAGTTTAACTTCAATAATAGTTATCCTTATTTTGAAATGCTGGAAGAAACTGCCATACGAAATCATTCTTGGGCTATCAAATGGTATGCTTCAGCCTTCTTATCCAACAAACTTACGCTATACCCCAAACATTCGCTAGTAGTAAATATTGGAGCAACAGGCACCAATAGCAACGAGCAAACCATGAAGCGTTTTGGGCTGAAACTTTATAACAAAAGAATACAGTATTTCGAATCGTCGTTATCAGAAAACACCTTAGCCAAAAGAAAAATTCAAGAGTACCTGATACATGAACAAAGAGGTGGTACTGGAATACTCAATAATATTTCATCAAAATGGTCATCCTTAAAAAAATACTTAAACTTTTAATTCCTGGTTTTGTCATCGCTTGGTATCATAGTAAGCGGCAAACACAAGAAACCATTTATTGGAAAGGAATCTACCAACATTTTGACGAAGCGAAAAAACATTGCAGAGGGTATGATTCTGATTCAATATTCACGAAAGTAAAAAAATCTGCTCTTCAAGTAAAAAGAGGCGAAGCAGCATTTGAAAGAGATTCTGTAGCCTTTCAGAAACCCGAATTCAACTGGTCTCTTATTGCTTCCCTATATAGGGTACTTGGTTCCAGAAAATCTTTTCACGTAGTAGATTTTGGAGGCTCTTTAGGAAGTAGCTACTTTCAAAACAGAAAACACTTCGCTCATATTCATGATTTAAAATGGTCTATTGTAGAACAACCTCATTTCGTAAAATTCGGACAAGAAGAACTACAAGATCAGGTACTCTCATTTTATAATTCTATCGAAGAATGTTTGGCTTGTGCACCTATCGATGTAATATTATTTTCTAGTGTATTGCAGTACCTGCCAGACCCCGATGGAATACTTAAACAGGTGCGAAAAATAAAAATACCGTATGTTCTGCTAGACAGAACGGCTGTATGCACTTCCAACGAATTCTGGACCGTTCAAACCATACACGAGCCTATTTACGAAGGCAGTTATCCAGCTTTCTTTTTTAATAACGAAAAGTTACTGGAAAGATTTAAACCTGACTATAAGTTATTGTATACATTCGAGAATAATATTACCGATGCCCGGCTGATTGAAAACCAGCCATGTCAATGGATTGGGTTTTTGTTTGAATCCTGTAATTGAGATTGTACCATGAAACAGCATTTTTGCACCCTCTTCAATTCGTATTACCTATCGCGTGGCCTGGCCTTATATCAATCCCTAATCAAACAAAACATTTCATTTGATTTATATGTTTTTTGTTTTGATGATATTGCATATCGATATCTCATCCAAAAGCAATTACCACATCTTATTCCTGTTTCGCTTTCAGAACTTGAAAATTATTTCCCTGAGTTATTGAGTGTAAAAAAGGAGCGATCACTAGGTGAATATTGCTGGACATCCACATCATTTACCCTTCGATATTGTTTGGAAAAGGAAAACGTAGAACATTGTACCTATTTCGACGCAGATATGTATTTCTACAACAGTCCTAATTTGATCATTCAGGAAAGAGAAAACGCTTCGGTCATTATTACCCCACATCATTATGCAGAAGAGTATGATCAATCAGCCATGAGTGGCATTTATTGTGTTCAGTTTATGTATTTTGAAAATACTACATCAGCGCTTGAGGTTCTGCGATGGTGGTCTGGAGCTTGCATTGAATGGTGTTATTCAAAAGCAGAAGATGGCAAATTCGGTGATCAGAAATACCTTGATTTCTGGCCATATTATTTTCACGGAATCCATATCAATCGCCATCACGGGGCAGGAATGGCGCCATGGAATGCAAAGAGATACCAGTTAGAGTCGCGATCTGACTCGTATGAATTAGTACTATCAGAAACCCAAACGCGATACCCTCTTGTTTTCTTTCATTTTCATGGTTTAAAATTGTACAGCAATGGAGCTCAACTAACAGACGATCAATATGATTTACCCAAAGAGGTTAAGGAGTTTTTATACAAAAATTATGTCTCTCTCTTACGTCAATTAGAGTCTGAGATAGAATCAGAATTCAACGATTACCATAGTACCTTTTCAGCCTATTCATTTCCCGGATTAAAAACGTATATTCGTACCTATGTACGTTCGTTGCTCCAAAGTATTGAAGGGCTATTTTCCTCTATCTTTGGCAAAGCAGTAAGAATGATTGGAAGAAATAGAATTTGAAACTCCTACTAATGGCATACATCATTGATCTCAAAACATTCACAGATACAAGAGGAAACCTCACGGTTATCGAAAAAACAATCCCATTCGACATAAAGAGAATTTTTTACATTTATGGGGTTGATAAATCCGAGAGGGGTGGCCATCGTCATCACAAAACAGTTCAAGCTGCCATTTGTATCAAAGGAGAATGTAAAATATACAACAACGATTCCCAACAAGAAGAAGTATTTCATTTACATAAACCCAATCAATGCCTCATTCTTGAAACAAAGGATTGGCATAAGATGTTCGAGTTTTCGGAAGATGCCATTCTAATGGTATTGGCTTCCGAATATTTTGATGCTGCAGATTATATCTATGAGGCGTATGAGTCAAAAACTTGTTGATTACGAAAATCTTAAAAAACTAAACCAGCCTTTCTTCGCGGAATTTCAGCAATCTCTAAAAGAATCGGTGGAATCTGGCTGGTATATTCTGGGGAATAGAGTCAAAGGCTTTGAAGACGATTTTTCTACCTACAATAAAAGTAAGTTCACGATTGGGGTAGCATCAGGCTTGGATGCACTAATTCTTGGACTTGAAGTTTTGGGCCTGCCTAAAGGGTCGGAAGTACTGGTGCCTTCAAACACCTACATCGCCACCATATTAGCCATCGTGCGGGTGGGTTTAAAACCAGTATTGATTGAACCCATTGAGCAGGAATACAATCTTGACCCTTTTGAAATCCGGAAAAGAATTACGTCTTCTACCACCGCAATTGTTGTGGTTCATTTATATGGAAAACTATGTAGGATGAACGAAATTATTGCCATAGCTAAAGAGCACGAATTAAAAATCATAGAAGACTGCGCACAATCGCATGGCTCAAGCTATCAAGGAAAAAAAGCAGGTACTTTTGGAGATATTGGAGCCTTTAGTTTTTATCCAACCAAAAACCTAGGCGCTCTGGGAGACGCAGGTGCCATTACAACTGACAGCGACGAACTTGCTGATAAATTATTTTACTTCAGGAATTATGGCTCCAAAACAAAATATTACAACAAATATATTGGCTATAATTCTCGATTAGATGAATTGCAAGCAGGCATCTTGCGCGTAAAATTAAAATACCTAGATGCCATGAATCAACACAAAAACGAGCTGGCAGGAATGTATTTGAGCAAACTTGATGCCTCTCGATATATTCTACCCGTAGTTCAACAAGACTATTTTGATACATTTCATATTTTCCCAATCCGTCATCCTAGAAGAGATGCTCTGCGAGAATATTTATTAACAAATGGTATCAAAACAGAAATTCACTACCCTGTACCTCCCCATCAACAAGAAGGATACAAAGATTTATTTCCAGGACAGTCTTATCCCATTTCGGAAAAGATCCATCATTCGGTTTTAAGTTTGCCTATTTCTTATGCAACCAGCAAAGAGGATGTGGAATATGTAATTCAGATATTAAATTCGTTTGAAGACTAAATTACTTGCTAAGCTATTTTATTTTTCGAAAACAAGGTGTATAGCTTTATCATTAGATCTACCGGATATCGCAACCATATATGTTTTTGAATCCACTGATAAAAAAAATAGGGTGCGCCATTTTTAATCTTATAAAGCGATTGTAAATCGACTTGTATCCGTTTTGGAAAATATTGATTAATCACCCTTATTCGTTCCTCTTGATGCAATTTGGCGTGCTTTTCATTGGAACTAATGCCAGTAAGATCAAACGTTGAAAGTAGCAGTGGAATGTATTGATAGGTAACCCCCTCTTGCAGACCAACGCGCACAAAGAATTCATAATCTCCAACAATACGATATGATTCATCATAACTTCCAAATTCTTTGAATAATCTATGATGAATTAAGGTAGCAGGATGAAGCAACGTACTTTCATACAAATGCAAAGCAGAAAGCTCTTCTGGATTTTTAGCAAGTATAGTCGCTCCCGACGCATTACGCTGTTGTAAGTCACACGCAACTAAATCAGCCTTAGGTGCATACGCCATTAACGCATCAAGAGAAGTCGGAGAATAAAATACATCTCCCGAGTTTAGGAATAATAAATAATTGCCACTTGCTCGAGACACCCCTTTATTCATTGCCTGATAAATGCCATGATCCTTTTCACTTATCCAGAAGAAATTATTCCTTTCAAACTTTTTAATAATCGAAACACTATTATCTGAAGACGCCCCATCGATGACAACATGCTGAAATTCTTTAAATTTCTGCTCAGCAACACTCTCCAGGGTCCTTTCCAACCCTTTTGAATTATTAAGGTTGATGGTTATAATACTTAACTCCGGCATTATTACATTTCTAATTATTAAAGCTAAAGGTACGTCTATTTTCTCACAGTAAGGATACCCCCCTCCGCATGTACATCAGGAAAATCAAGTTCAATAGCACTTCCAATCAAGGAGGTCATGCAAGTACGGCGTCTCTCCAATAAAAAAACCCTACCGGTTCTCACTGGTAGGGTTGGTATTAAATCGATTAAACGCGCGTTGCGGGAGATTCGGCTTAGGAACCACACATCTCGCATCCTTCCGGATTGTCGAGTGAGCAGGCCATGGCCTTTTCATTCAGTTCTTTGGCGGCAAGCTCTTCTTTCATCAAACCGATCGTTTCTTTTGAAGTAATAGGCTCCAAAGACGTTTCTGCTTGCTTCTCTACCGTAAACTTAATGGCATCTGCCGCAGCCTTAGTACGCAGGTAATACATTCCCGTCTTCAACCCCTTCTTCCAGGCGTAAAAGTGCATGGAAGTTAATTTACCGAAATTCGGGTCTTGCATATAAATGTTCAGACTCTGACTCTGGCAAATGTACGCTCCGCGGTCGGCAGCCATTTCAATAATGGCTTTTTGTTTAATCTCCCAAGCGGTTTTGTACAGATCTTTGATATGCTGAGGCAATTCTGGGATATTTTGAACGGAGCCGTTCGCTTCGATAAGCTTGTTTTTCATGCGCTCGTTCCACATTCCCAGCTTAATAAGGTCTTTCAACAAATGTTTGTTTACAACCACAAATTCGCCGGAAAGTACACGGCGGGTGTAAATATTGGTCGTGTATGGCTCGAAACATTCGTTGTTACCCAGGATCTGCGAGGTAGATGCCGTAGGCATTGGAGCCACCAGCAAGGAGTTACGCACTCCATACTTTTTAACATCTTGCTTCAGTTTATCCCAATCCCAGCGGCCAGAACTTGGAGTTACGCCCCACATATCAAACTGGAATATTCCTTTGGATACGGGAGAACCCTGGAAGGTTTCGTAAGCCCCATATAACTTCGCCTGATCCATAGAAGCCGTCATGGCTGCAAAATAAATCGTTTCGAATATATCACGGTTCAATCCACGAGCTTCTTCCGATTCATAAGGCATACGAAGTTGAATGAATACATCGGCCAATCCTTGCACTCCAAGCCCAATAGGACGATGGCGCATGTTGGAGCGACGGGCTTCTTCTACCGGGTAATAGTTGATATCAATAATGCGGTTCAGGTTTTTGGTAGCCACATACGTAACTTCAAACAAACGCTGATGATCGAATTTACCATCGACGATGTATTTTGGCAATGCCAGCGAGGCCAAGTTACATACAGCCACCTCATCTTTGGAAGTATACTCCAGGATTTCGGTACATAAGTTGGATGACTTGATGGTACCTAAATTTTTCTGGTTAGACTTACGATTGCAATGATCTTTATACAACATGTAAGGCGTTCCAGTTTCTGTTTGAGATTCCAGAACAGCATACCAAAGCTCTTGTGCTTTTACGGTGCGGCGGGCTCGACCCTCTTTTTCGTATTTCTCATACAAGGCTTCGAATTCTTTTCCATAGGATTCGTGCAAGCCCGGAGCTTCGTGCGGACAGAACAGAGACCAGTCTCCGTTTTTCTCCACGCGTTCCATAAATAAGTCGGACACCCACAAGGCATAGAATAAATCTCTGGCACGCATTTCCTCCTTGCCGTGGTTTTTGCGCAGATCCAGGAATTCGAAAATGTCAGCATGCCAAGGTTCCAGATAAACAGCAAACGCTCCTTTGCGCTTTCCACCACCTTGATCGACATAACGTGCCGTGTCGTTGAATACGCGAAGCATTGGGATGATACCATTGGAAGTACCGTTGGTACCTTTGATATAAGAACCGGTAGCACGAATGCCGTGAATACTTAGGCCGATACCACCAGCAGACTGAGAAATTTTAGCACACTGCTTTAGTGTATCATAAATTCCATCAATGCTATCCTCCTGCATAGTGAGCAAGAAGCAAGATGAAAGCTGAGGTTTAGGAGTACCCGCGTTGAACAAAGTAGGCGTAGCGTGGGTAAACCATTTTTCCGACATCAAGTTGTAGGTCTCGATGGCAGCATCAATATCGTTGTAGTGGATACCACAAGCCACGCGCATCAGCATGTGCTGAGGGCGCTCTACAGGCTTACCGTCTACACGAAGCAAGTATGACTTTTCGAGCGTTTTAAATCCAAAATAATCGTAGTTATAATCACGATCATAAATAATAGACGAGTCTAGCAGAGCCGCGTGTTTGCGGATAAACTCATACACCTCTTTGGATATCATCGGCGCATTTTCGCCGGTTTTAGGATCCACGTAGGTATACAAGCGCTTCATGGTATTGGAGAAGCTTTTGCTTGTTTCTTTGTGGAGGTTGGAAATAGCAATCCTTGCTGCCAACACCGCGTAATCGGGGTGTTTGGTAGTCATAGAAGCCGCCACTTCCGCAGCCAGTTTATCCAGCTCTACGGTGGTTACACCATCATAAATCCCATCGATGACCTTGCGGGCCACCTCTATAGGATCCACGTAGTTCACGTCGAGCGCATAACTCAGACGCTCGATGCGTGCAGTTACTTTGTCAAATTTAACAGACTCCCGTCTGCCATCCCTTTTGATAACTAACATATTGGCAGGTTAATAGGTGTATTAAAAATCTTCGTCCATACTGAATTTATGCTGCTCGCGATTTCCCATTACGCCAGCTTTCTGATACTCTGCCACGCGCTTCTCGAAGAAGTTCGTTTTTCCTTGCAGGGATATCATTTCCATAAAATCAAATGGATTGGTTACATTATACAATTTCTTCAATCCGAGCGATACCAGCAGGTGGTCTGCCACAAACTCGATGTACTGAGACATAAGTTTGGCGTTCATCCCAATCAGGTCAACCGGTAACGCATCCGTAACAAACTCCTGTTCAATGGCTACTGCATCTTTCACCATTTCGTATACATTCTCTTCGGGGAGCTTGTTAACGATATACTTGGTATAAATCATGCAAGCGAAGTCACGGTGTAAACCTTCGTCGCGAGAAATTAGTTCATTGGAGAAACTAAGCCCAGGCATTAGTCCGCGCTTTTTAAGCCAGAATATGGAGCAGAAGCTACCCGAGAAAAATATTCCTTCCACACAGGCAAATGCGAGCAAGCGCTCTACGAAGGACCCATTATCAATCCAACGAAGTGCCCAGTCAGCCTTTTTGGCTACGCAAGGGACAGTATCGATGGCATTGAACAATTTATCTTTCTCCTGAGGGTTTTTGATATAGGTATCGATAAGCAGCGAATAGGTTTCAGAATGGATGTTTTCCATCATAATCTGAAAGCCATAGAAACACTTGGCTTCGGCATACTGCACCTTTTCCAGGAAAGACTGCGCCAGGTTTTCATTCACAATACCGTCGCTGGCAGCGAAAAACGCCAATACGTGCGAAATGAAATGCCGCTCGCCGTCGTTGAGCTTCGTCCAATCCGTCAGGTCTTGAGTAAGATCAATCTCTTCGGCAGTCCAAAAACTAGCCTCTTCCTGCTTGTACATCTGCCAGATGTCATTATGCTGAATAGGGAAAAGTACGAAACGGTTTTTGTTCTCTTTCAGAATTGGCTCTTCTTGTAAGACTTTTTCCATTTAAAAGTGCATTTTTCAAAGTTAACAAAACAGATAATATATCCTTGCAATTGAATTAATTGCTCTGTATCCCACCCTTATTGTTCAGATTGTGAGCAACGAAGGCTGAAACATTATTGGCCTGCGTTTGCGTTGGATTAAATTCCGCTGAAGTGTTACAAATTTTCTAAATCAGGCCGATAATTCAAAGGACAACTTATTCACATGCTTTTCCCCGTAGCATATGCATAAATATATGCAAAAGTTGTTAATATACAAGGTTATACTAACACTTTTTTAAAGTAATACTTAGCGTAAAAACGGGCTTTATGGCCTCTAAAATGCACTAAGTTTTTATCCACATCGGTAACCTCAGGAAATGCGTAAAAATTTACAAGTCTTTTTGTTTTTTAAAACTTAACCGCTATATTTGCAATCCGTTTTTTAAAGATATTGACGATGTACGCCATTGTAAACATTGCCGGAAAGCAATACAAAGTAGAAAAGAGCAAGTACCTCTACACCGATAAATTGGCTGGTGAAGCCGGAGCTAAAGTTGAGTTCGATTCAGTATTACTGATCGCTGACGGTGCTAAAGTAGATGTTGGTGCTCCTGTTGTTAAAGGCGCTAAGGTTACTGGAAAAATCCTGGACCAAGTAAAAGATGATAAAGTAGTAATCTTCAAGAAAAAAAGAAGAAAAGGCTACAGAAAGTCTCAAGGACACAGACAACAACTTACCAAAGTACTTATTGAGGAAATCTCTAAGTAGTCTGTTCTGATTTTAAAATTTAGTTATTAACCCAATAAAAGAATAAAACCATGGCACACAAAAAAGGTGTTGGTAGTTCCAAGAACGGTCGCGAATCGCATAGCAAGCGTCTGGGTATTAAAATTTTCGGTGGTCAGTCTGCTAAAGCTGGTGCAATTATCGTTCGTCAGAGAGGTACTCAGCATCATCCAGGCTTAAATGTTGGCATTGGCAAAGACCATACATTGTTCGCTTTGATTGAAGGAACTGTTTCTTTCAAAAAAGGAAAAGAAAACCGCTCATTTGTATCGGTAGTTCCGGCTCAGGCCTAAGCTTAAACACATTATTTATAATAAGGGATAAATGTTGTCATTGACAGTATTTATCCCTTATTTTTTATGCTCTCACTCGAATTGCCTTGCATCTCCTTAAGCCGTACATTTTAAGACGTTGATCGCTGTTGGTGATGCAGCTAAATCTCTACGCCATCTTTATTTAGTATTCAAACTCAAGATTCTGGTATGCAAAACCTGTTAGCATGGCGTTGTGGGCGCGACGCCAACAGGCTTTACACTCTGTCCCTCACGGCAAAACCAGCATTTGTTTTATAAGCTCCTGATTTTTCTATTTCGGGATTACCGTCCATGGATCTACGATCCATGAGCTTTCTCCATCGCGCGATTCGCATCTATGGAGAAAAGCCGGTTAAATACAGATTACACGGTAGATTTCATGTTGCATAACGGAATTGAAGGCATAACGACTGTTATTGACAGGGAGATGTTTCCGGCCCGGATAGAGCAAAAAGCCCGCGGCAGGCAGTGTTGCTAAGTACCGCTGCTGGCGCGGCCTTGACGCGATAGCCGGATAAGCCGGCCAACCAATTATTCTTACCGATTTACTTGCAATAAAAACATAGAGAAAACCGCTTAGCTTGGATGCATTTTGTTGGTATACTCTTAGCCGTTATGACCCAAAACAAGGCGCTATTGTTCAGCAAACCCATTGTATTATCGTTTTTCTAAATGACCAACGATTTCTAAAATCCCAGGTAATACTGAAAGAAGCCCACAATTTTACCAAAGAAATTACTTATGGATTCAGGGCTGATTATCACTACCACCAGAATACCATACAACGCGCCGAAATAGTGCGCATCGTGGGCTACCTGATCGTACTGGCGCTGACTCATGTAATGAGAATACCAGAGGTAGAGTCCAACAAAAATAAAGCCCGGCACTCCGTGGTCAAATAATAAGCTGAAGGGGAAAACATGTATACCATTCAGTGGGTCGAGAAATGCGGCCGCACACATAACTGCCGATACCGCACCGGAGGCTCCCAGGGCCGCATAGCCGCGGTTATCCTGCATTTTGCGCTGGGCAGGAAGACTCGAAACTACAATCGCCGACAAGTAAAAGAACACAAACACCAGGCTTGCCATCATGGACACTCCTGTTAATTGATAAAAAAAGAGGTGCAGTTTATCGTTATTTCCGAAGAAATAAAGCGTAAACATATTCCCAAATAAATGAAAGTAATCGGCATGAATAAATCCGTTCGTCACCAAGCGCTTCCATTGCTTGGAATGTTTTACCTGATACGGCTTATGCATCCAATCCTGCATAAATGTGCTATTGCTGAAGGCATGAATGGAAATACCTACTGTAGCTATTACCAATAATAGGTTTGTAATAAAAATATCCATGCCGCAAGTTACTTTATTTTTCAATGGAATGTTTTCCCTTGCTACAGAAAGAACCTTGATTTACCTGTTGAAATCTTTAATCAAAGAAGGCTTCGTTGTTCCCTATCACAAATCCACCGTTTGTTTTTTTAAGAACCCCGATTTATGCATTTATCAAACATTAAATACGTATTTAATCAAGATTTATCCTTTGAGCGAACTAGTATTGCTTGCCAACAACCGGAGAAAGTACAAGATCGTAAGAAAAAGGTCGGTTATTCGAATTTTGTGTGTATGCTTGGAATTTACGACTTTTGATTTCAATACAGTTACTTCACGCACATGAGCTTTTATCCATTACGATTTAAAACCCAGTACAAAGACAAAATTTGGGGTGGTCAAAAATTAAAAACAGTACTCGGCAAGGATTTCGGAAATTTACCGAATTGTGGAGAGACCTGGGAGATATCGGGGGTTCCTGGGAATGTTTCCCAGATTATAAATGGGGCTTTTGCGGGCAAAACACTTCAGGATGTATTGGATCAATTTCAGCATGCCCTTGTTGGAAATGCCTCCTGGGAGACTTACGGAAGAGAATTTCCCTTGTTGGTAAAATTCATTGATGCCAACGACGACCTTTCCATACAAGTGCATCCAGACGACAAACTGGCACGCAAGCGCCATGATTGTTTTGGAAAAACAGAAATGTGGTACATTATGCAAGCCGATGACGAAGCGCTTTTAAATACCGGCTTCGCTTACACCATTACAAAAGAAGAATACTTAAAACATTTATCGGGCAAAACACTGCACCAGATTTTAAATTTTGAAGCGGTGCAGGCGGGAGATGTTTTCTTTCTTCCTGCAGGCAGAGTGCATTACATAGGAAAGGGAATTCTATTGGCCGAGATCCAACAGAGCTCCGATATTACCTATCGCATTTACGATTTCGACCGCAAAGACGACAAAGGGAATAAGCGTGAACTTCATACCGAGCAAGCGCTGGATGCCATTGACTTCAAAGGATATCCGGAATATAAAAGCAAGTACACCGAACGAGTAAACGAGTCAAGCCCTGTTGTGGAATGTCCGTTCTTTGTTACCTCTGTGCTCCCGCTTCAAGGCAAAGTGGCCAGGGATTTCAGTCATAAAGACTCCATGGTCATTTACGTTTGCATACAGGGAAGCGGGCAACTCAGCGGTGATTTTACCACAGAAAATTTCACGATGGGCGATTGCTTCCTGATTCCTGCCGCCTTGAAACAATGGGCCCTGGAAGGTGATGCCAAACTACTGGAAGTTTATATTCCCTAAGCACTCTTAATCAAAGGCCCTGGAACCGCCAGCGGCCTTTGAACCTTTCATCTACGCCTTCTATTTATCCACAATCCCATGAGCCCTATTTTTGCTATTGGGTTAGGTTCGATTTTTCTTTACTTTTGCCACCTTAGGCCACCATACAGGCATTTATAAAATCATGGAATCCAAAAAAATTAAATCGGCATTGATTTCCGTCTTCTACAAAGACGGTCTGGACTCGCTCGTTAAATTACTCGACAAAAACGGGGTAGTTATATATTCAACCGGGGGAACTCAACAATTCATTGAAGACCTTGGAATCAAAGTTCAAGCAGTTGAAAACCTTACTGGTTATCCTTCGATCTTTGGAGGACGTGTAAAAACCTTGCACCCTAAGGTATTCGGTGGCATCCTGCATCGCAGACACCTGCAAGAAGACCTCAACGAAGCAGCGCACCATGAGATCCCAGCCATTGATTTGGTGATTGTGGATTTATATCCATTCGAACAAACGGTAGCATCCGGTGCTCCGGAAGAAGATATTATTGAGAAAGTTGATATCGGTGGCGTATCCCTGATTCGTGCTGCTGCTAAAAACTTCAAAGATGTAGTGATTGTTTCCGACAAGAAGCAATATCCTTTACTAGAATCCATCGTAGCCCGCGATTGCTCTACTTCCTTAAACCAACGCCGGTTGTTTGCCACGCAGGCATTCGACACTACGTCGCATTACGACACGGCTATTTTCAATTATTTCGCAGGCGAAGAAATCCGTCATTTCAAACAAAGTATACAGGAGTTCCAGGTTTTGCGTTACGGTGAAAACCCGCACCAGAGCGGCGTTTTCTATGGTAACCTGGATGGCATGTTCGATAAACTGAATGGAAAAGAACTTTCCTACAACAATTTGGTGGACGTTGATGCGGCCATTGGTATTATTGATGAATTTGAAGGGGAAACTACGTTTGCCATTCTTAAACACACGAATGCGTGTGGCGTTGCCACTTCCACTTCGGTGAAAGAAGCGTATCTGAATGCCTTGGAATGTGATCCGGTTTCCGCCTTCGGTGGCGTGCTGGTTACGAATGCTGAGGTAGATCTCGATGCTGCCCGTGAATTGCATAAGTTATTCTTCGAAGTGTTGATTGCCCCTTCGTTTTCAGAAGAGGCTCTTCAATTGTTGTGCGAAAAGAAAAACCGTATCCTTTTGCGCCGTAAGCCCGTAAACTTGCCGACCAAGTTATTCAAGACCTTGTTGAATGGCGTTATCGAGCAGGACAAGGACATGAAGACCGAACGCGTGGAAGATCTGAATCCGGTTACCAAGCGCGTGCCTACGGAAGAAGAAAAGAAGGCCCTTGTATTTGCCTCTAAAATTGTAAAGCATACCAAATCCAATACGATCGTCCTTGCCCGCGAAGGCCAGTTACTTTCCAGCGGGGTTGGACAAACTTCTCGTGTAGATGCCCTGAAGCAAGCCATTGAAAAAGCGGCCAGTTTCGGATTCTCCCTGGATGGTGCAGTAATGGCTTCGGACGCCTTCTTCCCGTTCCCCGATTGCGTGGACATTGCCTTCCAGGCTGGTATCCGCGCTGTAGTGCAGCCCGGCGGAAGCATCAAAGACCAGGACTCCATTGATTTCTGTGACCAGAATAATATGGCCATGGCATTCACTGGTATCCGTCACTTTAAACATTAATAATTTCAGGAATTTGGAATCCTGATTTTTTTTCAGATTTTTGATTAAACCTTAAAAGCGAAGCAGTTATATACCATGGGATTATTTGATTTTTTCACCAGCGACATTGCCATTGACCTGGGCACCGCGAATACCCTGATCATGCACAAAGACAAGATCGTGGTAGACGAGCCCTCTATTATTGCCATGGATAAAATAAATGGCAAAGTGATCGCCGTGGGCCGCGAGGCTATGCAGATGCATGAAAAAACCCATGAAAACATCAAAACCATTCGTCCGCTGAAAGACGGTGTGATCGCCGACTTTACCGCTGCCGAACACATGATTCGTGGTTTGATTAAAATGGTGGATGGATCCAACAAAAAATGGTTTGGTCCTTCATCGCACCGCATGATGATTTGTATTCCTTCAGGTATTACGGAGGTTGAAAAACGTGCGGTAAAAGACTCAGCGGAGCACGCAGGAGCCAAAGAAGTATACATGATTTACGAACCTATTGCCGCTGCCATTGGTTTGGGTATCGATATCGAACAACCCGTAGGTTCCATGATCGTGGACATCGGAGGTGGAACCACCGAAATTGCGCTTATCGCATTGAGTGGTATTGTTTGCGACCAGTCCATTCGGGTAGCCGGTGACGTTTTCAATAAAGATATTTTGGATTACATGCGTCGTCAGCACAACCTGTTGATCGGAGAACGCTCTGCTGAAAAGATTAAGATTGAAGTAGGTTCTGCGCTCACTGAGCTTGACAATCCACCTGAAGATTACGAAATCCGTGGCCGCGACCTCATGACCGGTATCCCTAAAGTGATTAAAGTTTCTTATTCAGAAATCGCATTTGCGCTTGACAAATCCGTTTCTAAGATCGAAGAAGCGGTGCTGAAAGCATTGGAAATTGCACCGCCCGAACTTTCTGCTGATATCTATGATAATGGTATTCATCTAACAGGCGGAGGAGCCTTGTTGAGAGGTCTCGACAAACGGTTATCTATGAAAACCAAACTCCCTATACATGTTGCCGAAGAACCACTCTTGGCGGTAGTTAAGGGTACAGGCACTGCCTTGAAAAGCGTAGAACGCTACAAAGCGGTGGTGATGTCGTAAGGAATACGCATTCATGTTGCTTTTTCTTTAGCCTTATCCATTTTGAATAGTCTTAGTGAAACCCTGGCCGAAGTCAGGGTTTTTTATTTCTGTATTCCTCTTTCTTTTCAAACACAACAAATCGTTTTTTACTTCTTACGATCAATAATTGCGATACTCTTGAATTTCGTTTGGGAGAATTGATTCAAATAACTATTTTTAAGCGGGCGTCAAATGCTTACCGTTGAATTGCCTGAATTTAATTCTTTCCTCTGATGTCCGGGAAAGTTATTCGAAAACTACGGAGATCTTTTACGGCAACACATGATTCGATTACTTCAGTTCTTTTATCAATACCGCGATGTATCGCTCTTCTTTCTCCTGCAATTTATTTGCTTCTGGTTGATCGTATCGCTTAATGTATACCAGACTTCTTCGTATTTCAATTCATCTCATTACGTTGCGGGCAAAATTAATCAGGCACAAAGCAATGTGGTGGATTATTTCCGTCTTAGTTCCATCAACCAGCAACTGGCAGAAGAAAACCAAAAGTTAAGACAACTCCTCACCATTCAGCAACAGAAACAAGTGCTTATGCAGGAGGCCAAGCTGGATTCCAGCCATCTTAGTCAATATAAGTATACCACCGCCAAAGTGATCAATAATTCCATTAATAAATTTTCTTCCAACTACTTTACCATTGACAAAGGAAGCAACCACGGCATCAAGCCCGGTACGGGTGTGCTATCGGTGGGTGGAGGAGTGGCAGGAAGAGTAAAATCCTGCACTGGAAACTTTTCTTTGGTATCTTCGCTGCTGAACGAAAATTCCCGTTTCCCGATTAAAATAAAACGGGGAAACATCGATGGGATTCTGGAATGGGAAGGGCCTGACCCTACAGAAGCTTCCATTCTTTATATCGGCAAGCATCATAAGGTATACGTAGGTGACACGGTAATTACTTCCGGCTACAATACTATGTTTCCGGAAGGTATGATTGTAGGAAAAATCAAGAACGTGGTAGACGATGGTAAAAAGTACCTGATACAGGCCCGCCTTGCTACCGACTTTACGGCCATGTCGTATGTGTACCTGGTAGAAGATCAGCTCAAAGGAGAGCGCGACAGTCTGGAAAACAAAGCCAATAAAGGGAAAATTACAGATTAACCATTAGCGGAATTATCAGAACATGAAACAAGGGAATATTCTTCAAATCATATTATACTTTCTTCTCTTTACAGTACTGCAATTGACGTTGTTTAAAAACGTATTGCTGCTGAATTATGCCTCGTGTTTCATCTACATATCTTTTTTATTATTACTACCTATCCATACGAAGGTAAACGTTGCCATGTTGATGGGCTTTGGCCTGGGCTTATTGATGGATATATTTTACAGCACACCGGGCATCAATGCCTCCGCCTGCGTCATGCTGGCCTTTCTCCGCGTGCGCGTTATCCGTTTGCTTACACCTGCCGGCGGTTACGACGGTGCTGCCGTCATTTCGGTCTCTTACCTTGGCATATTGTGGTTTGTTAAATATGCCGCCTTGCTTATTTTTCTTCACCATTTTTATTTTTTCCTATTAGAGGCCTGGGACTTTAGTAAATTTCTGGAGATTTTACTGCGGACTGTGTT
The DNA here is from genome assembly GCA_025454925.1 of Cytophagaceae bacterium. Taxonomy (GTDB): domain Bacteria; phylum Bacteroidota; class Bacteroidia; order Cytophagales; family Cytophagaceae; genus JALONM01. The sequence continues at coordinate 23,495 of JALONM010000005.1, forward strand.
CAGCAGTCTCTTTACACTGAGTATCCTGATTATGTTTCAATACCTTATCAAGAGAGAAGGATGAAAGACGAACGTAAGCTGGTCATTCAGATCATATTTATTTTGATGGCATTTTTATTTGCCGTGCGATTATTTTTCCTGCAGGTGCTGGATGATTCCTATCGTATTGAAGCTGAAAAAAATGCCACCCGCCGTATTATTGATTATCCTTATCGTGGTACGATTTCGGACCGGGATGGACGGCTATTGGTAATCAACCAGCAAGTATTTGACTTGATGGTGGTAATGCGTGACATGAAAGTTGCGGATACCACATCCTTTTGCCGGGGTTTTAACATTTCGATAGAAGAGTTTAAAAACATTATTTATAAAATCAAACACGAACCTGGTTATAACCGCAACCGACCCTACCCCTTTTTAAAACAACTTTCCCTTGCCGATTATTCACGCACGACCACGTTGATCGAAGAGGCCAGTGGATTTTACATTGTAGATCGTACCATTCGCTCCTATCCGCATAGCAGCGCGGCAAATGCGCTCGGGTATATCGGTGAAATTTCCAAAAACCAATTAGAGAATCAAAACGAAGAAGGATACTACGAGCAAGGCGACTTGGTGGGCATTAGCGGCATCGAAGCGAGTTATGAAAAATACTTGCGCGGTAAAAAAGGGGTAAAACACATTATGATTGATGTACATGGCGCCGTAAAAGGATCGTACATGGATGGCAATATGGATGTGGCTTCGGAGCCTGGTGAAAACCTGATATGTACCATTGACCTTCCGTTGCAGCAATACGGAGAAATGCTGATGCGAAATAAGGTGGGTTCTGTGGTAGCCGTGGAACCTAAAACGGGTGAAGTGCTGGCCTTTATTTCTGCCCCCTCCTACGACCCTAACTATTTAACAGGGCGTTATTTTTCTAAGAACTACGACACCTTACAAAAGAATCCGCTCAAGCCTTTATTCAACAGGCCACTTATGGCCACCTATCCACCGGGGTCGATCTTTAAAGTGGCACAAGCCCTCGTGGCGCAACAATTTGGTTTGCTTCGGCCTACCTCTACCTATCCATGCAATGCCGAGGCAGTTGGTGTAAAATGTCACCCACACCCTTCACCTCAGGACTTGAAAGGATCCATCCAATGGAGCTGTAACCCTTACTACGTAACGGTTTTCAGGAACATGATTTACCGAGACAAGCATCCCAATAAATACAAAGATTCGGAAATGAATTTTGATGAATGGAGAAAACACATCTCCAGTTTTGGGTTCGGCCAAAAGCTTCCTATCGATTTACCCAATGTAAAATCAGGATTCCTTCCTTCCAATGCTTACTACGACCGCATTTACGGAGACCTGGCGTGGAAGCATTCTACCATTCGATCGCTTGATATTGGCCAGGGCGAGCTTTTAATTGTTCCCTTGCAAATGGCCAACCTCGCTGCCATTGTGGCCAACAAGGGCTACTATTACATCCCGCATTTGATCAAACAAATCGGCGAAGGAAAACAAGCCCGGGTATTGAAGAAGTTTTCGGATAAAAAATTTGTCATGGTCGACTCCGGATACTTCCCAGTCATTGTCGATGGGATGCAAATGGTGGTAGAGCACGGTACTGCCTTTTGGGCACAAATCAAAGGCATCAGCATATGTGGCAAAACAGGTACGGCCCAAAATCCGCATGGAGACGACCACTCGGTGTTTATTGCATTTGCCCCGAAAGAAGATCCTAAGATTGCCATTGCTGTATATGTTGAAAACGGGGGGTTTGGGGCGGAAACGGCTGCTCCTATAGCCAGTCTTATGATTGAACAATACCTGAAAGACACTACTACCACGCCAATGTCGCGTTGGATGCTGAAACAGATGCAGGAGAAAGACCTCATTTCACGCATGAAACAGATTTACAAAAAATGAGAGAAGAGAGCTTATCGCGAAATATTGACTGGGTAACGGTTGGCTTGTATGCGCTGTTTGTATCGGCCGGGTGGCTGAATATTTTTGCAGTAGTTTACAATCCGGATCCAGAGGTACATCAAAACATTTTCGACCTATCTCTTAATTCCGGTAAGCAGCTGCTTTGGATTACAGTTGCCTTCTTCTCCATTATTTCCATTTTTGCCATCGACTATAAGATTTTCAGTACGCTTTCTTATATATTTTATTTTATATTTCTATTGGTATTGATTGCCACTATTGTGATTGGTACAGAAGTAAATGGTTCTAGATCCTGGATAGGTATTGGCGATTTCAGAATTCAACCTGCTGAGTTTGCCAAATTTGCCACGGCACTGGCACTTTCCAATTTTCTCAGCAACAAACAATTGAAATGGAATCGCGGCACCATCGCCATTGTAGGGGGCATGATCCTTTGCCCTATGATGCTTATTATTTTACAGAAAGAAACAGGTGGGGCTTTAGCATTTCTCGCCTTTGTGCTTGTGCTTTACAGAGAAGGGCTTTCGGGTTGGTTCCTTATTGTTGGGGTATGGTTTGTAGGATTGTTTATCCTTACCATTTTGCTGGGCGTAACTACCATGATTTATGTGTTGTTAGGAATTACATTTCTTTCTATTGTTATTCTGGTATTGCTTAATAGCAGTTTCAAATTTCGCACAGCCTTGAGAGGCATTATGATTCGATTTGGTATATGCTTAATTTCCATCGGCTTTGTTTTCAGTGTTAATTTCATCATTTACCACGTATTAAAACCACACCAGCGCAACCGGGTATTGGTGCTTTTCGACTCTACGCTCGATCTGAAAGGTAAAGGTTACCAAATCAATCAATCTAAAATCGCCATCGGTTCCGGAGGTTTTTTTGGAAAAGGTTTTCTGGATGGTACACAAACCAAGTTTGACTTTGTTCCTGAACAAAGTACGGATTTTATTTTCTGCACCATCGGTGAAGAGCATGGATGGTTTGGCAGTGTGCTACTGATAGGTCTCTACGCTTACTTTCTGGTGCGCATTGTAAATATTGCGGAACGACAGAAAGATAAATTTGCCAGGATGTATGGATACTGCGTAGCCGCTATCATCTTCTTTAATTTTATGGTGAACATCGGCATGACGATAGGATTGTTTCCTATTATTGGTATTCCTCTCCCATTTTTCAGTTATGGGGGTTCTTCAATGATTTCGTTTACCATCATCTTGTTTGTTTTCCTTAAACTCGATGCACATCGGAAACAAATTCTGGCACATTAATGACTGTGCGCGCTTAAGTGCCGAAACTTCAATAAAAGCGTTTTGAAGTAGACCTTGTATTGCGTAGATTACTATTTAAATACACCGATTCCTTATACTTAACAAAAACCTATCCGGCACTATGAATCAGGTGTCATGGTGTTTTTTAGTTCAAAGCCTTATCTAATTTATTCAGTCATGAGTAATTTCAAACAAGTCCGTGAAAAGTGGTGGTATAGAATTGAGCATTTCATCGGTCGTGGCGGCCTTTCCATGTTCTATGCCCTTGCCATTGTTTTAACCATTACTATTTCAGCATTGCTGTTGCTGCGGTATGTGCTGCTTTGGATAATTCCCGACACGAAGTTGCCTTCCGAAGACTTTTGGTCGAATGCCTACCACATCTTTCTGGAAGTTACAGATCCAGGTACCATGGCTAATTTTATTGAAATGCCTTTCTGGATTAAGATTACCGCCATTCTTGCCGGCATGTGTGGCATTGTAATTTTCTCCTTGCTGGTAGCCATTATAACCGCCGCCGTGGAGCAAATGCTTTATCGGTTCAGTCAGGGTACTACGGTGGTACACGAAAAAAATCACTTTCTGATTATTGGTTTTAATTCCAGACTTATTGATATACTGAAGGAATTTGCACTTGCCAGCGAAACTGAGCGAATTACGGTCGTTATCCTTTCAGAAAAACCTAAAGAAGAACTCGACACGGAAATAGCGCTGGGACTGAAAGATGTGAAGCGCCTGAAAATTATTACCCGAAGTGGGCGCACTACCTCTCCCACCATGCTGGAGCGCATATCGGTGGACCAATGCAGGGGTGTGATTGTACTTTCGCAATGTGAAAATTTTTCAGATGAAGAAACCAAAGAACTTTCCGATACCAATGTAATCAAGATCTGCTATGCTCTTTCCATTGCGATCAACAAAGGCTTATCCATTACGGTGGTTCCTGAACTCTATTATGAATCCAACCGGGAAGTTGTAAAAAGCCTGATGCACGATAATGTCTTATTGGTAGATACCACCACTATACTTTCACGTTTATTGGTTCAAACATCCATATTCAACGGATTGGTGGGCGTATACGAACAATTGTTTTCGTTTGAAGGATCGGAAATTTACATGATGCCCAATCCGGCTCCTGGCAAACGATTCAGTGAAATTGTGTTTCACCTGCCTGACGGTATCCCTATGGGCTACCAGAATTCCATGGAAGGAGTAGTATTGAATCCTCCTCCGCAATTGGTATTGAAGGAGAAAGACAACATCATCCTGGTTCTTTCCGATGACTCGAATTATCGTTTTGCGCCGGATCCCATCGTCCCCATAAATACCTTCCCTTCTGTTTCCAGAAAAAGTATTTCAACATTAAGAAATATCTTGATTATTGGATGGAACTCCGACAGCGAATCCATTATCCGGGAATATGACAAATACCTTAGTCCAGAATCGAAGATTCGGATTTTATTGACAGAAAAATGTGAACCCGAAGAGGAGGTATTTCAGCGGTTAAAAGCCGATACCCGTTGCTCGGTAGAAATTATTGAAACAGAGAATACGAGCACCTCTCGCTTGGAGGCCTTGCAATTGCACTCCTTCGATATGATTGTGTTGCTTACCGCATTCCTGAATACAGACCAAACAGAAGTGGTGGATTCCGAAAACATCAAACTGTTGTTGCAAGTAAAACGGATTTTGAATAAATATCCCGACAGGCCTAAACCGCTTATTGTATCGGAGGTATTGGATACTTCTAACCTGGAACTGTTTGACCACATGGGACTGAGTGACTTTTTGCTTAGTAATCGTCTCATTTCTATTTTCCTTACACAACTAGTCGTTCAGCCTTCTTTAATTAAAATTTACGACATCCTATTAGCGAAGGAAGGTGCAGAAATAAACCTGAAACCTTTTTCAAACTTCTTCGCACAAGCGGGAGAATATCGTTTTGGAGACCTTGTCTCGGCTGGTTTTCAGTACCATGAGGTGGTATTGGGGTACAAAAAAATACTAACCAAACCTAATCCTTTGGGACGAAGTTATGAAACCATCCTGAACCCCGACAAAAACATGATGATTTCGCTCAACGAAAACGACTATCTGATTGTTCTTAGTAATGACAATGGTTAATTCAAACAATAAATAGAAATGGTAAAGTTTTTCCTTTTGGCTGCCTCCTTATTGGGTGGCCTTAGTGTTGGTATAGGCGCGTTCGGCGCACATGCCTGGGCACCGTTTTTAAAAGATACCGGAAGATTGGAAACCTTTGAAACGGCTGTCCGATATCAGTTCTATCACACCCTGGCGCTTTTGGCCTGTGGAATTCTACTTCAACTTTTCTCCCAGAAATACTTCCATTATGCCGGGCTTTGTTTTCTGGGAGGTATCTTCATTTTCTCTGGCTCCCTGTACATCTTGTGTGCTACCCAGGTAAAGACATGGGGCGCTGTTACCCCATTGGGAGGATTGCTCTTTATTGCCGGATGGATTTGCCTTGCCTTAGGCATCTGGAAAGGGGCCATTCCTGCAAGCTTGTAAAGCGCTTGTAACGATTCCGTAAAGCAATCGTATCATACCAAAAATTGAACACATATAGTTGTTTAATAGATGTATTTTAGTTAGAATTACTTATAAACCTTAAAACAATTTTTATGGGCTACTACAAAACTATCAACGGAAAAAAATACGACGGCGATCTGTTAGACCTGGCAGACAAATCCATTGCAGGTGCTGGAGATGGCAGAATTTCTTTAAAAGACGCTGAACAACTGTTGAATGCCGTGAAAGACGGCAACAGTTACACAGACGTAGAAAAAGATACCATGGAGTATATCCGCACCAATTACAAGTGGACTAGCGAAGCCGATGAGTGGTTCAGATCTGAAATCCGCAAGTGGGCGGCGTCCAAATAAGTACGTAACATCAATGAAACGAATAGAAAAAACAGAAGTTCTGCTTCTGTTTTTTTATTGTCCAACAATTAATTGCAAGGTTTCACTATGGGATTTCTTGATACATTAAAAAGTATGGTAGGCTCAGGGGCTCCTACGGTTGAAGTAAAACTTCAAAAAACACAAGCCTCTGTCATGGAAAGCGTGAAAGGTACCATCACGGTTACAGGTGGAGAATACGATACGTCCATTGAGCGGTTCAACTTGTATGTGCTTAGCAAAGAAGTGCATCCTGAGAAAAAGAAAGAATCAGAATCAGAAGACAAAGTCGGTTCTATTTCTTTTAATGAATACCTGCTTGCTAAAAAGGAAGTCATTCAACTTCCCTTTCAGGTAATCATCCCGAAAGACAATTTACTGAGCTCCGCAGCCATTACAAACTACATCAAAGTGAGTATAGATATACCAGGAAAAGATGTTTTTGGTGTAAGTGAGATAAAAATTCAATAACAATTTGTATATTTGAATTACAAAAGGAAAATCAAGTAGCAACAGCAATAAAAGATCCCGGAGAAATCTGGGATTTTTTATTTTATAAAAACGCCAAAAGGCCCATGAATAGGGCCTTTCAGAGAATCAAAACAATTCTTCTATTACCTTTGCGAAGAAAAAATATACTTGAATGCATTTCTCAACAGAAATTCTCCTTTCAAGAAATTAGATCTATAAAAAGGAATACCCCAATTCTTTTAGGATGGCAAACACTCCACTGGCGAGTTCTACTGCACCAAAGAAAATACCTGCCCCAAACGTTAGGTTGCGAGGATTCAAATTCTGCAAGGTATAGGGGAAGGCTGAAACAGAAGCCATTCCAAATCCAACAGACAACATGAACACCAAAAATATAATCAATACCTGAGACTGCACCAGTAAGATTCCAACGATGCAAATGGCAGCCATCATCAATCCTATTGTAAGGCCTTTTATTACGCTCAATCTATTCACTAATGAACTCAGTGGAATAGCAAGGATGGCGGCTATGGCAAGAATAATAGAAGAAAAATGATTTCCTCCGAACGCCATGGTGCTGTAATCCGGCAATTTTGTTTTGAGCAGGTCGGGGAATATCTCCATGATAAATGCGGTAATCATTCCAAATGTTAAGCCTATCAGGACGATCATTAAAAAGTTATTGTTTCGATCGATATTCTCCTGATCGCGCTGTCCGGCCTTAATTTCCATTCCTTTGGTAGACTTCAGGAAAAAGTATCCTGTAACAATTAACAGAACACCACCGGTTATAAAGGTTTCCGTCCCGCCCAACCAATTCACCAAATCTATCACGATGGGCTCTAAGGCATAAATCAACTCGGTGATCATGGTAATCACGGCCATCACTAAAGGCAGATCTTTAGAAGGTGCGAAATGATCGAGCATGGAATTGGCAGGAGAGTGAAAGATATTCATCGAAACCAACCACAACACGATCATAAGGGGCAATGCTGTTTTTACAGCATCGCTTGGACCAATTTTCAGCATGGAAGCTACGGCCATAAATATCATGGCAGTGGCTCCGGTACCAACGGTGAATACGACAAAACGCTTGCCATTGGTGCGTATCATATAATCGCCGAGCCAACCGGCGATGGGAGGAATAATGGTAAGAATAATGGCTTGTGCGATGACCAAAAAAAGACTGAGTTCCTGAAATCCAAAACCTTTTAATACCTGAGGTTGAAAGTTATGATACGCAATCCAACTGATTACAACGGCAGCGTTTAATCCTGCCAGGCTAAAAATCTGACTCCAATTGGTTTCCCTGAGGGTTTCGTTTTTTACCACTGTATCCATATCGTTTATTTGATTTTTCTTAACATACGGTAAAAAGCGGGGCAATGGATTTCAGACAATTGAAATTTTCTTTCGAAAATTGCCTTGCCTGCGGAAAATCCAAGCTCATGTTCCATGAATACATTCAGAATCAAGCACTCACAAATAGTTATTGATATTCCGGAGAAATAAAAAATCCCGCCGAAGCGGGATTTTTATCTATAGACTATTCAATCGGATAGACCACTAGGCGCGCCGAATTCCGATTATTTTTGATTTTTATACATATCCTGATTCATCATGGCCATCATTTGCTGCATGGTTTTTTGCATGCCATCGGTTGAACCATCAAGGAAGATCACATTTCCTTTCCCATTTTCGGAGAAGTGCTTGATTGCTTCAGTCCACATGGAGAATAGAATCACCGAAGTATCGAGGTTGGCCACCTGCATCTCTTTGGCTGCTTCTGCCATACCTTTGGCTACTTCCTGACGGAACAAAGCCACTCCTTGTCCGCGCAGGCGTGCCGCCTCGCGCTCTGCTTCTGCTCCGATTTTAATGGCATTTCCTTCGGCTTCCGCAGATTTGGTCTTCGTAATCAGCAATGCCTGTCCTTCGTTTTCAGCGGCGGCTTTAAGGTTGCTGGAAGCCACTACCTGGGCCATGGATTTCATAATGGCATCATCGAAGGTAATGTCGTTGATCTGCAAGTCAAGCAAATGGTATCCCCAATCTTCCAGGATGTGGTCCATATTGCTTTTTACATCGTTGGTAATTTCATTGCGCAAGGACAAGATTTCAGCTTGCTTCTTGGTAGCAACAAAGCTCCGGATATTTCCTTCAATGGTACGGATCAAGGCCTGCATCAAACTCTTGTCGTCCATAAATTTGAATGCCACATTTTTAATAGTATTCTCCTTTTGATCCAATACCGTGTACAGCATCATCGCTTTAAAATATACGTTGGCCTGGTCGGAAGTAGTAGCCTGAAACTCCATTTCTGCGGAACGGTTCTGAATGGATATCCTTTTATGTATGCGCTCAATCAACGGTATTTTGAAGTTCAAACCGGGCGTAAGCATGCGGTTGTATTTCCCAAAAATCGTAGTTACCGCCACGGTTCCTTGTTGAATGGTGACAAAACAAGAGAAAACTACCATACCGGCGAATACGAGAAAAATAATACTGAATGGTTCCATGAGAATAAGGTTTAACGTGTAAAAATTTTGTACTACAAAGTGAAGATAGATAGAATTCATCGACTGAAAAAGGGATTTTCACATTTCTACTACCAGTGAGGCATATAACCAGTTTTGGGAAGCAGAATAGCTGTTATATAAATCCTCAGCATTTTTTCTTCAAAACTTTTATACGGCTTCTTTAGGTTGGAGTTGGATTCGATGGGAATGTACGCTGACTTTATTACAAAAGCCCACTCATGGAGCAGGCTTTTGTAAACTTAAAAACTATTTGTGTATGCACAGCTAGCTATACGTAAGAGCGCATGGCCATATCGTAGGCTCGCTGATAGTGAATGCACAAAGTAGTCCAGTCGAAACCTACGGAGGTGCGTTCTACCTTATTCCGCTGGGTAATGCGATCGCGTCGGGAAAGCTTTACAAAATCAAACAGCTGATCCGACAACTGTTGGGCAGACTCGTGATAGGATTTCCCGCGGCGGTTTGTTACGTAAATTCCTTTTTTCTCATGCTCTGGAATGGTGTGCATGACATAGTCGCCGAATCCAGCCAAATCACTGGTAACCGTAGGTACACCACTAGCAATACATTCAAGTGGTGTATAGCCCCATGGCTCGTAATAGCTTGGGAATACCCCCAGGTGACAGCCTCTTACAAATTGGCCATACTCCATGTTGAACAATGGGTTGCTGGGTGCAATAAAATCAGGATGGTACACCACTTTCACCTTGTCGTCGCGATGATTTACCAAATGAGAGGTACGAAGGAAATTTAAAATCTCATCACTACCGTCGTTATATAAATTATGGGTAACTACCGTTGGCAGGGAATTGGATTTCCAGCTTTGAAGTTCTCTTCTCAAGCGTAAACTCCAGTAATCATCAATAAACTGGTTTAAATCTGGAATTTTTAAACTTCCAGAAGAAGCGGAGGAGTAAAAGAACTTTTCCGAAACGCCTTTGGTGATTTCCTCGCATGTGCGCCGGATTTCTTCCAACTGGGCCCTGGAATGGAGAACAGCGGGATTAATGCTTTGATACGGTTGTTTGGTGATAAAAAACATCACTACAGTAGTATCCACGTTTTCTGCTCTCATTCGGTAATTGAGACGAGCAAGGGCTTCGAGCGTAAGATCAAATCCTTTGTTGCGATATTCGTAGCGGCCGGATGTAAAGAAGTACACCGTTTTATCCAAATCAAAAGCATAACTCTGGAAGAAATGCCCCATCACAAACTGATGAATTTTATCTTTGTATTCTTTGTGTAAATTTTGAAACTCGTGTAAGGCTGTGAATCGCTCGATGTTCAAGCCATTGGGTAGTATAACATCGGGTTTTCTTCCGAGTAAGGATTCACACTCTCTGGCGGTAACTTCACTCACTGTCGTAAGCACGTGAGCCCCATGCGCGGCAGCCCGTTCAATACGAGCGGTGGCTTCTATATTAAAATTTTTCGCTTCGTTTAACCAATCGAAAAACGGCAGGTGTTCGTAAAACTGCTCGTCGTTCATGGCCAGGTAACGACCAAGTATGGTGGCGTGTGTGGTGAATACAATTTGTACTTTCTGATTTTCGAAGCGCAGTTCCGGAATGGCGGTAGCTGCCATCCATTCGTGGAAGTGTCCGATTATCGGACGAGGTGTGGTAGAGGTTTCAACCAAGGCATCAAAGAAACATTTCACCATGTGTCCAAATGCCATCACCTGATCCATCAAGTGGTCGCCTTCGTTGGCAGATATGGTATGATGTTCCCAAAGTGCGTACTTGATTTCGGCCAGTTTATGGAACACGCTGTAAGGATTTAATAAAATCACCTGAGGACGTCCGGAAACCAGCCAGGTTCCGTAATGCACTTCCATTCCCCATTCACGCATTTTCTCTACCGCTCTGCCAAAGGGTGTATCGTAGTCGTCCAGAGGTTCAAATTCAGCCGGTAATTTACTATGTAAATATGGACCAATTAAACCATACTGATCCCCCCATTTCTCCTGAATTGCCGGAACCTTGGTGCGGATGACCGTGTAAATACCTCCTACCTGATTGCATACCTCCCAGGCTACTTCCACTAACAGAGCATTTGTTTTATTTGTCATAGGTGTTTATTTCACTTCTTCAAAAGGCTTCAATAATAAAAAGTTTAGCCCGTAAAAAAAATTCTTAAGGCAAAGACTGTCGTATTTACGCATATAATCTCACGAAAGTTGTGATTTTGCGTACCCCCCTGCAGGTTAAAATACCTAGGAAATAAAGCTGGAGCATCCCGGTAAAATTCACTTTTGTGGAAGATGAAAAAGCCTGTGTCCTCTTGTCTGACTACTACAAAAGCAAGCGGGCAATTCCGGAATATCGGCCATGTCTTGTTGTGATTGACACAAACTTCACGTACCTTGTTGGGGTTATACAGCAAATCATTGGGGCATTATGCGCAGTTCGTTTATCCTTTTATTTTTACTTTCTCTTCTTTCCCTAAGACCTTCATTTTCGCAGAATCTACCTACCGACGAATCGGGCAAAATTGTATTTGTGCAAGTAGAAAAAGATTCCTCCCGTATCGATAGTTTAACTGCTTGGACCAATCAATGGATGAAGGAACGTTATACCAAATTTCCTATACAACAGGATTCTACGAAGTTCAAAACCCAAGGCCAATTTATGGTTTACATCAAAGAAGGTGTTTTTATGCAACCTCACGGCACCATCCGGTATGACTTTTCTATAGAGTTTAAAGAAAATAGATACCGTTATGTATTTTCGAATTTCATTTTTGAATACTACAAACAAGAGCGCAGTGATCTGAAGTATCACCCTACCGGTGAACTTAAACCGTTGGAAGATAAAGAGTTTAAAGGATATCAAAAGTTATGGGAAAAGCACAAACGCAGCACCCAGGACCATGTAAAAAAAATGATTCTCAGTCATAAAGCATTTATTGCGAATAAAAAAAATCCAGTCTTTCCACTCCATCCTAAAACAAATGACTGGTAATCTGAGGTAATTTATTCATATAAAACGCAATAACTCTAGGTGGCAGAGATGCGTTTAACAAAGCAGGCCAGAGAGGCTGCGCAGTTACCTCAACAAGAATCACCCGCATGACACCTAAATTCAAACATATATTTGTAGTGGACGACGATCAGGTGAATAATTTTGTCACTGAAAAATTATTACATCAATTCGATGAAGGGTATCGAATCAGTTCTTATACAAATCCCATTGAAGCGTTTGAAATATTAGAAAAAGCATCACAGCATCCAGACGACATGCCCGATATGATATTATTAGACATCAATATGCCCGGTATGAATGGATTTGAATTTTTAGCCAAGATGAAAGAATACGATCTGGCTTCAAAAATTCAAGTGATCATGTATTCTTCTTCTAACAATATTGAAGACAAGAAAAAATCAAAACGTTTTTCGAATGTTATCGGCTATCTTGAAAAGCCCTTCTCTGCTCAGGCCTATGGCCGCATTCTGGACTGCACGCCCTATTAATTTGACCTCACTTAAAAATATATACCCATGGAGATAGGTCGTTTCCATTTAGACGAAACTTATGCATAAAAAAAAACTCTTTAGACAAAGAGTTTTTTTTATGTTTTACATTTCCAATACATGCCTAAATCTCACATGTATTTTATGTGCCGCATGTCGCATATTGGCCAAGAGTTTACTCGGCTGCCGTGAACTGACGCAAAAAGCGGACATCGTTTTCGGTAAACAATCTTAAATCATTAATTTGATATTTAAGCATAGACATGCGTTCGAGTCCCATGCCAAAAGCAAACCCAGAATAGACTGAAGAATCAATTTTACTATTCTCTAATACATTGGGATGCATCATGCCTGCTCCTCCGATCTCCACCCAACCGCTTTGCTTGCAGATTCTGCAGCCTTTCCCTTTACAAATAATGCAGGAAATATCAATTTCAGCACTGGGTTCTGTGAATGGAAAAAAAGAAGGACGGAAACGGATTTTGGTATCCTTGCCGAACATTTCTTTCACGAAGTGATATAAGGTATTTTTCAAATCCGCAAAACTCACGTTTTTATCAATGTACATACCTTCTACCTGATGGAATACGCAATGAGCCCGGGCTGAAATGGCCTCGTTTCTAAATACCCTGCCGGGAGAAAGCGTTCGAATGGGAGGCTTGGTCGTTTCCATCACTCGTACTTGCACCGAACTTGTATGGGTGCGCAGGGTGATGTCGGGATTTTTTTCAATAAAAAATGTATCCTGCATTTCACGAGCCGGGTGATCCGGAGGGAAATTAAGTGCAGAGAAATTATGCCAATCGTCTTCAATTTCGGGACCTTCAGAAACACTGAAACCCATGCGCTCAAAAATCTGAATGATGCGCTCACGCACCAAAGTAATAGGATGTCGGGAACCCAGTGTAAATGGCACTACCGGCAAACTAAGATCTAGCCTTGATTTCTGATCCTGTGTAGTATTTTCAAGGGAAGATTGCCAAGTAGAAAATCTCTCTTCGGCTAACTTCTTTAATTTATTCAACTCTTGACCTACTGCACGCTTCTGGTCGCCGGCAACTTGTTTGAAATCATCAAACAGCGCCGACACTTTACCATTGCGACTTAAAAATGAAAGGCGAAAGTTTTCCAATTGCTCCTTGGTATCAACACTAAACTTTTCAACCTCTTCCTGAATTTCTTTTATTTTCTCGAGCATCATAAATGCAAAGATACGATTTCGTAGATAATTAATTAAAAAAAAAGTATCGTGCTCCCTTTGACCCGTGCACTAAACCACACGTTTGCAAAACAAATTCCCGATTGGTATTGACAATGATCGTTTAATTTAATATTCTTCCACTTTCCTTCTTTACTCAATACCTAAGAGGTACTAGTGAAGCAAAACCTTAGCATTAATTTAACCTAACCATACTACTTATGTCCTTTTTCGATTTGCATGCTCATACAGCTTTGAAAACCACGTTTCAACAAAATCGAATGAGTCCTTGGGATTACATGCATGTTAAATTAGATTTTTTATTGAGTTCCATTTTAAACTCTCAAAGCAACTTTGATCAATTACTTAAGGGAGACGTGCGTTTATGCTGCATTGCCCTGCATTCAATAGAAACCGCGATTGCAGAGAGGGGGCTGATGATGGTATTGGCAAAATTGTGCTCTTATATTGACCAGAGCAGAATTCTTCAACTACAAAACGTTAACTTTAGCAACCACGATTGGGAACCGTATTGGGAACAATTGAACAAAGAAATTGACACCATCCTTGCAAACCTGACGAAGGACAACCAACCAGGATCCATAAGGCTTTTACGAAATTTTGAAATTGAAGCAGAAGATTCGAATGTTGTACAAATTTGCTTTAGTGTAGAGGGCATCCATAGCTTTTTTCCTGTAGATTTCAAGCAGAACTCTCATTTGGACAAAAAGACTGAAAATGAAATTATTCAAAACATCCACTCCCTTCGAAACAAGTATCCGATTCTATACATTACCCCTACACATATTAGCATAAGTCCGGTTTGCAATCACGCCTTTGGAGTGAAAATTTTTTCTAAAAAAAACTTTTATCCATTCGGAACCCACCAGTTGAATACTCAGCAATTGGGCATAACACCTTTTGGAAAAAAATGCCTGGAGGCAATTCTTAGTCCTGATGCAAACGGCTTACGCACCCTAATTGACGTAAAGCACATGAGTCTGCGCTCCAGAAAAGAATTGTATGAATTTCGAAGGCAATATATGAATGAACACAATATTGATTCACTCCCATTGCTTGCTTCGCATACCGGTGTTACTGGATTGGCTTGGGATAGCCTTGAGCAACAGATTGAAAAATGCATCCAGTGCGGAAGCAGTGGCATTTTTGAGTTGCGTTACAAGCCGGTACCAGGAAAGTTAGCCCATTCGTTTTTCCTTCCTACTTCCCTTAATTTATATGATGAAGATATTATTGAAATTGTTAATTCAGGAGGTTTGATAGGAATTACTCTGGATCAGCGAATTTTAGGCGCCGGGGCTTCTGTCAGCGCCAAAGAGTTCATTCATGCCAACGATGTGTCATTATTCTATACAAAAGATAATTTTCTTACCACCGACAACAACTGGATGAACAATTGGTATCATGAAGAAATAAAAGAAGAAGTCTTTATCGGGGACGACGAACGTGATTACATCCCTAACCCTGCTCTGCATCTCCGACTGCTCTGCAACCACATCGTACACCTGGTCTCTTTAGGCTCTAAAACGATCAAAAAAGAATCTATTTGGGAGCATATTTGCATTGGATCTGACTTTGATGGTTTGATCAATGCCGTCGATTGTTGTAAGGATGCCACCTGTTTTCCTCTATTGAAGGAAGGACTCATACGGGAACTTCAGTCTGCCATGATGGAGTATAATATGCCGTTGCCGAAAATAAAAGGCATAGACTTTAGTTATGAGGGCTTGGTTGATTTGCTTATGTATCGTAATGGTTTGAATTTTTTAACGGAATATTCAAAAAGAAAGCATGTTTAACGCACAAAAAAATGCCTGTCAACCTTAATAAACTCGGTGGACAGGCGTATTTTAAGGAATCCAATCTCTATTTAAACGTTTGTTTAGCGATTACGATTTTTTGAATTTCAGAAGTACCTTCCCCTATCGTGCAGAGTTTTGCATCCCTGTAAAATTTTTCAGCGGGATAATCCTTGGTGTAACCATAGCCGCCAAACACCTGCAAGGCTTCGTTGGCTACTTTTACGCATACTTCCGAGGCATACAATTTAGCCATAGCTGATTCTTTGGTAACAGAGAGTCCTTTATTTTTGCGATCGGCGGCATTAAATATAAGCCAACGGGAGGCTTCAATTTCGGTGAGCATGTCGGCCAATTTAAAAGAAATTCCTTGAAAGGAGCTGATGGGCTTTCCGAATTGCTGCCTCTCTTGAGAGTAGGCAAGTGCGGCTTCATAAGCCCCCACGGCAATACCCAGGGAAAGTGCTGCAATGGAAATGCGCCCTCCATCAAGCACCTTCATGGATTGTACGAATCCGTCTCCTACTTCTCCCAACACCTGGCTTTTGTGTACCCGAACATTTTCTAAAATTAATTCGGTGGTTTCAGAGGCCCTCATACCCAACTTGTTTTCTTTCCTGCCATGGGTAAAGCCTGGAATTCCTTTTTCCAGAATAAAGGCGGTAGCTCCACGATGTGCCCCAGGCTCTGAAGTGCGGGCAATCAGTACGCACACATTAGAAGATTTGCCGTGAGTAATGAAATTTTTAGCACCGTTAATTACCCAATAATCACCCTCCTGCACCGCTACAGTGCGCATATTGCCTGCATCAGAACCTGTGTTGGGTTCTGTAAGTCCCCAGGCTCCTATCCATTCGGCCGTTGCCAGCTTGGGTAAATACTTTTGTTTTTGTTCTTCCGTTCCGAACGCCAGAATATGGCCTGTACACAAGGAATTGTGCGCTGCCATGGAAAGGCCAATAGATGGATCTACTTTTGACAATTCCTCAATGGCGGTTACGTACTCAAAGTATCCAAATCCGGAACCTCCGTATTGCTCAGGCACCAAAACACCCATCAGTCCGAGCTCGCCCATCTTCTTAAACACCTCTACCGGAAACTCTTGTGACTCGTCCCAGGTCATTACATGCGGACGCATGTGACGATCGGCAAAATCCCGAACCATCTGGCTCACCATTTTCTGGTTCTCACTGTACGAAAAGTCCATAAAAAAACATAAAAAAGTACTCTTTTCCACTAACGAAGCCCTATCAGGAAAGTTACGAAAGTAATTAGATTTTTGAGGCAAAAGGATTATTTTTACGGCAATAAAGCCTTACTTTTTTGAAGGCTTCATTCACCTTTGATACACGAAAATTTCAAATGAAAATTGCTGTAGTTGGAACTGGTTATGTTGGATTGGTAACCGGAACATGTTTTGCCGAAACCGGAAATTCGGTCGTATGTATTGACATCAACGAAGAAAAGGTCCGGCAAATGCAAAATGGGATTATACCTATTTTTGAACCAGGCCTGGAAGATCTTTTCCAACGGAATATTGAAGAGGGAAGACTCACTTTCACTACCTCCCTTGCAGATGGCGTTTACGGGGCTGAAATTATTTTCTTAGCACTTCCTACGCCTTCCGGGGAAGATGGCTCGGCCGATTTAAGCTATATCATGGGAGTAGCCCGCGAGTTGGGTAAAATTTTACACCAGTATGTTGTGGTAGTTGATAAAAGTACAGTACCTGTGGGCACCAGTGAAAAAGTACGGGCTGCTATTGAAGAACATTGCAAAGTGGAATTTGATGTGGTGTCAAATCCCGAGTTCTTGCGCGAAGGGGTTGCCGTAGATGATTTCATGAAGCCGGAACGCGTGGTAATCGGCACCAGTAGCGAAAAAGCTAAAAAGGTGATGGAAAAGCTGTACGCTCCGTTTGTACGCCAGGGAAATCCCATTTTCGTAATGGATGAAAAATCCGCAGAACTCACCAAATATGCCGCCAACGCATTTTTGGCAATGAAAATATCTTTTATGAATGAAGTGGCCAACCTCGCCGAAAAGTTGGGCGCCGATATCGATAAAGTACGCCGCGGTATTGGTTCCGACTCCAGAATTGGCAATAAATTTCTTTACGCAGGAACAGGATATGGCGGAAGCTGTTTTCCTAAAGATGTAAAAGCACTTTCCAAAACATCCTTGGAATACCAGTTTGATTTTAAAATTCTTAATGCGGTAATGAAAGTAAATGCCGAGCAGAAAACGGTATTGCTCCCTAAGATCAAACGTTATTTCGGTGACCTGAGTGGTAAAACGTTCGCCCTATGGGGGTTGGCTTTCAAACCCAATACCGACGATATTCGCGAAGCGCCTGCATTGGAAATGATTGAAGAATTACTAAAAGCCGGTGCCAAGGTGAAGGCCTTCGATCCGGAAGCCATGAACAACGTAAAAAAGGTAGTACAAAACCGAGTAGAATTTACCAGCAAGGCTTATGATGCCCTGGCTGGTGCCGACGCACTCATTATTATGACCGAATGGAATGAATTCCGACTTCCGGATTTCGGTAAAATTTCTTCTCTTTTGAAAAACAAAGTTATTTTTGATGGCAGAAATCTGTATGACTTATCTCACATGAAAGAACTTGGATATCATTACGAATCCATTGGTCGCCCTGCAGTAACTGCATAAATCAAAATTTAACGAAAGCTTGGGTATCACCCAATCATCCTTACTTTACTTTTGTTCATGACCAGAAAAAGAATTTTAATAACAGGTGGAGCCGGATTTCTGGGTTCTAATTTGTGTGATCGCTTTATTAAAGAAGATTATCATGTAATCGCCATGGATAATCTGATCACTGGTGATCTTCGAAACATTCAGCATTTATTCAAACTGGAAAATTTTGAGTTTTATCACCACGATGTCTCTAAGTTTATCCATGTTCCAGGCAACCTGGATTATATCCTCCATTTTGCGTCACCGGCAAGTCCAATTGATTATCTTAAAATACCGATCCAAACATTGAAAGTAGGATCGCTTGGAACCCATAATTGTTTGGGATTAGCCAAAGCAAAAAATGCACGCATATTGGTAGCTTCTACCTCTGAAATCTATGGAGATCCGGAGGTGCACCCTCAGCCTGAAGAATATTGGGGTCATGTAAATCCGATCGGACCAAGAGGTGTATACGACGAAGCCAAACGCTTCCAGGAAGCCATGACCATGGCTTACAATCGCTTTCATGGTGTGGAAACCAGAATTGTACGTATCTTCAATACCTATGGGCCACGCATGCGCCTAAACGATGGACGCGCATTGCCAGCATTTATTGGTCAAGCCTTACGGGGTGAGGATATCACCGTTTTTGGGGACGGTTCTCAAACTCGTTCCTTTTGTTTTGTTGATGATCTGGTGGAAGGAATTTACCGCTTGCTCATGAGCGATTACGATCTTCCTGTGAACATTGGAAATCCTTCCGAAATAACCATCAAAGAATTCGCAGAAGAAATTATTCAACTTACCGGGACACAACAAAAAATCGTCTTCAAACCACTGCCGCAAGACGATCCGAAACAACGTCGTCCGGATATCAGCAAAGCCAAAGAAATCCTGAATTGGGAACCTAGGGTATCTCGTAAAGATGGATTGGCCATCACCTACGAATATTTCAAATCCTTGCCCGAGTACATTATTACACCTCGTGAATTTCAATCCAAATAACAATTCACAAAAAATATTAATAAGAAGGCCTGCTTTGGGCAGGCCTTCTTATTAATGCCGAAAGGACGCTGTTCTACCAGCAGTACTTCGGCCACGTTAGCTCCTGGCTTCTATTGTTTCACCACTTTAATATATTTGGTTCCAGACCCAGAGCGCCATACCAACCAGTAAACACCACTTGAGTAAGGGCTTAAATCAACCTCTGATTCCCACCATCCTCCTTCCACTGTACGCTCTTGCATAAGGTCGTATAAAGAATTTCGAACTTCGAACTGATGCTGACCAGGGGCTAAATCCACTCGAAGGTTCAGAATTCCATCGGTAGGATTAGGACTTGCCTGCATCAGTGATTCAAACTGTTGGGAAAGGATCTCTTCGTCTTGCAATGTCTTCGAAGAACAGGGGCCTATTCTTTTCCAAACGTCCCAGGTGCCTGAAAACAAGGCTGGACTTTGATTCTGAGTCCACCACTTCGCTTCGTAGACTACACCATTCAACGAAACTCTATTGCCTTGCCAATACACTGCGGAAGCATTCCAGGCAGACACACTGCAGCCACTATTGACAGAAGAAACTGTTATTTGATGCGTGGCTGAGGTAGCGGTAGCACCAGCATTGTCAATAGCCCTGGCACTTACTGAATAGGTTCCTGCGGTGGTTGGAGTCCATGTAAAACTATAAGGAGCACTTACATCCTCACCAAGCTTTACTCCATTGGCCCAAAATTCCACACGTTGCACTTGCCCGTCGGCATCGCTGGCATTGGCATTGATGCTCAAGGATGATCCAACCAGGATGCTGGCACCGTTGGCAGGACCGGTCAATGATACTACTGGTGCCTGGTTCGGATTATTGTTGATGGCTGAAACCTGTAAATAATTCAGATTAAAATTCCCTTGTGCCATCACCAATCGCAACACCTTCTGCCCGGCTGGTAAATGAGCTTGAAAGGAAACAGTCGTCCAGTTTTGCCAGCCACCGGTATTAGGAACCACAAAGGTGCCGGAGACACGTTGCCCACTCAGTTCCAGGTAAAACGAATTGTTAGCGCTGGTAGATGCCACGCGAGCTGCCAGGGTATAGGTAGCCGCAACATTCACATTTACCGTATATTCCAACCATTCCCCAGCCGCTATCCATCCTACGTTGTATCCACCTTCAGCACAAGCTTCCACATCCACCGCATCCGTGCGGTACTGCCCGCCCTCATTGGCTGAACTCACATCGTTGAACGCCACTTGCTGTCCACCCTTATCAAAATTCTCCGCTTCAATTCTTCCGGGCAAATTAATAACACCGCTAAATGGCTCTTGCGGCAAAGGAGGAGGAGAGCCGCTTCCCAACACCGTATGAATCGCAGAAATAAGTGAATACTGATTGGAAACATCCTGAGAAAGCTCCCACATCATGATTCCTCCATATCCATTATCTTTTACATACTGTGACTTTTGACGAATGGTTGCTAATCCATTGTATCCGACGTTTCCAAATACATCCGACTCCGGGTTCGCCCCACGCGCCAATAAACTTGCATACGATTCCCAGGAAGGCCGGCCGTATGCAGGCACGCCTAGTACCGCCTTGCTTCTGGCCAGGCCACGGGTTCCACACCAATAATTTAATCCATCAATGGCAAATGGCATGGTGGCATGCTGAAAATCATTGGCATCGTAAGCCATCAGGTTAACCCAATCAAGTTGAGTAAAAATAGAACTGCTAAATCCCGGGCCAAAATAAGCAGCATGGGGAATCGCTGCGGTCAACAGTTTACCTCTGCTGTGCAGTGCATTCGCCAATTCATTTACGAGGCTTGCGTAATTAGATGCAGAAACACCCGCATCAGGATATTCCCAATCCAGGTCAATACCATCTAATCCATACTGATTAACCAGGTTGATGCAGGCATTAACAAAAGCCGATCTCCCTGCTGGAGTAGAAGCCAGTCCTTCAAACACCGGATCCAGTGAAGCTCCTTGGTAACTCCAGCCTCCCACTGCGACCAATACTTTTACCCCATTGGCGCGGGCCTGATTTAAAATGGAACTTAACTTTGCAATGTTTTCCAATGGCTTTAATGTACCGTCGTAATTAGGAATTGCAAAGGAATAATTGATGTGTGTGAGCTTGCTGTATTGTATGGCGGCAGCATCTCCAGACCAGGAAGGCATATAACCTACCTTTTTGTATTGTGCCCGCAAGTGCATTGCCAGCAACAACATAGATAAAACAAGTACTATCTTTTTCATGGGCTAATAATTTGATGCAGAAGAAGAATAGTATGTCTTAATCAATAACAAATAAGAATATTGTACTTTTAAGCAGTTATAGAAAGTTCCTAAAGTATAGCTTTGAATAAAATATTGCGCAATAATACAAATGAATCTCCCTTCTGCTGGCTTTTCAAGAGGAATTTCAAAATGAGTATGGCGGATGTTTTTTATTGCCATCAAATCATATCCTTTCAGAAACATTATTTAACTCATCATGCATTCATTACACCCTGCTCCTAAGCTTGCTAAGGCTTGGCAGTGGAGCTACTTATTCATGGCATACCTTTCTATGAAGTAATACAAATAGATTTTGGGCGTGCCCCCTATGGCGCTAAAGGCGCCATAGGGGTCGGGCTATCCGTTCCGGCGCCTGCGGCGCCCCACTTCTATCCCTCACGCAAATACTAGCCCGGCAGAACAGATGGAATTTCTCTTCAGAAATTCTTCTATTGAGAAAAGCCGGTTTAATTGCTACTTTTGAATTCCTGATTCAGGAATCCTGGTTATACCCTAATAAGGTTGCACCAGGATCTACTAAATATTCATTATACATCATGTCGAATAAACCGGGAATTCCCAGAGGAACACGAGATTTTGGACCGGAGGTGATGAGCCGCCGCAACTACCTTTTTGATACCATCCGAAGTGTATTTCAAACTTATGGCTTTCAGCCTTTAGAAACTCCTGCCATGGAAAAGCTGGAAGTGTTGACAGGAAAATACGGCGAGGAAGGAGACAAACTAATTTTCAAAGTCCTTAATTCCGGGAATTTCATGGAGAAAATGGTAGCAAACGATTTACAGGAACATCCGGGTAAAGTGGCTGCCAAGATCAGTGAAAAGGCCCTGCGCTACGATCTTACGGTACCGTTTGCCCGATACGTTGCCATTCATAAAAATGAATTAAACCTGCCATTCCGCCGTTACCAGATTCAGCCTGTTTGGCGGGGAGACAACCCTCAGTTTGGGCGTTATCGTGAATTTTATCAATGCGATGCCGATGTGGTTGGAACCGATTCGTTGGTTTGTGAAGCAGAGCTTATCGCTTTAGTCAATGAGGTAATGAACCGGCTCCATATCCGGTATGAACTTAAAATCAACAACCGGAAAATATTGACTGGTTTGTCGGAAAAAATAGGCGCTCCAGGAAAGGAAGCTGACTTTTGCGTAGCCATTGACAAACTTGATAAAATTGGCAAAGAAGGGGTTGAAAAAGAACTCTTGGAAAGAGGCTTCTCCGATGCCTCCATATTGGCTTTGCAACCCCTACTTACATTTCAGGGAAGCAATGAAGAGACCTTGCAATTTTTGAATACGTTTCTGGCGGGTTCAGAAGTAGGAAAAAAAGGGCTGGAAGAACTGGAGACTGTTTTTCAACTAGTATCTGCTATGGGCTGTACGCCCAATTTGGTGCTGGATTTAACATTAGCCCGTGGACTTTCCTATTATACAGGTGCTATTATGGAGGTAAAGGCACTGGATGTTAGCATCGGAAGCATCTCCGGAGGCGGACGTTACGACAACCTTACCGGACTTTTCGGAGTGCCCGGCTTATCGGGTGTGGGTATTTCATTCGGAATAGACCGCATATACGATGTTTTAGAAAAGTTAAATGAGTTTCCAGATTCAGCATTGGGCGGAATAGAGGTTATGATCGGCTGGTTTGACGAAGATCAGAAAAATTTTGCCTTGTCACTGCTTTACCAATTGCGCCGGGAAGGTATACATACGGAAATGTACCCGGATAAGGCTAAAATCAAAAAACAGTTTGAATACGCCGACCGTAAAAAAGCCAAGTGGGTATTGGTCATTGGTTCCGATGAAATGGCCAGTGGAAATCTTACTGTAAAAAATATGCTAGATGGTAAACAAGATCGTTGTACTCTTGATGAATTCATTGCCAGGATTAAACAATAAGGTAAGGTGCTTGCTGGGCTGTTTGTACTTGGCCCTTCTGCATCAGGGACTTTGGGCTCAAACCTGCTTTATGGTAGACCGATACGAAGGTTGTGCTCCCTTTACCGTTACCATCACCGATTGTTCATCCCTACCTCCGATTATTTATAATTACGATTATGCACGAAATCCGAATAATTTCGTGAGCAATAGTACCTTTACCTACAACACCCCCGGCACCTATCAGATTGTGCAGCGCGTGCAAGGCAATCCTAATACCATCACCTCCCTGCCGGTCACCATTCGCGTAAACTCCAAGCATACCCCTTTGTTTGACGTTAGTGCCTGTGCAGGTCAGCAAGTTCGTCTTGCCATCACGGATACCTTGTATGACCTGTTTGAAGTAAACTATGGCGATGGCAGTGCCACACAAACGCTAACGGCTGGCAATCACTTGCACTCCTATACGGATCTAAGCACGCGCACTGTATCCGTAAAAGGATTTTACAGCGACGGATGTGAAGGAGCTTCCGGCTCCAAACAAGTAAGCCCCATCACTACCCTTCAGGCCCCAGACCTGATTGATTTTGCCGTAAATATTCAAGCTACTTCCGGCCATGTTTCCTTTAGCTATCACACACTCAAAGACCGTTACTATCAAATATTAAGAAAAGTTAATAATGGAGTTTTTGTCCCCCTGGACACGATTTACAGCCAGAATAATGGAACCACTGTCAGCGGATTTCAAGGAGGACAAAATACTTTTAGTGGCTTACTCACCTACCGAATCAACAACATTGATATGTGTAACAATAGTGAGTCGCCTGGTGTTGATTTAAATAATATCATCATCAATGTAAGCTCCGTTAATGGGCAGAACATTATCGATTGGAAAACGAATGGCAATTTCAGTTCTTTTACCATTGAACGATCGGCGGGTATCATTGCCACCAATGCGACTTCGCCTTTTATTGATTATGATATCAGCTGCAATTTATTCGCCGTTTACAAAGTTACAGGGATATACCCTGTAAATAATACAACCTCGGGATTACCGGTAAAGTCACACTCCACTTCAGTTACCACCAATTCTATTTTCATTACCACGCTTCCTGCGGTTAAAATCAATTCAGGTTATGAAAATGGAAATGTCGTTGTGCGCTGGGATTTACCCGCAGACGAAGTAGACACCTATACCCTGCTCACCAGTGGAAGCAACAATGGTGTAAAAACGCTGGGAGGCTCATCCATTAATTATGTTACACGGGAAGAAGGAATTTGTTACCAGCTGAGTTATTCTGACCCATGCGGTAATAATTCTTTGATCTCCAATTCTACCTGTCCAACGTCCTTGACGCTGGTTAAGAACAATGAAGCTGTCGATCTCTCCTGGAGCCCCTATACTGGGTACAGCGCTTCTGGCTTATCGCATTACGAACTGGAAGTTTTAAACGAAGATGGAAGTTTACGCACTTCCTATCCGATGGGACTCGCCACTTCGTATTCAGAAATTCTCGATCCGGCCTATTCTTATTTTACCTACCGGGTCAAAGCGGTTCCCAATGGTTCCGAAAATATGATTTCTTACTCCAATGTTGCCACCGTGGATTTAACGCCCAAACTAACTATGCCCAATACATTTACCCCTAACGGCGATGGGATAAACGATGTATTGCTTGCAAAAGGCAAATACATTGCGAATTCCAGCATTCAAATATTCAATAAATGGGGCGAGGTTATTTACGTATCGGAAGATGCCACAGATAAAGGTTGGGATGGAACCTTCCAGGGAAGTCCAGTCCCGACAGACACGTACTCGTATTTAGTGAAAGCCACGTCCAACAAAGGGGAATCCATTCAGAAACGAGGCGTTGTGAGTGTAGTGCGCTAAGTGCAATAGTGGCGACTCCCTTTACCGGTTTTAGAAAACAATTTCTTTAAATCTGTCTGCGATTTCATCCAAGGTATCACATACCAGTTCCACATTTTCACCTTCTACCAACCGCTGGCGATAAGGTTTAAAATCAGGAATTCCTTTGAAATAATTGGTATAATGAGGCCGCATTTCGAAGATGCCCGTTTTTCCACCTTTCCATTCTACCGATTTTAACAAGTGTTGTTTACACACTTCCACACGCTCAGCAATATCAGGTTTGAGTAGGTGTTCACCGGTTTGCATGTAGTGTTTTATTTCTTTAAAAATCCATGGATAGCCGATGGCGGCGCGACCAATCATGATCCCATCCGGTCCGTATTTTCGCTTATATTCCATGGCTTTTTCAGGAGAATCAATATCCCCATTTCCGAAAACAGGGATACGGAGTTGTGGCATTTCTTTGACTTTGGCAATCCAGGTCCAGTCGGCCTCTCCTTTGTACATCTGATAGCGGGTGCGCGCGTGGATGGTAATGGCTTGTACGCCTACGTCCTGGAGACGCTCTACCACTTCCAATATTTTTATATTCTGCTCATCCCAACCTAGTCTGGTTTTTACAGTTACCGGAACAGAGCATCGTTTAACTATTTCGGCCGTCATCTTCTGCATTTTAGGCAGATCCAACAGGATGCCGGCTCCAGCACCTTTACAGGCCACTTTTTTTACCGGACAGCCATAGTTGATATCTACCAATTCAGGACCGGCTGCTTCGGCAATGGCTGCTGCCTCTCGCATGCTTTCGATATTCTCGCCAAAAATCTGAATTCCAATAGGGCGCTCGTAATCGTAAATATCCAACTTCTGTACACTCTTATCCGCATGACGAATCAAGCCTTCTGCCGCAATAAACTCCGTATACATGAGATCGGCTCCGTTCTTTTTACAAACATACCGAAAAGGAGGATCGCTGACATCCTCCATAGGAGCCAGCAACAATGGAAACTCACCCAACTCTATCGATCCGATTTTCATATTCCATTTTAATTTTTGTCACTCCGGCAGATTTCACGATATTTACACGAGTATTTCAATACGTTCATGAATGAACTGTGTGGTGTTTTTTGATTTCATGCACCGCTCAGAGATGAGTAATGTATTGGCTCAAAGTTACACAAAAAAAAGCGTGAACACTACCCTTTATCCTTCCGCCACTTCCGGCTTAGCGTCAATATTCTTGCTGCATGAAATCCAATAATCCTTCCGTATTTAAATCGTTGGCCGGACATCTATTGGTGCTTATCGGCTTTTTGGTGGTCTGGCAAGCCATAGGGGCGATCAGCATGTCGGCCCTGAACCTTAGAGTGAACGAAAATGGCCAGCTTTCTTCCTCCAACTTCCCCCACCTGGTAAAATATTTATTTTTAAGTTCCCAATTTATTGCCTCCCTGTTAGGTTTGGTGCTTATTCCCTATTGGTACCTTTCCAAAAGACAACCAGAGCTGTTGAAGATCATTATGAGTCCTTCCGGCAAACAAGTATGGCTTTTTTTGTTATTAGGCATAGCCCTACTGCTCAGCTCAATTCCTGCGGTAGCCGCATTGGGCGCCTGGAACAAAGCCTGGCTGCACTCTTCCGATGGCATAAAACAAACCTTGGAAAGCTGGGAAGGTAAAATGGAAGATCTGTACCGTCAACTTCTACATTTTGAAACCACCGGAGAGCTTATCTTTTCTATTGTCGTAATCGCTGTTTTGACCGGCATTGCCGAAGAATTTATTTTCAGAGGATTTTTGCAAAATGCTTTTGCCAGTAAACTCAATATTCACCTGGCCATACTATTGTCGGCATTTATTTTCAGTAGTATACATTTGCAATTTACCGGTTTGCTGGCAAGGTGGTATTTGGGAATATTATTGGGGTATATGTATTGGTTTTCTGGAAACATCTGGATTTCTGTGGCGGCACACTGCCTGAACAATTTGATTGCGTTGCTTTCTTATTACTCTTTTCAGAAAGGATACATTTCAACTTCTCCGGAACAACTAGAGTCATCTCCACTTCCTGTTCCCCTGGTAATGGCAAGTATATTTTTCGCTGTGCTACTATTGATGCGCATGTGGCGTCTGCACAATCAGTGCATGGCCTTGCCGGACCAATCCAATGATGCTTCATAAGAAACTTCCATTTAAACTCCGTTCATGTCGAACTTACAAACTCGTCTACTCACCGCTATAATCGGCGGTGCCATCATGATTGCAGGAATCATGATAAACAGTGTTAGCTATTTCCTACTATGGGCTTTAATTCTGTTGTTATCTCAATGGGAGCTGCATCAGCTTTTAAAAAAATCAGGCATCCCCAATCGTCTCGCACTTACCATGCTCGCCTCTTTGGCCTTGTACGCTGGCACCTATGCTTGCTGGTTGCAACTAGTGCCTGTCAGCGTGCTGCTCATAGTGCCTGTCATCACCTTGTTTATTTTTCTATTCGAACTATTTCAGCAAGCACCCAAACCATTCGAGCAAAATGCCTATGCTATTTTAAACCTCGTATATCTGGCCTTCCCTTTAACGTGTCTTCATTTTATTTCCCACTTTGACAAAATCTATCACTACGAGGCTATACTGGGGGTGCTGCTCTTGTTATGGGCCAACGATACCGGTGGATATTTTGCAGGAAGATTTTTGGGGAAACATAAACTTTACGAACGAATTTCACCCAAAAAAACCTGGGAAGGTAGCTTGGGAGGTTTAGTGCTGAGCCAGGTAGTGGCCTGGGGACTGGCTCAATACACTGTATTGTTTTCGTGGCCACATTGGGCAGCACTCTCCATGCTGGTAGTCGTATTCGGTAGTCTTGGAGATTTGGTAGAATCTCAACTTAAACGAAGTTTAGACAGCAAAGACTCCGGATCGCTCATCCCTGGACATGGAGGATTTCTGGATCGTTTTGATGGACTTTTCTTCTGTGCTCCGCCTTGCGCCGCCTACTTGCATTTGGTAGTGCTGGCCTAAGCATTTTTGATATCTGATAATTTTAAAGTAGGTTTGAATAATTAATAATTCAACAACATGACCATACATAAAGAAGGAAGAACCTTGCTGGTGGTGTTATTGGTGGCACTGATCGTTATTAATGGATTAGTACGCTATTATGCTCCGCAGCAAACATTTGTGCAATACCTAGTGCTTGGCGTCAGTATCGTATTTTATTTGCTTATACTTCAATTTTTTCGTCATCCCTTTAGAAAAATCAACATACAACCCAATCAGGTCATTGCTCCTGCTGATGGCAAAATAGTGGTTATAGAAGACGTGGAAGAACCTGAGTATTTCCAAGGAAAACGCAAGCAAATATCCATATTTATGTCGCCGGTAAACGTGCATGTAAACAGGAGCCCGATAGAAGGATTCGTGAAGTATTTTAAATATCACCCTGGAAAATACCTGGTAGCCTGGCATCCTAAAGCTAGTACCGAAAATGAACGTACTACCATGGTGGTAGAACATCCTCAACATGGCCCCGTATTGGTGCGTCAAATTGCGGGAGCATTGGCCAAACGCATAAAATGGTATGTGCGTGAAGGTCAAACCCTTTCTCAGGGGGGCGAATACGGATTTATAAAATTTGGATCCAGGGTAGATGTATACTTGCCGACCGATGTAGAGGTAAAGGTACAGCTCAACCAAGTTTCCAAAGGTGGAATCACGGTTTTGGCAGAATTTAACACTAAGAAATAATCCGAAAGTACAAGGGAAAATAATTGAAAAAATATTTTTACCGAGTTTTTTAAAATTCTATAAAATCTCCTTATTTAGGGCAAATTTAAAACAGTAAAAGCAGTCACACAGACAACCCCTATGAAACACAATTCTGACATTCTTCTGGATCAGGAAACATCAACTGAAGCAGGTCTTTCACTGATGGATAGCGGCATTTCGATGATGCCAAGAGGCGGTAAATCAAAAGTTGAAGATGAAAAGGAAGAGGAAGACGATGAAGACTTCGACGATGAAGATTTTGAGGACGAGGACGAAGATGAGGAGGACGATGACGATGATATGGGCTACGACGAAGACGCTACCGAAGAATGGGACGAAGCTGGCGAAGATTTCGACGATGAGTCTAATTGGGAAGAAGAAGAAATAGACGAAGATTTTGAAGATGATATCGAAGACGATGAGTTTATGGATGACGAAGACATCGAAGACTCAAGTTGGGATGATAATTTTTAATTTTACCTTATTTTTTATAGAAGCCGGAAATTCTCCGGCTTTTTTTATTTCTTTCTCTTTCTAGATAAACTATTACCCTTCCGAACTTGCATTCTTTACCTACTCCATCAGTCCTACCCCATCGCTGGTTCACACGCATACACGCAGAGCTGTTCCTAAGGTGAACGCGCGCGCTGAAAGGCTTAAAGAAAATTTACTGGATAATAAAGTAGAAGAATCCGATACGAAGCATTACAAAATTACCGGGCCTTTTTCATTTATTTTGGAAACGAAAATATCGTTATCAATGTCCAACTCGTGAAATGCCTTGGACATTGCCTGGGCAACTTTGTTGGCTGTTTTTTCCGAATCGCTGAGAGCAAAAACGGAAGGACCAGAGCCCGATATACCAGCCCCCAGAGCCCCTGCATCAAGCGCACTTTGTTTTACTTCGTAATAACCTGGTATGAGAGCCGAACGATAAGGCTCCGCAACAACATCGTGCATAGAACGCCCGATCAGGGAATAATCCGACAACAACAATCCAGAAACAAGTCCGGCTACATTGCCCCACTGCTTTATCGCATCGTGCAAAGACAAATCTTTACGCAATACACTTCGAGCGTCTTTGGTGCGCACTTCAATATGTGGGTGTATGATGCTGGCAAATAATTTGGGGGGAGTAGGAATCTTAACTACGTCTAAGGGAGTATAACTTCGAACCACCACAAAACCGCCTAACAAAGCCGGCGCCACATTGTCGGCGTGGGCAGAACCACATGCCACACGTTCCCCTTCCATCGCAAATGGAAGTAACTCCTGCTGCTTAAATGGTTGGCCCAATAATTCATTCGCAGCAAATACACCCGCTACGGTGCTGGCTGAGCTGGATCCTAAACCCGATCCCAAAGGCATTTTCTTGTGTAGCTCTATTTCAAAACCTTGTTGGGAATCTAATTTATCCAACATTTTCAATATGGAAACACTTACCGTATTTTCTTCCGGATTCTTGGTGAGTTTCCCCTCGTCTCCGGTGATTTTAGTAATCAAAATTCCAGGTTTATTACGCTTGCGGATGATCACCTCATCCCCTGGACTATTGACCGCAAATCCCAACACGTCGAAACCGCAGGTAACATTGGCCACCGTTGCCGGAGCAAACACTTTGATACTTTTTTCCATACAGTCTTCAAAAATATAAAAAATGGCGTGAATTGCTTAAAACTTTACTTATTATTGTTATTAAACAATACAACAAAAACCAAGTCTATGCACATAAACGGCTACGACTTAGTTTCATTCTTCCACCTTTCCTGATCGTAGTATGCAGGTAGCACGCAACATACCAGGCAAATACCAGCTCTATGGCATTGCCGTATTGATCATCGTTGGAGTATCGATATCAGAATGGCTTATGCTGCGTTTCACACCATTCGATTGGCTCAATATCGGTTTCATCTTTCTGGCTTGCCTGATAAAAGTCGGTTTTATTATGTTGCGATGTTTTCGAAGCATCGTTAATATTTCTCATCAGTCAGTACCCTACCATACCTTCTTAGGATTTATCGCCATCAATATTTTTTTGGTGGTATTTACTTTTTCTATAGATTATTTCTGGATTTTCCAATTAAACCCTGGCTCTTTTTCCGGCCTTGAAACTGCCTATACTCCCCTGCAACAATACTTTAAACTTTTCTACCTGAGTTTATTATTGTTTACCAATATGGGGGTCGCCAATGTAGTGCCGGTAAGTATTCCTGCAGAGGCACTGGTAATGCTGGAGGCCATTGTATCGTTTGTTACATTGATTTTTATGCTGTCGGATTACCTTACCTTACGCGAATCGCTCAACATGATCCGGGGTAAAAAACAACGCAAACATTTAATGAAGAAAAAAACGCACTTTCAAATCCGACGAAGAAAGTCGACCAAAAAAATAACCTAGGAGGAGCTTTTTACTTTCTGCCTCTTAGAAACTTTTCTCATTATTAATTTTGCCAAGGTATCGCCGGAGAGAATCCCCTTCTTCATTCCTGCCAACCAATACGAAACCACAGACCGGCGTTTATCCCGCGAAACTACTACCTCTCCCTGTAGGTTTTTTCGTCGAACACGTAAATAAACATTGACAAGTGCCGGCAACGCACGCCTTCTTGTAGCGGTACTATCGGCATTCCTGACACGCAACTTCTGAAATTTTAGTTGCACCTGAGCCCTGGCCGAATCGCCATTTCCGTTTAATTGATACTGTAAATCCTTTACCCATCCGGATTTTATTGCTAAGGGTAACCGAGGGATATGCAGGTAATTGAGCGATTGCAATTGAAATTGACTAGCATATATATTCAGCCCAAAATTCACAGAGTCCAAGGATTGATACCTCAGATTGAAAACTTCCTTGTTAAACAATTTACCTCCACCCTTCAATTCCATCAAGCCATCAGAAGCAGGCGAATGCAAAATCCATTGCAGGTCTGTGACCTGCGCGTGCAAAGGCAATGAGCTGGTGTCTGAATATTCCTGATACGAAACTTGCGATCGCTGCATATCTATTTCCTCCACCCCTAGCCTTGCCAATGGGCGGAACATCGAATCCAGTAAATAGGGCTTGACAGAAGCGTGCACTGGCTCCAGAATTTTATTCTTACGAACATCAATTTCAGCATTCCCTATTTTCAAGAATTTAATTCCAGCACTGGAATACAAACGATCGTTCGCCAGAGTTATGTCGGAAGCATGCAATGCTAAATAATCCAAACTATCCTTGCGAAGATCAAATGCGCTCTCCGGCTTTACTGAAAAGCCCTGCACGGTTCCCTTATGCTTGCTTAGTAAAAAAGTATCCACTTGAATGCGCATGGAATTAAGGGTAGTGCGAAGTCGATGCAAGCCAATCTGCAAATGCTGGTTATCTCTCTTTGCCTGTAGCCCGTTGATCCAAAACCAAGTCCGGGTGTTTGCATCCTGCACCGCTAAGGAGTCAAAGTACAATTGTTGCACAGGACCAAGCTGAGTAGCATCCAATATCCGCTGCCAATCGGGCATGCCGGCGCCTTGCCCCCTTTTAAGTAGATGCAACACATTATGAAACAGTGCCACGCGTTCCACCGATACCTTGCCATGCGACAAAGAAAACCTATCCAGGCGCACACTGTCTGAAAAAAGCACTGCTTTCCCTGGCACTTTAATGCCTGGATCATTCGCACGTATCCACGGCACTTGTATCGATCCGGGTGAAGCCTGAATGGCACCAAAACTTACCTGTTCGCAGCGTACCTTTAAAGCCGGTTGAAGCAGCACTGGTCGTTTAATAACAGAAATCGTTTGAGAATTCAACCGTAGTTCATCCGCTTTGGCTTTCATCGTTCCATCCTCATACCCCAGGTCCGAGAGTATTCCTTTCACCTTTTGAAAAGAGAATTTCCCCTCCTTGTTTTCCATTCCATGAAGAACGATATCTTTTCCTCCTGATTTAAAAGAAACCTTTCCATAACGGATCTTCATTTGCAGCGATTGTACATCCAGATAGCTGAGGCGAAAATCCCTGGATGAAGAATCGGACGATTGCGCAGCGTTTATATCGGCCTCTATCCACGCTTCTTTGACGCTAACGGTATCTAGCCCTGTTCGCCAATTGAATTGTTTTGACAATTGAACCGGATGGATTGTTAGGTCTCTCACCCGAACCTGCATCGATGAATCTTTATGATTCAAATACGAAACTTTTACCCGCTGATTTTCATATTCAAGATTTTTTAACTCCGTAAGCTTTGACGCATCTGCCAGCTCATGCAACAACGCTGTCGCTTGAAAATACGTGAGTGAGTAAGGAAAGGCATCGCGCTGGGAAGACTTGGTAGCCGAGGCAGAAGCATCGACTACATAAATATTGCCGGTAGAATCGGCATAGCTGACATCTACGTGACGACAAGCCAGCTCTTCAATCGCTATTGAATTCCAGTCTTTTTTGCCGCGAGCAGAATTTTTCTTCAGGCTTTTCACAAGTTCCTGACTAAGCTGGATCCGTGCATCCTCAATGGTTAAAGACTGTGCCTGAATTTTTTTCTCAAATGCCAGCGAGGCCACCTCCAGATCTTTAAAATAAATTCGTTCACATTCAGCCAAGGTATCTGCGGACTTGCCTCGCTTGGCCTGGTATATATGCACCCCTCCAAAGGCCACATCCCCATATTGATTCAACAAAAATTGATTACAGGAAATACCCAGCTGATTAAATAATTTCAATTCCGTTTTCGGAATATTTAACACCAATTGATCGAGCTCAAAATGCGGACGATTTTCATATACGGCCAACTCATGCAAAAAAATGTCGGCCGATGGGAAACTAAGTTGCAAGGTATCCGAATCCCTTGATATTTTCAAACGCAGCCTTGTACGCTGCAAGCGAAGCGTGTCGAGAAAGAATTCACCAATACTTTTTTTCAAAACATCGGTTATACGCTTGCGCTCGTCGGTAATTTCAGATTTACGAGCTTGAAGTGCAAATTCTATATCCAATTCCGGATTTTCGATTTGTACAGCCTTTACCCGGTAACGTTCGTATTCCATCAACTCACCGTAATCAATGGAATCAATCAACACTTCTTTCCCTTTCACCTGTACAGAAGAATTCCCTGTGGGATCTTTCAATCTGAAAGTAAACTCGGAAAGTTTTACATACTTTTCTTCAAAACTATAATGCAACTGAGAAAAATCGAGTGCTACCTGTCCGTATTCTAATTGTTGTTTCCCCAGTGTCAGCAATAATTTACTGCGTTCGCTCAGGTCGGGCACATTCCATTCAAACAAATAAAAATCAATCAAACCGATTCGAATGGTTTCTTCCCGAGTATATTGAAAACCTAATTCACCCTTGTTTACAATCAATTCATGCACCCGAAATCGTTTTAAAAATTCCTGGGAAGCAGGATATAATTTCACCAACTGCGAAGCAAACGATTTATGTGTATTGGATTTGAGTTGTGCCCGCTTTATTTCTACTTGTGGTTGTTCGAGTTTTAACGTTTCAATTTCAAGGCTATCCGCGTACAAAAAAACTTTAAAAGAACTTAATTGTAAATGTATGTGAGGAATATGCAGTGCATGCAAACCATTCTTGGCTCCCATTCGGGGATTCCGGGTAAGACTCACTTCCGTGAAATCGAGTTCTGTATTCCAAAAATCGATATACGTAGAACCAATATCCAACGCATATTCGTGATTGGTTTTAATACTGACATATTTTTGGAGAGCCAACTCCAATGCCCACATGCGCCATTTAACCAATGCCGCCAGCAGCAGTAAAAAAAGTAAAGTACCATAAAATCCTTTACCCCTGATTTTTCTTTTCGGAGAATCTTTATGTACGGCACTTTGCATTGGTACGAATCATGTATCCACGTTTCTTGTTTTCGATACGAAAATCAAAGTTAAAATCTACAACCCCGATATTCATTCCGTATAAATCTACTAAGAAGTTCTGAGATCGCGCGCAGGAATTTAAATTCCGTCTATTTCTAAACATCAACATTGGCATACAAACCTCGGGTTCAATACACCATAATGTTTCCTGGGGCGTGTCCTTCGTGGCGCTGAAAGCGCCACGAAGGACCGGGCTATTCGCTTTAGCGCCTGTGGCGCATCGCTGCTATCCCTCACGCGTGCCGGCGCATTGCGCCGGCACCCTTAAATACATTCCAATAAAATCGAACCAGCATTACTCCAGAAAACCTACACGAAGGAGAATTTGTATGAAGAGGACTCACAAAGACAACATCACTCCCAAATCCCAATCGAACCCAATTCATGTTCCGGTCATCAAAAAAATAAAAAAAAATTATTGAAGCCTGTTACTTTTTATAAATAGGGCTGTACATCTATCAAAGGATTTAACCTAGAAAGAAGTTCTTCGTTAGTTCCGGTTTTAGTTTTGTAATCACAATCCTGTTTCAAAAAACTTCGTGCGCTCCGGTTCCCTGCCGGGGCAACCTCTACACGAAGAAAGGCGGTAAGCAAGCTCTGGTGGGGAGATTTGGGCTATGCTGCCGCCTTTATTTTTATTTCCCCCTGTTGCTATATTCCATTTTCAATTCCAACCGTACACCGCTTTTTCACACAGCGCCTTCTTGCCTGAGGTCCTGAATCGTTTATTCTTTCTATATAAATAAAAAAAGCCGCTTCCAGCGGCTCTCGTGCAAACGCAGGGAGTCGAACCCAAAACCTGCTGCTCCATAGTCAAGCTACGGCCCATTTCTTCAAAATAAAAAAAGCCGCTGGAAGCGGCTCTGGTGCAAACGTAGGGAGTCGAACCCCAAACCTTCTGATCCGTAGTCAGATGCTCTATCCAATTGAGCTACGTTTGCATTTCCCTAATGGGACTGCAAAGATAGAAAAACATTTTTTAGATGCAAAAAAATAAGAGTGATTTCGTTTTCAAGTACTCGAAATACCCTATGTATAAAATGCAAAAACTTTACTTTCAGAGTATTTCCCAACAAAAAACACGGTAACTCTGCGAAGAATTCTATACCTAATTTCCATGGGGCAGAATAGAATACACATACAAATGATCCAAAGAATTTAAAGATTGCTTGTATTCTTTTATTAAATGAAATTCGGAAGAGGAATATGGAACAATAGAAATAAGGTAAACAGAAGCGGAATGTTTGGTTTGAAAAAAACGTATCTCCTTTGCCACTTCTTCTGGTGTATTTAAGTTAAGCCCTCTTTTAAACGAGGCATAAAATCTGAATTGCTGATCAACAATACTAAACACTTCTTCTTTGGAATAATAAGAAACAACCAATCCGCAACAATCTGTTTCTGTTAAAAATAGAGCCTTAGGAAAATCGGTTGCAATATCTTTGAGCTGAGAAAATGGGCGCCGTATATCAGCGATAAGCATAAGCCAGCCTGATACCGCATGAATCAACAACAAGAACCACCAGATGCCTTTTTGCCATTGAGATTGCCATTGAGAGTAGCTTGTCCAGGCAAATACAATGAATGCTAGCCATAAAAAGCCATGATGCCTGAGAAATCCAAAATGAACAGTATAGGTATAGATTAGGAGAATCAAGGTGGCGAGTAACCACCAAATTCCAATACGATATTGCCGGCGGAGCTGCCAAAGTAAAATCCCCATCATTCCTAATACCACCCAGGTTACACTCATGCCGCGATCGTATTCATTCAAAAAATTGGTATTCCACATGGCCCCTTGAGAAAAATCCGGAAGTGGCAGCATCGCTGAAGTAAAGGTAGATATAGATGCCAGGAGCAAACTGAAATTCCAGGAAATTCGGAGGTGGTCCATTTGAAAAAATGCGGCTTGCTCGTTCGGAATAATTAGAATACCGGCACTAACACAAGCTATAAACCAAATGAGCAGTGGTATGCGAAATTTAAAAAGAAATTCAGAAACTGTGCCCCTCTGATTCCACCAAGTCAGTAACCAAAGCAGTATACTAAATAAAGCACCTTGCTGCGTGCTCCATGGAAGCAACCCAAAAACCAACAAGGTAAGCCATTTGGATTGTAATGATATATTGTAAAGGTAAATCAGGATAAGTAAGACTGAAATACTGTACGATCTGCTTATGACCGCATATTCATATAGAAAAAAATAACCTGAGGCCAACAAGCACCTTTCGATCCAATGAAAAGGGCTTTTTACCAAAATCAGATAGTGTACCCAGGCGGCCACCCCTATATGCACCAGTTGCACCAGTACAAAATCATCTCCGACAAAGGAAAGTACATAAAGCACCAAGTACCAAAGCGGAGGATGGTGCTCGAAAGAACATTGAGCCAATAACTCCACCAAGGAGGTATGCTGCACTAATTGCCAGGCCTGTAATTCATCAAACCACGGTTCATGATAATATACACCCACGCAAATAAAAAGTACTTGCACACACCACCAGGCAGTCGGTTGTTTATACAAGGATGCAAGGAAACTTTCCTTCATGGAATTTACCTGATGTTAAAATTATTATTCACTTTCTTTTCTCCATAGAACAAACGCTGAATTGGTATGGCTAGGTAAACGTATGGCTTGCACATAGCCACTTTCCCTGCTAACGACGACTGCTTGCAAAAAAGAAAAGCGGATCAAACCTGAGGTTTGATCCGCTTGGTAATGTCTTGCGACATACAATTATTTTACGAGTTCTCTCTTAGATTCGCGTGCGCTGCTTTCTTTTTCAGCTTTAGAATTCTGAAGTAATTCGTATTCTTCTTTGGAAGCTACTACTAAACGTTCAAATTCACGCTGACCAGTACCGGCAGGAATCAAGTGACCTACGATTACGTTCTCTTTCAATCCATTCAAGCTATCCACTTTTCCACGAATAGCAGCTTCCGAAAGCACTTTGGTAGTTTCCTGGAAGGAAGCTGCCGAAATGAAGGATTCTGTACCGAGGGAAGCCTGTGTAATACCTTGTAAGGTTGGCATAGATACCGCAGGAACTGCTTCTCTCACTTCTACCAGACGCATATCGCGACGACGCAAGCTTGAATTTTCATCGCGCAAACGACGAGCTGTTACGATCTGACCAGGGCGTAGGTTTTCTGAATCACCTGGATCAATAACTACTTTCTTATCCAGAATATGATCGTTTTCTTCACGGAAAGTGAATTTATCAACTACTTGTCCTGGAAGGAAAGTTGTATCCCCTGGCTCAATGATCTCCACTTTCTGCATCATCTGACGCACAATACTTTCAATGTGCTTATCGTTGATCTTCACCCCTTGCAGACGGTAAACTTCCTGAATTTCATTTACCAGGTATTCCTGCACAGCCGTTGGACCTTTGATAGATAGGATATCGTTTGGAGTGATGGCACCATCAGATAAGGCCTCTCCCGCTCTGATGAAGTCGTTGTCCTGAACCAGAATGTGTTTGGAAAGCGGAACCATATACTTCTTGCGAATTCCATCTTTAGATTCCACAAAAATTTCGCGGTTACCACGCTTCACACCACCATAGGTAACTACCCCATCAATTTCCGAAACTACAGCAGGATTGGATGGGTTACGAGCTTCGAATAATTCCGTTACACGAGGAAGACCACCCGTAATGTCGCGGGTTTTACCAATGGCACGAGGAATTTTCGCAAGAATCTGACCTGGTTTTACAGCCTGGCCATCGTCTACTGCCAAGTGGGCGCCTACTGGAATGTTGTACGCTTTGGTTTCGCCTTTCTTGGAATTTACCCGGATTGCAGGGTTCTTCGTTTTATCTTTTGTATCAACGATTACCTTTTCGCGGTGACCGGTTTGTTCATCGGCTTCCTCGCGGTAAGTAACACCTTCCACAATGGATTCGAATTCAATGTTACCATCAAATTCAGAAAGAATTACCGCGTTGTATGGATCCCAGCTGCACAATTCCTGACCCTTGGTTACTTTTTGTCCTTCTTTTACTTTAAGGAAAGCACCATAAGGAACGTGGTTGGAAACCAAAATACGCTCACCGGTAGGATCCATCAATTTGATTTCACCAGAACGACCCAAAACAATCTGTACGCTTTCGCCATCGTTGTTGGTAGTATTTACCGTTCTTAATTCTTCAAAGCCAATTACACCATCGTACTTCGCTTTCACCGAAGCTTCTACCGAAATACTGGAAGCCGCACCACCCACGTGGAAGGTACGAAGTGTAAGCTGTGTACCTGGTTCACCGATGGATTGCGCCGCAATAACGCCTACCGCCTCACCACGCTGAACCATGCGACCTGTAGCCAAGTTACGTCCGTAACACTTAGCACATACTCCACGCTTGGTTTCACAAGTCAATACCGATCTGATTTCTACCGTTTCGATTCCAGCCTCTTCAATACGACGTGCTACTTCTTCTGTAATTTCTTCTCCAGAAGAAACCAACACTTCGTTGTTCAATGGATGGTACACATCGTGTACTGAAACTCTACCAAGAATACGCTCACCAAGAGGCTCCACGATATCCTCGTTATCTTTCAATGCAGAAATAGCAATACCTCTTAATGTACCACAATCTTCTTCATTGATGATAACATCTTGCGCTACGTCAACCAAACGACGAGTCAGGTAACCCGCATCCGCTGTTTTAAGAGCGGTATCCGCAAGACCTTTACGTGCACCGTGCGTAGAGATAAAGTACTCAATAACGTCCAAACCTTCTTTAAAGTTAGAAAGAATCGGGTTCTCGATAATCTCACCAACAGAACCTTGGAGGTTCTTCTGAGGTTTCGCCATCAAACCACGCATTCCTCCCAACTGACGAATCTGCTCACGGGAACCACGGGCTCCGGAGTGCATCATCATGTAGATGGAGTTGAATCCTTGCTGATCAGCTTCTAACTGCTTCATCAACGTCTCAGTGATCTGAGAGTTAATGCGGGTCCAGATATCAATCACCTGGTTGTAACGCTCATTATCCGTGATCAGACCCATAAGGTAGTTGTTCCAAACACCTTCTACTTCTTGTTTGGCCTGCTCTACCAATTCATTTTTCACGGATGGAACTTTCACATCGTTAAGACCGATAGAAAGACCTCCACGGAACGCCATCTGGAACCCTAAGGTTTTGATATCGTCAAGGAATTTAGCCGTTCTGGCCATTCCCGAAATTTTATATACTTGACCAATGATCAACTGAAGCTTTTTCTTCGTCAACAGTTCGTTGATGAAACCTACTTCTTCAGGAATATATTGGTTAAATACTACACGTCCAGCCACAGTATCAATGACCTTCGTTTCTAATTCTCCCTTTTCATTACGCACTTTCGTACGTACTTTAATCAAGGCATGATTGGAAAGACGTCCTTCGTTGATGGCAATTACAACTTCTTGCGCACCATAGAATACTTTGCCTTCGCCAAGTATTGGCAATTCAGGCGTACTCTTGCGGCCTTTGGTTACGTAGTACAAACCAAGCACCATGTCCTGCGATGGTACCGTGATCGGCGCACCGTTCGCAGGATTCAGGATGTTGTGCGAGGCAATCATTAATAAAGAGGCCTCCAAAATAGCTTCGTGTCCAAGTGGCACGTGTACCGCCATCTGGTCACCGTCAAAGTCAGCGTTAAACGCAGTACACACCAAGGGGTGCAACTGAATCGCTTTTCCTTCAATCAGTTTTGGTTGGAATGCCTGAATACCTAAACGGTGGAGTGTTGGAGCACGGTTAAGGAGTACAGGATGTCCTTTCAATACATTTTCCAGAATATCCCAAACCACAGGATCTTTGCGGTCAACAATTTTCTTGGCGGATTTCACAGTCTTT
The DNA here is from genome assembly GCA_025454925.1 of Cytophagaceae bacterium. GTDB lineage: Bacteria > Bacteroidota > Bacteroidia > Cytophagales > Cytophagaceae > JALONM01. The sequence continues at coordinate 64,359 of JALONM010000005.1, forward strand.
ACAATACCACGCTCAATCAGCTTACGAATGATAAATGGTTTGAAAAGTTCCGCAGCCATATCCTTAGGAAGACCGCATTCGTGAAGTTTCAATTCAGGACCTACAACAATAACCGAACGACCTGAATAGTCAACGCGTTTACCAAGCAAGTTCTGACGGAAACGTCCTTGCTTCCCTTTCAGCATATCAGAAAGAGATTTCAATGCACGGTTACCTTCCGAACGCACGGCGTTTACTTTACGAGAGTTATCGAACAAAGAATCCACCGCTTCTTGAAGCATACGCTTCTCGTTACGTAAGATCACCTCAGGTGCTTTAATTTCAATAAGACGTTTCAAACGGTTATTACGAATGATTACACGTCTGTACAAATCGTTAAGGTCAGAGGTAGCAAAACGTCCGCCATCCAAAGGAACCAATGGACGTAGTTCCGGTGGAATTACAGGTACCATGCGGATTACCATCCACTCCGGCTTATTAGGAATACGAGATCCAGACTCACGGAAAGCCTCAACCACTTTCAGACGCTTCAAAGCTTCAGCCTTGCGCTGCTGAGAGGTATCGTTGGCAGCAGAGTGACGAAGGCTGTACGAAAGTTCATCCAGGTTAAGACGAGCCAACAACATATCCAGGGCTTCTGCACCCATTTTCGCAATGAATTTATTAGGATCATTATCATCCAACATCTGGTTTTCGCGAGGAAGCTTATCCATGATGTTTAAGTACTCGTCTTCCGTTAGGAAATCGAGGTAATTGATAATTCCTTCTTCTGCCAATATACCAGGCTGAACAACTACGTAACGCTCGTAGTAAATGATCTGGTCAAGCTTCTTAGTAGGAAGCCCGAGCAAGTATCCGATTTTATTTGGTAAGGAGCGGAAATACCAGATGTGTGCTACTGGTACCACTAATTCAATGTGGCCCATACGCTCACGACGTACTTTCTTCTCCGTTACTTCTACACCGCAGCGATCGCAAACGATACCTTTGTAACGAATTCTTTTGTATTTACCACAATGACACTCCCAGTCTTTCACAGGACCAAAAATGCGCTCACAGAACAACCCTCCCATTTCTGGCTTATAGGTTCTGTAGTTGATCGTTTCAGGCTGTGTCACCTCTCCATAAGAGCCTTCAAGAATGGACTCCGGAGAAGCCAGACTGATGGTAATACGGGTGAATTCGTTTGAAATCTTTTTGTTTTTTCTAAAGGCCATAAAGACTTTTTTATCTTCTATGTGATCAATTACTTTACAGAATACTCATAGCGAAAGCCCAAATCCAGGAGATGGGCTTCGCTTTGTATTTCTTAATCCATCGTGATTTCAAGCGCCAATCCACGAAGTTCGTGTACCAATACGTTGAACGATTCTGGTACATTTGGCTTCGGCATATTCTCACCTTTCACAATAGCTTCGTAGGTTTTAGCTCTACCTACCACGTCATCGGATTTCACGGTAAGAATTTCCTGAAGGATGTGCGATGCACCGAATGCCTCGAGTGCCCAAACCTCCATCTCACCGAAACGCTGACCACCAAATTGAGCCTTACCACCCAATGGTTGCTGAGTAATAAGCGAGTAAGGTCCGATAGAACGGGCGTGCATCTTATCGTCTACTAAGTGGCCCAATTTCAGCATGTAAATGATACCAACTGTTACTGGCTGATCAAAACGATATCCTGACAATCCATCGTACAAATAAGTACGACCGAAGTATGGAAGTTTCGCTTCGTTCAATTCTGCTTCTACTTCTTTTTCAGTAGCACCATCAAAGATCGGTGTAGCATATTTGCGGCCTAATTTTCTACCAGCCCAACCCAACACGGTTTCATAAATCTGACCCAAGTTCATACGGGAAGGTACCCCAAGTGGGTTAAGCACGATGTCTACGGGAGATCCATCTTCCAGGAACGGCATATCTTCCTCACGCACAATACGGGCCACAACCCCTTTGTTACCGTGACGACCAGCCATTTTATCCCCTACTTTCAGCTTACGTTTCTTAGCGATGTATACTTTGGCCAACTGCACGATACCTGCGGGTAATTCATCTCCCACTTCAAGTGTGAAACGCTCTCTTTTGAATCTACCAGCAATCTCGTTACGCTTATGCAGATAGTTTTTAATCAACTTCTGCACCAGTTCGTTGGCATGCTTGTCGGTAGTCCAGTTGTCTAATGCAATGTCACCAATGAAGTTTGCTTCTTCCGGAACATTGTAATTAGATTCATCTTTGTATTTGTTGACATCCGGGAACAAATTAGCCTCAATATTTTTGCGGCTAAACTTCACTCCTTTAGCAATAACTTCATCGCCGAATTTGTGCTTCACTCCGTTGCTGGCCTGACCATCCAAGATGGTCACTAATTTATCCAACACAATGGTTCTGATACTTGTCAAATCCTTACTGTAAGCAGACTTCAACGTTTCCACTTGCTTCTTGGACTTCGCACGAAGATCCTTGTCCTTTTTAGGACGAGAGAATAATTTGGTATCGATCACCACACCACGAAGCGATGGCGGAGCCTTCATTGAAGCATCCTTCACATCACCAGCCTTATCCCCGAAGATAGCTCTAAGAAGCTTTTCTTCCGGAGTTGGATCGGTTTCACCTTTTGGAGTGATCTTTCCAATTAAAATATCACCTTCTTTAATCTCAGCACCGATGCGAACAATTCCGTTCTCATCCAAATGCTTTACAGCTTCCTCCGATACGTTAGGAATTTCAGAAGTCAATTCTTCCTCTCCACGTTTGGTATCACGAACTTCCAGTTCAAACTCTTCAATGTGTATGGAAGTGAAGATATCTTCACGAACTACTTTTTCATTGATTACAATCGCATCCTCGAAGTTATACCCTTGCCAAGGCATGAATGCCACCAACAGGTTACGGCCCAATGCCAACTCCCCGTTATTGGTTGCATATCCCTCACAAAGAATATCACCTTTTTTAACCGGCTGGCCCTTACGAACCATTGGCTTCAGGTTGATACAAGTATCCTGGTTGGTTCTGCGGAATTTCACCAATGGATACGATTTAAATTCTGAATCAAAAGAAACCAGCTTTTCGTCGGCCGACATGTCGTATTTCACAACAATTTTCGTAGCATCAACGAAGTCAATGACACCCGTTCCTTCCGCTACTACCAGTGCACGGGAATCTTGAGCAACACGCTTCTCCAAACCAGTACCAACAATTGGAGCTTCCGGACGAAGCAATGGCACGGCCTGACGTTGCATGTTAGATCCCATCAAAGCGCGGTTTGCATCATCGTGTTCCAAGAAAGGAATCAGGGACGCAGCTACCGACACAATCTGATTCGGAGCAATATCAATATAGGTTACTTTTTCGGGTTCCAACACAGGGAAGTCACCTTCGTAACGCGCTTTTACTTTATCAGCATTAAAGCTTCCGGTCTCGTCAATACCAATATTGGTCTGAGCGATGTTATGACCATCTTCTTCTTCCGCCGTAAGATACACAGGAGACTTCTTCAAATTCACTTTCCCGTCTTCAACAATGCGGTAAGGTGTTTCGATGAAGCCCATATGATTCACCTTGGCATGAACGCAAAGTGAAGAAATCAAACCGATGTTTGGACCTTCTGGTGTTTCAATAGTACAAAGACGACCGTAGTGCGTATAGTGAACGTCACGTACCTCGAAACCAGCTCTTTCGCGGGAAAGACCGCCTGGCCCAAGGGCCGACATACGACGCTTGTGCGTAATCTCAGCCAGTGGATTCGTTTGGTCCATGAACTGGGAAAGCTGGTTGGTACCAAAGAACGAGTTGATCACGGAAGACAAGGTACGCGCATTGATCAAATCAACAGGCTTGAAGTCTTCGTTATCACGAACGTTCATTCTTTCCTTTATGGTTCTGGCCATACGGGCAAGACCCACAGCGAATTGACCATATAACTGCTCCCCTACCGTACGAACGCGGCGGTTACTCAAGTGGTCAATATCATCTACAATTGCCTTGGAGTTAATCAAACCGATCAGGTACTTCACGATAGACAAAATATCATCTTTGGTAAGTACACGAATATCGGAAGAGACCTCTAGACCCAGTTTTTTATTAATTCTATAACGGCCTACTTCACCCAAATCATAACGTTTGTCTGAGAAGAACAAGTTATGGATGATGTCACGTGCTGTTTGTTCATCGGGAGCGTCGGAGTTACGAAGCTGACGATAGATTTGCTCTACCGCTTCTTTCTCTGAGTTGGAAGGATCCTTCTGAAGCGTATTATATATAATGGTATAATCAGCAATGTTTACATCTTCACGGTGTAAGATCACTGATTTTGTACCTGAATCAAGAATCAGATCAACATCTTCTTCTTTCACGATGGAATCACGCTCAATGATTACCTCGTTACGATCCAAAGAAACCACCTCTCCGGTATCTTCATCTACGAAGTCTTCGGTCCAGGTGCGCAATACACGCGCAGCCAACTTACGGCCTACAATTTTCTTAAGGCTTGTTTTGTTGGCTTCTATTTCTTCGGATAATTCGAAGATGTCTAATATATCTTTATCGGAACCGTAACCGATCGCACGCAACAAAGTGGTAACCGGGAATTTTTTCTTACGGTCGATGTAGGAATACATCACGTTGTTAACGTCCGTAGCAAATTCAATCCAGGAACCTTTGAAAGGAATGATACGAGCAGAGTACAGTTTAGTACCGTTAGTATGTTTGCTTTGAGCGAAAAATACCCCAGGAGAACGGTGCAACTGAGAAACAATAACGCGCTCAGCTCCGTTGATCACGAAGGATCCCTTTTCGGTCATGTATGGAATGTTCCCTAAAAATACTTCCTGCTCCAGGGTTTGGAAATCCTCGTTATCCGGATCGTTGCAGGAAAGACGAAGTTTCGCCTTCAGAGGAACAGAGTAAGTAAGACCACGATCGATACACTCATCCACCGAATACTTCGGAGGATCTACCGTATAATCGATGAACTCCAGAACGAAATTTTCGCGGGAGTCAGAGATTGGGAAATTCTCTTTGAATACTTTGAAGAGCCCTTCATTAGTCCTTTTTTCAGGAGGCGTATCTATTTGAAGGAAATCTTTGAACGATTGTACCTGTACTTCCAGGAAATCAGGGTAATCGAGTAGGTTTTTAACTTTAGCGAAAACCTTACGCTCTGTCAATTTTGGAGTAGCCAAAGCCTTGTGTTTTTTTATGGTTCGACCGAAACTAGGCCCTAAAAGGGGCTATAAACCTGATTATCAAAAGATTAAATCAGATTTTGATTCAATAACTGCTACAAACGGGAAAAGACCTGACGAAATGCCAGGCCTATTCCCAAAGGCTGTAGGAAAGTATTGTAAATAAGAAAACCTTATTTTACTTCTACTTCAGCACCAGCTTCTTCAAGTTGCTTCTTGAGAGCTTCAGCTTCGTCCTTAGTAACGTTTTCTTTCAATGGTTTTGGAGCACCATCAACGAGATCTTTTGCTTCTTTAAGACCAAGACCAGTAAGATCTTTTACCAATTTAACTACTGCAAGTTTCTGTCCACCGCCATTTTTAAGGATTACAGTGAAAGCTGTTTTCTCAGCAGGAGCTTCACCAGCGCCAGCACCAGCACCACCAGCAACAACTACTGGAGCTGCAGCAGCAGGCTCGATACCATACTCATCCTTCAATATTTTAGCAAGCTCATTTACTTCTTTCACAGTCAAGTTAACTAACTGTTCTGCAACTGCTTTTAAGTCTGCCATTGTATTAGTGTTTTAAAAGTTATACAAGTTTAAATTATAGGTTTTTGAATTATTCTGGTTTTTCAGACAAGGTCTTAAGTACACCAGAAATTTTTTGTCCACCGCTCTGAAGGCCAGAAATGACATTCTTGGCAGGTGATTGGAGTAAGCCAACGATATCTCCGATAAGTTCGTTCTTAGATTTCAGATTAGCTAAAGCTTCCAGTGTTTCAGCGCCTATGTACAGCGAACTGTCGATAGAGGCACCTTTAAGTACTGGTTTGTCTGAACCTGTAGCGTAGAATTCTTTCAGAAGTTTGGCAGGCGCGTTACCGGCTGTTGTAGAAAACAAGATACCGGAGAATCCTTTCAATACTTTTCCATGGAATGGAGTATAATCAGTATTGGTAGATTCGAGGGCTTTCTTGATCAAAGAGTTTTTCACCACTTTGTATTCTAAGCCTTTTGCGTATACCATTTTTCTGAATTTGTTCACGTCTTCTACAGTCATGCCTGAAGCATCTGTGATATAAAAGAAGTTACATTCAGCGAATTTCTGGCTAAGCTCCTGGATGATTTTGCCTTTATCTTCTCTTTTCATGATTTGATTTCCAAGGTTTCAAGTGGCAATTACACTCCTAAGGTTGCTTTATCCACCGCTACCCCTTTACTCATAGTACTAGAGATAGTAACACTCTTGATATAAGTACCTTTGGAAGAAGCGGGTTTTAATTTGGCGATCGTTTGCAATACCTCTTGTGCGTTTTCAGTTAATTTCTCTGGAGAGAAAGAAACCTTACCAACACTGGTATGAATGATGCCGTATTTGTCTACTTTGAAATCAATCTTTCCGGATTTGATTTCTTTCACTGCTTTACCAACTTCCATAGTAACGGTTCCGGACTTAGGGTTAGGCATCAGGTTACGAGGACCTAATATTTTACCTAACTTACCAACCTTCGCCATTACGGCAGGCATAGTGATAATAACATCCACATCTACCCATCCGCCTTCGATTTTCTGGATGTAGTCATCCAGACCTACGTGGTCAGCACCGGCATCTTTGGCTTCCTGAGCTTTGTCAGGAGTACAAAGTACCAATACGCGAACGTCTTTCCCAGTTCCGTGTGGCAGCGCAACAATGCCGCGAACCATTTGATCGGATTTCTTAGGATCTACGCCTAAACGCACGTCGATGTCTACCGAAGCATCAAATTTGGTAGTGGTGATCTCTTTCACTATTCGAGCCGCATCAGAAAGTGTATACTCCTTGTTCGGATCGAACTTGGCGAGTGCAGTTTTTTGATTTTTTGTCAATCTTGCCATCGCGTCAGAATTTATTTTTCCCAGGGAGCTTTCCCTGTAACAGTGATACCTAATGAACGGGCTGATCCAGCGATCATCTTCATTGCCGACTCAATTTTGGCAGTGTTAAGATCCGGTAGCTTCGTCTCTGCAATAGTTTTAACTTGGTCCCACGTAACTGAGCCCACTTTATTTCTATTAGGTTCTGCAGATCCTTTTTTCGCCTTAGAAGCCTCCAAAATTAATACGGAAGCAGGAGGTGTCTTAACGACGAAGTCAAAGGTTTTATCTTTATAAATGGTGATCAGTACAGGTACGATCACACCTTGTTTGTCCTGCGTTCTAGCGTTGAACTGCTTGCAGAACTCCATAATGTTCAAACCTTTAGAACCTAATGCAGGTCCTACGGGTGGTGAAGGGTTGGCTTGACCTCCCTTTATCTGAAGTTTCAGATAACCAGCAATCTCTTTTGCCATTGTTATTGTTGTTTTTCAACCTGATTATAACTCAGCTCAACCGGTTGGTCACGACCAAATATCTTAACCATCACGTTTAGCTTTTTCTTTTCTTCGAAGACTTCGTGGACTGTTCCGGTGAATCCATTGAATCCACCATCAATCAGTTTTACGGTTTCTCCGACAATAAACGGCACCTCTAGTTTTTCTACGGTCTCATCTACGGAGTCAACTGTGCCAAGCATTCTGTTTACTTCCGAAGGACGAAGTGGAACAGGTTTCTTGGAGGTACCTTCACTGGCGCCCAGGAAGCCAAGGACACCAGGGATGCTTGTGATCGTGTGCAGTGCCTCACCATTGGTAAGATCTGCATACACCATTACGTAACCCGGGAAGAAGGTGCGTTCGCGTACGCGCTTTTTCCCATTACGCATTTCATATACTTTTTCAGAAGGGATCAACACCTGTGGAATGAATTCCTGAAGTTTTTGTCTCGTTACTTCATTCTCCAGATACCCTTTTATTTTTTTCTCTTGCCCACTTACGGCACGGATAACATACCAATTAAGTTCTGCGGTTGCTGCCATGGGTTAACTATTGATAAATGATTTGTACAGGGAATCCATTCCGGCCTGGAAACCATAATCAATAAGGCCAATCAGAAGAGCGAATATAACAGTGGCCACTAATACCAGGGCCGTAGTGCTATACAGTTCACTGGTTTTAGGCCAGGTTACGTGCTTGGTGAGCTCCTCGTAAGAAGCTCCAATAAAATCTGTGACCTTCTTCATACTACTGTTTTAAATGCACGGGCGGAGAGATTCGAACTCCCATCTGCGGTTTTGGAGACCGTAATTCTACCCTTGAACTACGCCCGTATGTATACACTCCTCCCTTTTTTAAAGGGACTGCAAATGTAGACAAAACCGTTTAAATAAACAAGAGCGCTTTTGAAAATTTCAAAAGCGCCCTTATTTTATTGGTAATGATTACTTTACAATCTCAGTAACCTGACCAGCACCTACGGTACGGCCACCTTCACGAATCGCGAAACGAAGACCTTTCTCCATTGCAATAGAGTTGATCAATTTCACGGTGATTGTGATGTTGTCACCAGGCATAACCATTTCAACACCTTCTGGAAGAACGATTTCTCCAGTTACGTCAGTAGTACGGAAGTAGAACTGAGGACGGTATTTGTTGAAGAATGGAGTGTGACGTCCACCTTCTTCTTTAGAAAGAACGTAAACCTCAGCTTTAAATTCAGTGTGGATAGAAGTAGAACCTGGCTTGCAGATTACCATTCCACGCTTAATTTGTTCTTTTTCAATACCACGAAGAAGTAGACCAACGTTATCGCCAGCTTCACCTCTGTCTAGGATTTTACGGAACATCTCAACACCTGTAACGGTAGACTTAAGACCTTCAGCACCCATACCGATGATATCTACAGCATCACCAGAGTTGATGATACCACGCTCGATACGACCAGTAGCCACAGTACCACGACCAGTGATCGAGAATACGTCTTCTACAGGCATAAGGAAAGGCTTGTCAGTCAAACGTGGAGGAAGTGGAATGAATTCATCCACAGCATCCATCAATTGTTCGATAGTAGCAACCCATTTAGCATCTCCGTTAAGACCACCAAGAGCAGAACCACGGATAACTGGAATTTTATCGCCAGGGAATTCGTAGAACGAAAGAAGTTCGCGAACTTCCATTTCTACCAGATCAAGAAGTTCTGGATCGTCTACCATGTCCACTTTGTTCATGAATACTACCAGAGCAGGTACACCTACCTGACGAGCAAGAAGGATGTGCTCGCGAGTTTGTGGCATAGGACCGTCAGTAGAAGCAACCACCAGGATAGCGCCGTCCATCTGAGCAGCACCAGTAACCATGTTCTTAACGTAGTCAGCGTGACCTGGACAGTCAACGTGAGCATAGTGACGCTTAGCTGTAGCGTACTCTACGTGAGAAGTGTTGATGGTGATACCACGTTCTTTTTCTTCAGGAGCATTGTCAATTTGAGAGAAATCTCTTTTTTCAGCAAGACCTTTTTCAGCAAGAACTTTAGTAATTGCAGCAGTCAAAGTAGTTTTACCGTGGTCAACGTGACCGATAGTACCTACGTTCACGTGAGGTTTCGAACGGTCAAATGTTTCTTTAGCCATATTTAATTAATCCTCAGTTTAGGGTTATACAATATTGTTTTCAGAGAATGGGCTTTCACAAAACCAGAAGCACAAAAAATCCAACCACTTAACGAGATTGGACTTTGCTTTGAGCCAGCGAAGAGAATTGAACTCTCGACCCCTTCCTTACCAAGGAAGTACTCTACCCCTGAGCTACACCGGCTTCTTCTTCTTTAAAAAAAGAAGCGTAACAATCAGTATTGTTAAGCTCCATTTCTGGAGCGGGAGACGAGGTTCGAACCCGCGACCTATAGCTTGGAAGGCTATCGCTCTACCAACTGAGCTACTCCCGCTTGTATATTAATATGTATTCTTTTTTATTCTACTAGAGAATGGTGGGGGAAAGAGGATTCGAACCTCTGAAGTCATAAAGACAACAGATTTACAGTCTGTCCCAGTTGGCCGCTTTGGTATTCCCCCAACTAGTATAATTCTTTAAAAGAACTTACTCTTTCTGCTTATACAGCTCTGAAAGGACTGCAAAATTACAGGAATTTATATATCAGTCAAATTTTGATGAGGATTTTTTAAAAAAAATTATCTCTATACCGAAAAACTCTCTCCACAACCGCAGGTGCGTGTGGCATTGGGGTTTACAAACTGAAAACCTTTACCGTTTAGCCCATCGGTAAAATCAAGCGTGGTGCCTGCCAGGTATAATAAACTCTTCTTATCTACCAATATCTTGATGCCCTTATCTTCAAACACTTGATCATTCCCTTGAATCTGATCATCAAATTTCAAGTCGTACATCAGGCCGGAGCATCCACCACCCTGTACCGAAACTCGTATGTGATGCTGATCGGAATGGCCTTCTTTGTGTTTGAGCTCTATTACGTGCTCTTTTGCTTTATCTGTTATTGAAATCATATCCGTCTTCTATTGAATTAGGTCTCCTATATTGGTGAATTACATGGAAAAAACGTAACATCACTCACTTATAAGGTTAGAACAAGAACCTTGTAGCTTTAGTTCGTAAATATACATAAGGAATGGCAAAAGTAGAACATATTGGCATTGCAGTTCAAAACATGGAGGATGCGATCAAAACCTATACCCTCCTGTTGGGAGTTTCTCCTTATAAGGAGGAGTTGGTAGAAAGTGAAGGGGTTCGCACGGTATTTTTTCAACTCGAAAATATTAAAATTGAATTACTCGAAGCCTTGAGCACTCAAAGTCCTGTAGGAAAGTTTTTGGAAAAAAGGGGAGAAGGCCTTCACCACATTGCCCTGGAACCGAACCGTGACATCGCTGATCAGCATCAATACCTGCAATCGAATACAATTAAACTGCTGAATGAAAAACCCAAGGAAGGCGCTGACGAAAAAAATATTTTCTTTGTACACCCTAAAGACGCCCATGGCGTATTATTGGAATTCTGTAAAGAGCAGTAGAATGTTTATTTAGACTTATCCAGCGCTTTAGCCTTGGCAAACTGTTGTAAGGCTGCCATATAAATTTCATCGGTGAGATTGACTACGGGGTAAAAGCCTTCGTTTCCGAACATACTCCTGCCAATATAGGCTTTCACATTGGTGCGCAAAAACTCTTTGGATTTATGAAACTGGAGCGCATTATACCGAACTCCGGATTTTTCTCCCAACTGTACCAAATCCTTAAGCATGACATCTGTCACTTTAAAGTTCGATTTAAAATCATCCAGCGACATGGCCTTCAAGATGGCTTTGTTATTGGTAAAGTACTCCAAGGTAAATTCCCGGATCAGGTTTTTATTGAATAGATCCAGAAGGTAATCGGTTAATACGGTTGTATCGCGGGGAACAAATACATCGGGCATAATGCCACCGCCTCCATATACAGTGCGTCCTCTGGTAGTTTTGTATTTGAGCGAATCCGCAAACTTAATACTGTCTGCTGAAAAGAATTCTCCCTTTTTGTATCGGTTTAATAAGTCCGAGTTGTATTTATCGAGATTATCTTTGTCGTATGGTTTTTGAATACTGCGGCCACTTGGCGTAAAATACCTTGAAATGGTTAGCCGCAATTGAGATTCATCACTCAACGGAATGGGGCGCTGTACCAAGCCTTTACCAAAAGTTTTCCTACCCACGAGCAAACCTCGGTCATTATCTTGAATAGCTCCTGCAAGGATCTCGGAGGCTGAAGCGGAACCTTCGTTCACCAAAATAATCAGGGCTCCGCGCTCAAAGTCTCCATTCATTTCAGATTCCACCTTCTGATCGTAACGAGAACCTTTGCCGTCTGTAAATACAATTAATTTATTGCCACTTAAAAACTGATCGGCGATATCTGTAGCCTTATCCATATACCCGCCCGGATTATCCTTTAGATCCAGGATGAGTTGCTTCATCCCTTTGGATTTAAGTTTAGCAAGCGCACTTTTAAATTCTTCGAAGGTATTTTCGGCAAAGCGACTGATTTTGATGTAACCCGTTTCTTTGTCGACCATATAGAATACATCAATGGAATAGGTTGGAATCTTGTCGCGAATGATTTCTACGGCAACCAGATTCTTCTGATTTTTTCTTCGAATGTCTAATTTTACGGTAGTTCCTTTTTTGCCGCGCAATTTTTTAAACACATCGGAAGTGGTAATTCCCACACCTGCCACCAACTCTTCATCAACTTTCACAATTTTATCTCCTGCCTGCAAACCTGCTTGTTCGGAGGGCCCACCAGAAATAGGAGCTACTACATAGATGGTATCTTTAATTATATTAAACTCTATTCCAATGCCTTCAAAGTTCCCTTCCAATTGTGACATGGCCATTTCCAGATCTCGCTTGGGGATGTAGGAAGTATGAGGGTCTAATTTTTCCAACATTTTATCGATGGAATAATCTACCAATTCATCAATGTTTACGGAGTCGACATAATCTTTATCTACCAAGGCCAATATTTCCATATAGCGAAGGTAATTGCCCTTGATGTCACCTTGCATATTATTATTTGACAAAACGGCTCCCAGAAATACACCACACACCAGGGCCAGTGCCAGAAAGATGGGTAACTTCACCTGCATTCTTGAATTTCTGTATTGGGACATAGGAACCTAAAAATTTGACGACAACACTACCTTGCCTTTCCTCTGCGATTGCGCTGTCATTCGCTTTTCACCTGTTTTCGCAGAGTGGTCTACAATATACTAAATTTGCATTTCTTTACGCGCGCATGCAGGGGTAAATTTGATTTTTTATCTGAACTTGGATTGTGTACCTTTGAATGCATGGGGAGACTATTAGCCATTGATTATGGACGTAAGCGCACTGGATTGGCCGTTAGTGATCCGCTTAAAATCATTGCTACCGCCTTAGAAACGGTAGAAACGAATGTACTTCTTCTGTACCTGAAAAAATATTGCTTTAACGAACCGGTTGATCACTTTATCATGGGTATGCCCAGGCAATTAAACAACGAAGAATCTGACAATGCCAAGTATGTAAAAGCTTTTGCGTTGCAGTTGCAACAAGCTTTTCCTGAGATACCTTTGACTTATGTGGACGAACGCTTTACTTCGCGCATTGCCCAGGACACCTTACTTCAAGGTGGAATGAAGAAAAAGGATAGACAAAACAAAAGTACTATCGACAAAATCAGCGCCGTGTTAATTTTACAAACTTTCATGCAACAATCACGTTGATGAACTTTTATTTGCGATTCTTATTTGCCTTTATATTTTTTTGTAGCCTACGCTCACAGTCTCTCCCATGTATAGAGGCGACAGGCTGGGATGGTGGCAAAATTAAAATACCCGATAGTTTAAAATCGAAACGTCATATCCTATTTAAGTTAGGACCAGACAGTATTGCTACATATGGTTTGATTTCAGGATCCGGAAAAATACTCTCGGAGCCCATATACGACTCCCTTGTATGGCTAAGCGAAACGAGTGGATTCTTCAGTCTTCAGAAAAATCTCCCATCGCATTGGAATTGGCAAAGATTAAAAGGTGATCTTGTATTGAAAGCACCATATCAATCATTGCAGGCCGTATCTGGAGGGGTATTAGCGACTCCAGTGGTTGAGACAAGCAAAAAAAACCGGCCCGAATGGTATGACCTTTCCGGGAATCGATTGCAAGAACCGACGTATGATAGTCTCGTGCTATCAGGAAATTTTGTTCTTACTTTTCTGCATGGCGAAGCTAATGTGTACCCTTCTCTGCAACAAGCACCTTTGGTTCATGTAAAAAAAATCAACAAAGAAACTGTTTCGTTTTTTCCAAGGTGGCATTTATCCAACACCTCTCGCATGCTATTTGCCGATAGTCTTCGCTACTTTAATGATAGTACCCTTCTCGTACAGCGCGGCGATGTTTGGGGAGGCATGGATACTTCCTTACAGGTAAAGATTCCATTTGTTTTTACCTCAATCATTGCGGTGGACCCAGTGGTGCTGGGCAAACGCGATGATGGCTTTGCAGGCATGCTACGAAACGGCGAATGGATATTTGAAAAAGCCGATACCGCCTGGATCGATACGAAGCACTACATCCATTGGAAAAAAGCCAATCGACATTTTATAGCGCATCGTTCAGGGAAGTCTTTACGGGCAGAAGGATTTGAAGATTGCCGTACACTTTGCAACTCCTTGCTGGCTGCCCGGGAAAACAACCTATGGGGCTATTGGCATGTGCAAGGAAAATGGCAGATACCGCCCAAGTATGCGGAAGCTTTTGACTTTAAGCATGGCTATGCACTGGTAAAAACTCCCGCGCCGGAAGCTGCGTGGGCACTGGCAGACCGGAACGACAGCGTGTTTTTTCGTCGCATGGACGCGGTGATGTACTATCATGGTTTTCTGCAGTATAAGACTTGCAGCGACTCCATGTATGCGGGAGAACCTTCCTGGGAATTGCATTATCCTTTCCCCCCCTATCGTTACGAAGCCATAGAGCCGTGGGTACTGGGGTATTTCAAAACCAGAAATGGAACATTGGTTGGCGCTCTTAACAAACAAGGCAAAGAAATTGTGTATTGCCATCAGGATACTCTGTTCGATCCGGATCCGGAGGATCATTATTTTTTTTATAAAAGAACCAATGGAAGCATTGGCATTTCGGATTCCTCTGGAAGCAGAACCTTGTACACCACTTTTCGGTTTCCTCAATGCGGACAATTAAAAAATGGGATGTGCCGATTTCAGGAAAATGGCTTGTTTGGCTTTTTTGATATTTATGGAAACATCCGTATTTCGGCCCAATATCCATCGATAGAAGAGTTCAGCCACCAGGCAGTAGCCGTTATGTTGAAAGGCAAATGGGGTTATTTAGACCGTAACGAAAAAATAATTATTCAACCTTATTATTCTCTGGCGTTACCTGCACAAAAAGGATTTGCTATAGCAAGTCAAGGAAAAAAGTGGGAATTTATTTCCACCCGTACCGGGCAGCGCATCAATACCAGCGTATACGATCGCTTCCAGCAACTTCCTTCAGGAAACTTCCTCGTTTGGAAAGGGAAAAAGGTGGGCCTTACCTCACCGGAAGGAAAAGAAATTTTCTCTCCCAAATACGACTGTATTGTACCGATGTTGAATCATTGGTACGCTGTAAACCGTGATGGTAACTATGGCGTGCTGGATGCTCAGGAAAACCTGATCATCAATTTTCAGCATATCGGAATCCTCTGCCACGAGCCGAATAAGCACTGCTGGTTTAAAACCTTAGTTCCACCGATTGCTCTCCCTCATGAAAATCGCAGTCATTAGTTTTTTTTTCCTTTTTTGTAGTTGGCTAAAGGGTCAGACGCTTACTCCATTCCAAAAAGATGGCCAATGGGGAATACGCGACGAGCGAGGGAAAACGATTCTGGAACCACAATTCAAGGAAATCGGAGAAATAAAATCAGCAGAAGGAATCATACCCGTTAAAAACCAACATGGGAAATGGGGATTTTGGAAATGGAAAGAACTCTTGCTGGAATGCCAGTTCGACAACTTTCGATTTACCAAGGTAAACACGCTATTGGTTCAACAACATACACGTTGGGGCATATACACGCTGGAAGGGCGCTGTCTCCTACCCTGCCGGTATAAATACATCAACCACCTCGACGCCCATGTTTATAAGGCCGGCTTATACAATCAATGGACGTTGCGATCTTTTTCCAACGAAATCAAAACCCGTTACGAGTACGATTCCCTCTGGTACATGGGCGATAATATTTTAAAATTTTGTCAAGTGGGTAATTACGGACTCATGGACATGAAAGGAACGGTAATCACTACCGAAAACACCGATCTCTTTTTAAGCATGCAGCCTTTGCAGGCAGAAAAAATAAAAACCAAGCCTGCGTTGGTAAAACCAGAGGAGTCCTTCAAACCCACAGGGCTGGCCTACGAAAAAGTTTTTCCGTTCCGGGAAGGATTTGCCCGCTACCTGTATCAGCGAAAATATGGTTTTATTGATCGGCAGAGTAATATCCGGCTTGTGCCGCAATATGAAGACGCCGGCGATTTCAGCGAATCCATGGTCGCCATTAAACTGATGGGGAAATGGGGTTTTATGGACACCCTGGAGCGCTTGCGGGTTCAGCCTTATTACGACCAGGTCTGGAATTTTCAAAACGGAGTAGCACTCGTTCGAGAAGGCAACACGTTTAATTTCGTAAACAAAGACGGTAGGCCTCTTTACGAAACGTCCTTTGAACGCATTACACCAACCCCCTTTGGCAGGTACATCCTACAAAAAAACGGAAAGTTTGGTTTAGCCGACAGCCATGGTAAAGAAATGGTTAGCACCAAATACGAACGCATAGAAGAATTACCCAACCGCTACATCCTTGCTATGGAGCATGGATTGTTTGGCGTACTTGACCCGCAAGGCAATCAGGTCGTTGCTTTCAATTATTCGGTGCTTCAATACGATTGGGATCACCAGCAAATACTTTGCATGGAACCCGGTGGAGAAATCCGCTTGGAGATACAACCCTGAGACCTTTATAATTCGTCGGACATAAATGCTTCGAGATTTTTGCGGGCATTCTCTTTCACCTGATTTTCCACAAAGCCCGTCCAGCCTAATAAGCTCCCCATAAGCCCCAATGCCTGCCCTGCCCATTCATGAAAATCATATACGTCGTTCTGCCGTACGATTTTACCTTCCTTAAACTCAAAGCTAGATTTTACTTCCTTCGTTACGGAGTTACCGCTGGAAGCGTAGATATAACTTGCCTTCCAGGAAACCTCGCCTTGCTGGTCATCGGCTTTTACATTACCGAATTCCAAGGAGAAATTTTTGCTGTTGATGCAGAATAATTCCCACATCGCGTGAATTTCCTCTGTTCTTAAATTAAGATACATAGGATCGCTGAAAACCGCATCGGAGGCATAAAATTTCTTCAGTCCCTGATGATTCTTCTTTTGCAGAGTAGCATAAAACTCATTCAATATTACTTCATTCGGATGCATACAAGATCGTTTACTTTTGACAACCCGGACAAATTCCTTCGACCAGGTAACTATATTTCATGGCTTTAAATCCGGAAGGAATGTGTACCTCCGGGAATGGCACTTCCAGACAGCGCACTGATTCGCATTGAAGACATTTGAAATGCACATGATGGTCATTGTGATTATGATGGTGCTCCTCATGCTTGCATAATGCAAAACTTGGATTCCCATTGCTATCAGGTATTTTATGAATGAGACCATGTTCCTCAAACATTCCCAAAATGCGATACAAGGTAACCCTGTCGAAGCTATCGCCCAATTCCTTCAGCAAAGCAGCATTGGACCATACTTTATTCCCAGATTGAAATAATTCCAGCACAGCCATACGGGTATTGGTAGATTTTAACCCATGGCTGCGTAAAAGTTCTTCCAAATTCATTTCGTTGATTTTTTCCAGTAGCGAATATATTCGCCGTTTATCAATATAGCTATTTTTTTATCCCGGAAGAAGGTATAAAAATTTACCGACCATCTCTTTCTATCTAACCCTGAAAACTCGGATCTCTTCCACATAACCAACAAGGAAAATTATTCTATATACCTAGCTTCAGAAACCTTGCATTCAGGTGCCATATGCGGATAGCATTTAGAAAGCAATGTCTTGAAAATGAATTGGTACAGAAATATCGTACCGCTACAATCCAACAGGTAATGCGACGCAGGAACCATGGATTTACATTGTTTAACCTGACAATAATAGGATTTTAATAAAAAGTTTAATTCCCTTGACGAAACGAGAACTATATGCGTGCATGTATAATCATAGTGTCCATTCTTGCGATGGCCACCCAAGTGTCGGGGCAGTCCTCTTTTAAAGTAGTGGGGTATGTGGCAAATTGGATTAATCTGAATACATTTTCTAATACTTTTGATTTCAACAAAGTTACACACCTTAACCTTGCCTTTAAAAATCCGAATGCTGCGGGTGTATTCCCATCCATGACCCTTGGAGAAAAAAACCTGGTAACCAAGGCTCATCAGCAAGGAGTAAAGGTGTTATTGGCCATTGGTGGAGGAACCGTTTCGGGAGATGCCAGCTGGATAGCCCGGTACGACGATCTTATGTCGAGCACCAAGGTAAGCGGTTTTGCTGGATCGCTTACCCGGTATTGCGTTGCCAACCAACTCGACGGCATTGATGTGGACTTGGAAGGAAATGCAATAGATGAAAACCTTTATGGCCCTTTCATCGAAGAACTTTACGATTCCTTAAAAAAAGAAAATAAATTATTGACCTGCGCCTTGTCTCAGGGATATGGAGGTAACAAAGTACCCTCCTATACCTTTTACTTTTTCGACTGGATAAATATCATGGCCTACGATGCTACTGGACCTTGGGGATCGGAAGGTCATCATTCAAGCTATGCCTTTGCTGTTTCTAATCTCAATTATTGGAAAAACCGGGGATTACCGGCAAGCAAATGCATTCTGGGACTTCCCTTTTATGGGTATGGTTTTGGAGCGGCGTTTAATACCGGAGGCTATACCTACAAAGATCTTGTAGCAACCTACCCTGGGGCCGCAGAGAAAGACACCATTGGTGCTACTATTTATTACAATGGGAAACCGAACATCCGGAGGAAAACCGAATTGGCCATGAATCAGGCTGGCGGAGTAATGATTTGGGAACTTTCACAAGATGCTTCGGGCGAAAATTCTTTACTTTCGGTCATTGCGGCCACAACGATGCTGAGCAGTACTGCAGAGTATCGCGAATCGTTTTCCTGGATGATTTATCCGCAACCAGCCCAGGATTATATCCGGGTGCAAACTTCGCAAGCAAATTATTCAGTAGAACTCTGGAATGTCATGGGAGAGCTTGTATGGAGCGGCAAGCAAAGTGAAGAGATTCCTGTGCAACCATTGCCGGCAGGTACATACGTGCTGGTACTGGTCACTGAAACAGAACGCCACAGCCGTCGAATTGCCGTGCAATAAAGCAGGTATTCATTAGCCTGCCCCAGCACCTAGGTCTTGGGAGGCAAGGTATTCAATGCCCCTTCTTTCAATGCATAACGACAAGCCTGGAGTTGTGAAAATGAACCTATACGCAGCAATACATCGATCAATTGTACCGCCACCACTATCATATCGACCCGCAAGGGGATCATTCCCGGAATAGCCAACCGTTCAGTTTTGTTTTTTTGCAGAAGTTCTTGCTTCATACGTTGAAAGGACTTCATATCGAGCTCATGAAAGGTACGATCCAACAACGAATACGAAAATTTTCGGTACGCCAATTCCATTTCGATCAGCGTATCGAAGGCCCCGGAAGAGCCTACCAGCGCGACTGGGCGATATGGAGTAAGTGCCTCCTGCAAGGGCTTCAGTTCCATTATAAGATACCGTTCCAGGCGTTGCATTTCTTCCGGCATCATGGGATCATGTGCCTGAAATTTTTCCATCAGGCGCAACCCTCCGATTTCAAAACTTCTTTTCCAAAAAATTTCCTGGGAAGTACCAATGATAAATTCTACGCTGCCCCCTCCTATGTCTACCACCAAGGACGGCTGAGAAGAAAGTACCCCCGAAGCTTTCACTCCTTCGTAAATCAAGGCAGCCTCTTCTTCCCCCTGAATAATACGGACCTCAAAATTTGTTCGTTCCTGAATAAGATCGGCCAGGTGTTGACCATTTTTTGCCGATCGCATAGCCGATGTTCCTATAGCAAGGCAGCGTTGCACCTTCCAGGTTTGGCAAGTATGGTTAAATTCCTCCATGCAATGCAGCGCTCGTTGCATGGCCTCCTCTGTTATGTGTCCTTTTTCTATTCCACCTTTCCCCAATCCTACAAATACTTTTTCATCTACCACCACCTGAAATGGATTACCCGGTTTGGCGATGAGCAAATGAAAGGTATTGGTGCCCAAATCGGCAATGGCTATGAAGCCTTCAGGATGATGTTCTTCGCGCATATACATCGAATTATATTGGTATTGGCAGTATGCCAACGTATGTATAAAAGTAAGCAAAATCTCCGGCTCCGCCGTGTTGCAGCCATTTTACAAAAGCCGGCACAAATCTCCCGTAGGACGATCTATAAAAAGGCTACTTGCTTGTTCACACAGGCCAGCCATAAGAACAATGCTGGAATACCCTCCTTCTATTTGTCTATAGTAAGGTGTGGGCATTTGTATACCAGAGAAATATCCTTATCATTGAGTATACAATTGAAAACAGTATGAACACTTCAGAGAAGCTTCAACTATTGCAAGATAAAAATTCGCAAGCAGAGGCCGGTGGCGGAGCAGAGCGATTGGAGGCACAACATCAAAAGGGAAAGCTTAGTGCACGCGAGCGTTTGCAACTTTTGCTCGACAGCAACACCTTTCAGGAGATAGGAAAATTTGTTACCTCGCACCATTCCGAAATGGAAGATTTTTTAGGTGACGGCGTGGTAACGGGCTATGGGGCGGTGCACGGGAGATTGGTATATGTATATTCTCAGGACTTTACCGTTTACGGAGGATCGTTGTCGGCGGCGCATGCCGAAAAAATTTGTCGCCTGTTAGATTTGGCGATGAAAAACGGCGCCCCCGTGATCGGACTCAACGACTCCGGCGGTGCGCGCATTCAAGAGGGTGTGGTATCGCTCGGAGGCTATGCCGATATTTTTTATCGCAACACCCGTGCTTCGGGAGTTATCCCGCAGCTATCGCTGATCATGGGCCCCTGCGCCGGAGGAGCGGTATATTCTCCCGCCCTTACGGATTTCATTATCATGGTAGAGAACACCAGTTATATGTTTGTGACGGGACCCCAAGTGGTAAAAACCGTTACCCACGAAGAAGTGAGTGCCGAGGCACTGGGTGGAGCCACTGCGCATGCCAGCAAAAGCGGCATCGCACACTTTACCCGCGCCAACGATGCCGAAGCTATTGCCTTGATGCGAAGACTGCTGACCTACCTGCCGCAAAATTGCGAAGATGAAACACCGGCCGTTCCCTACAACGCTGGTTCCGATGAGATAAGACCCGCCCTCAATCAAATCATTCCGGATCTTGCCACTCAGCCCTACGATATGAAAGAGGTGATTCATGAATTGCTGGATAGAGAAAGTTTTCTGGAAGTACATGCGGATTTTGCGTCTAACATGGTAGTAGGTTTTGGAAGACTTGCGGGGAAATCCATCGGCATTGTCGCCAACCAGCCTTCTGTATTGGCGGGCGTACTCGATATACAAGCCAGCACCAAGGCCGCGCGTTTTGTGCGCTTTTGTGATTGTTTCCGAATTCCTTTGGTAGTGCTGGTGGATGTGCCGGGCTTCTTACCCGGAACACAACAGGAATGGGGCGGGATCATCAGCCATGGGGCAAAACTTCTTTATGCATTTTCTGAAGCCACCGTACCCAGAGTAACCGTTATTACACGCAAGGCTTATGGCGGAGCCTACGATGTAATGAACAGCAAACACATTGGTGCCGACCTTAACTTTGCCTGGCCAACCGCCGAAATTGCTGTGATGGGTGCCAAAGGCGCTGCTGAAATCATTTACCGGAGAGAAATACAACACGCGTCCAATCCGGAAGCCAAACTGCAGGAAAAAATAGAGGAATACAATGAAAAGTTTGCCAACCCCTACGACGCGGCCTCCCATGGCTATATCGACGAAGTAATTCAACCGAGCCTTACTCGCATGAAGCTGATTCAATCACTGGAAATGTTACAAAACAAAAACGATCACTTACCTAAAAAGAAACACGGAAACATTCCTTTATAAGTATGAAAAAAATCCTTTTCCTCGGTCTGATGAGCTTAGTCAGCGTAGCTTCAATTGCTCAAACGCTTGTACAACGTTTTGATTTTTACAACATCGAACACTACGAGAATGGCAACGTGAAAGCTTTGTTAAGTGCCTTGGAAAATGGCAACATCAGCACCCTGGCTGAAAATCTTGCCGATACCAATGGGGTGGACCTGGAACTGGTAAAACAAACCTGCAGCCGCAACTTCAGCGTTTTGCGCTGGAGCCAAGAAGAACACATCCGTCACGTGCATCAACCCGGTGTAAATCCGGCGAATGGGCAATACTGGATTGAACGCACTTATTATGCTAGCGAAGGTAAATCCTACCCTCACCTGCTACAGGTTCGATTGGTCATGGACCGATACTATCGAATCAAGAATGTGTTATTTTTTGAAAACGAAAAAATCATCCGACGCGAAGTACTTTTGCGCCGATAAGCAAACCTCTCAGGAATTCAACACCTCTTTGAGTTCCTGATACTGAATATCGAAATGTGATTGATGATAGACGCAGCGACCTTGACGGATCACAAGCACCTGCGGCGATTGATGCTCTACATAAAACATGGTAGCAATTTTATTGGAAATACTCCGGTACGCCAAGAGATCGAGGTAATAGGCATCTACCTGCTTAAAATCTTCGGCGCTCCACTTGCGCTCCAGGCGGTCGAGCGCCGCTCCTGATATACTACAGCGTGTGCTGTGTTTGTAAATCACGACCGTTTTTGCCGCAGAATCTTGCTTTATTTTTTCGAGCGTAGATTCTTCTGTTAACTCTATCCAATCCATTTAGCAACATTTAGTAAGAATTCAACCTCGTGAATTCTTTTCTACAACAACTACCAAGCGGCTAAAGTTCCTTATTTGCCTGCACGTACTTTTTCGAAGCCTCTGGCAGCTTCAAACTGAGGCTTAATTACCACTTTGCCTTTAGCGTTGATATAGCCATAGTATTTACCTAATTTTACCGGAGCCAATCCGTTTGAGAAATTTCCTGCATCGTCAAATTTAGGTTTAATTAAAAAACTTCCATCGGGACGAATGTAGCCGTACTTAATTTTAGAACCTTTCATGACCGACACCACCGCTATTCCATTGGAAAAACTCATGGCATTCTGAAACTGTGGTTCAATTACTACCTTACCGCTGCGATCAATAAAACCATACTTGCCATCTATCTGAACGGCAGCCATTCCTTCTTTATAACTTTGCACATAGCCGAATTTTCGGTTGAATACGAATTTGCCTGTTGTATCGACGAAGGCGCTCTTAGCCGTTATGGATTTGGCATTGAAGGTAATGGCGGCAAAGCCTTCTGAAAATTCCTCCACCCCATCGTAAATGGGAAGCAAAATAATTTTACCTTCTTTGTTAATGATACCAAAGGTTCCGTCGTCGGATTTTATTTCCGAAAATCCTTTTATAAATTTTAGCGGCTGATAGCCAATCCCTGTAAGCTCAATCAATTCCAAGCCCTTTGTATCGATCAGAAAAATTTTACCATCGCGGATGGCAGAGGAAATGCCTTCGTTGAAACCTGAGGCTTTCAGGTACTTGGCAGGGATTTGCAAATTCCCCTCTGTATTCATAAAGCCCAATTTATATTCGCTGGTAGTAGCAGCGTCGTTGGGAACCAGCACTTGCAGCACTCCTTCGTGAAAGAAGGGATAATCGAGGGAGGCGCCGAGGGTTTTGCGCCAGTAATATTGAAAAGGAATTTTTATTGTTCCTTCGCGATTGACAAAAGCAACCCGGTTGTCTTTCACGAGTGCCGCCAATCCTTCCGGTCCAAAATTTCCAGTCAGGTCGTATTCTGGCTTAACCAAGAAATTTCCACTTACATCAATAATGCCCCATTTTTTTCCAATGGCTACCGCCGCATAGCCATACTGGAAGCGCAATGCCTGATCGAACTGATGCGGAATGACAATGGAACCTTGGAGGTCGGCATACCCATATTTTTTATCCTTGAGCGAAATAGCCCGTTTATCTTCAAAACTGATGTAATCAGCCTGACTGGGGAATTCGCTTAATATAAATGCTCCTTGTTTGTTCACGCACTTCCATACACCCTGGTGTAAAACGGGGGCATATTCTATCACATCCTGAGCACGCAATGTCACTGACACTACCATGCTAGCAATCAAGGCGAAGGCGGCCACTACTTGTTTCATACAATGATTGTTTTATTTTTCCTTTTATGTTTCCTGCTAAAGTCAACTGTATAGCACACCTGATTTGAGCGTTGGAATATACTAATTTGGTTTGATAGTAAAAATCAATGATTGGCTGGAATTAACATGGATTGCATCTGTTGAACATGAAAAGGTATATTGCAGGTTGCGGGGATGACCGGCCATGAATCTACGATCCATAAATTTTTTCCATCGTGCGCTTCGCTTCAATATAGAAAAACCGGTTTAAAATAGCCGGATTAGCCTTGATTATAGCTCCCTTTACGCGAGAAATTCAGTTTTTCAGTTCGACCATTTTTCGCGTGAGGGATAGAGCGTAAAGCCCGCAGTGGTGGCGTTCATAGCGCCACCACGAGGACTTGCAGCGATAGCCCGACCCAAGTGCCGTGGCGCCTTTGGCGCCACCACGCAGGGGCACGCCATAATGGAAGTCTTGAATTTGAGTATGAAGGGAGAAAAATCAGGATTTAAAAGTGGTAGCCGAACTTATAGGAATCAATTTGCAAGAGTGGTAATAAAAAATATTATTCGTTTAATTTTTTATTCATCTCTCCTACCACCACATCCATTTCGCGGGCGGCCTCCAACAATTTGTGCTGTATGTTTTTTTGCTCTTCGGGATTTTTTTCTTCTTTCAGCAATTCCAGCAATCCCATGATGCGCGCCAAGGGTCCGCGCACTTTGTGGGAATTCATATAGGCATATTGATTGAGTTGAATATTGCGTTCCATAAGCTCGGAGGTGCGCTGGGAAACGGTTTTCTCCAGGGAATCGTTCAGCGCTTCGATATGACTTTCATAAAACTTATTGATGCTCACAAGTGCCAGCACGCACAAATTAATGAGCAGGTACATAATCGTGTAAGCGGTAATGAAGGAGACTGAGCCTAAAATTTTCAAATTGGTTTCCGAAAGCACTTTGCCGGAATTCATTTTAACAGGAATAAAAATCGCAAGAAACAAATGAAACAGTACCAAGGCAAAGAATAGCTTGCGTTCGCGAACGTAATCGAAAAAAAGGTAAGGAAAAATGGAATAAGCTACGGCCGCCAACGGAAACCAAAAAAAATGAACCTCGGGCACATCGCCCCAGAGGGTGGGCAAAAGCAAAGAAAATACACCGGGTGAAAGGCACAATATGATTTTGGCAAGCACCAGGTGATTGGATCTACTCAGACCATATGCTACCAGCATACAAACCAGGTTGAGGCTCAACCGAAGTATGGTTGTAAAATCTTCAAACAAGATGGTATGTATGACCGCCAGTATAGACAGAAAAATCAGAATCTTACTGGTTCGCTGAACGAGCTTGGCGGTGCGTACTTCTAATGGACCCATGGTCGAAAAAAACAGTCACTGACCAATAATGGGCCAGTGACCAATGATGACTACTTATTTATTTCCTTGAAATTTAAAACCGATGGAACCTGATTGTGTGGCGCCTTCTTCCATTTTAAAGTCTTTAAGATCTTCAACGGTAAGCCTGGCAAGAACGTCTTGCGTGCGATCGCTGGCCGCCAGTGAAGCCATGCGCAGGTGTTGTTCTTTGATGGCTTCTTTGATTACTTTGCGTACCGAACGGGCATTGCCAAAAAACTTATCGCGCTTGCTATGCAAATGATTGAGGTAAGTTTTGAGGTGCTCTGCGGCTTCAGCGTCGGGCGACAAGCCTTCCTGGCTCAACATCACCAGAGCGATGGTGTACAACTCTTCTGCTGAATAATCAGCAAAATCGAGTGTACGATCAAACCTGGATTTTAAACCTGGATTCATCTCCAGAAATTTAAACATATTGTCGGTGTAGCCGGCCACAATAACAACAAACTTACCGCGACGGTCTTCCATTTGCTTAAGCAAGGTTTCGATGGCTTCGCGGCCGAAATCGTTTTCTCCCCCTTGTGAAAGCGCGTAGGCTTCGTCGATAAACAACACACCGCCTTCGGCGCGGTCAATAGCTTCCTGCGTTTTAATAGCCGTTTGTCCAATAAATCCGGCTACCAATCCCTGACGGTCGATTTCGACCATATGGCCACGTTCCAGTATGCCCAGGGCTTTGTAAATTTTAGCCACAATGCGTGCCACAGTGGTTTTTCCAGTTCCAGGATTGCCTGAGAACACGGTATGTAGAGAAAATTTACCCAACACATCTTTCCCTGTTTCTCGGTAAAAACGAACGAGCTTTACCATTTCCTGAAGCTCTTCTTTTACCTCCTGCATGCCTGTAAGCTTGTTCAACTCGCCCAGGGACTCTGCCAGTAAGGCTTCGTCGAGTTTGATATCGGGAAGGCCTTTATTCGTGGTCTTGAACAAAGACTTCACATCATCAAGTTGAATGGTTTTTAAATCGTCGGCCGATAATTTGGAAGGGTCTGCGCTTCGCATCAAGCGAAGTCCCATATTCATTTTAGATTCATCGATCCAAGAGGTTACCAGGCGGGCATTTCCGAAGGTAGCATTCCGGTTACGATAGGCCTCAATGAGATTATCGTAAAGGAGTGTTTCCGCTTCTGGCGACAAAGCCACATTGCGCTTGCCCGCGGTGAAGCGTGCTATGTCCATCAATTCCTGTGGAAGGTAATCATCAAAATGGAAAAATAAATTAAAGCGAGAACGCAATCCTGGGTTGGAACTCAGGAAGTGATTCATCTCTTTGGGGTATCCGGCCACAATGATGGCCAGGTCGCCCTTTCCATCCGACATTTCCTTTAATAGAATTTCCACCACTTCTTGTCCGAAATCGTTGGAACTATCGCCTTCGCGCATCAGGGAGTAAGCCTCGTCAATAAACAAAACACCTCCACGTGCTTTTTCGATAATCTCTTTTACCTGTGGAGCTGTTTGACCGATGAATTTCCCTACAAGTTCTGCTCTTCCAACTTCTGTTACCTTGCCTTTCGAGAGCAGTCCCATTTTGTGATAGATCTGGCCGATCATTTTGGCCACGGTCGTTTTTCCGGTGCCTGGATTTCCGGTAAACACAGAATGGAGCGAAAACTTTCCTCCCTCATCAAACCCTTGCTCCTGGCGGAGTTTCAGGAACTTGAGATACGAAATATAATCGTTGACTTTGGTTTTAACAGAAGTTAAGCCTATCATTTCATTGAGGCTCTTCATCACATCTTCCAGCGACTCTTCCTGCATTTCTTTATTGGCGCCTTTGGCGCCATAGGTCATCTCCGAAGTTTTCAGCAAGCTTACGTCGCCTTCTACAAATTCATCGCCCACCTCAAACGGAACCACCGCAATAAGTTGATCCATGAAAGTAATTTCGAGCCGGTACTTATCATGGTACCAGGTGCCTTTGGTGCTGCTGCCCCAACCCGATAAAATGGTTACATTCTTTTCGGTACCTCCTATGTATTTCAATTCAGAAGCGCTGCCTTTGAGTTGACCTGAATCGTTGTAATAGTTAAAAAACAACTCACAATACCAGGACTGCGACTGCAAATTTTCAATATTAACTTCTACCCAGGCATACTCCGTGTCGGTGGCACTAAACTTCACCATGTAAGTACGATCGTCTTTGGCTACGCCTTCGTTGGGGCCTTCGTACAGTTTTACCGATTCGAGATTGAAATAAGGATTCTGATCGGTGAGCATGCCCCCCGATTCAATATAAAAAGCTTGAGTGCCTACTTTCTCATCGCCAATATAGGCCTCCCATTCGTAGTCGCCACGCGACCAGAATGAGCCCAGTTCTTTATTGCCCCAGCCCTCGCGCACCACCACGATGTTCTGGTCTTTGCCAATTTTTAAATCCTTGGTAATGTTGCAAAGCTCCTCGCGGTTCTCTTTTTTCAATCGAAAAGCCTTGAGCGAAATTTTAGTATCCCAATCTTCTTCGTCAAACTTTTTATTGTAGAACGAGAGCTCTGCATAGAGATAGGTAGTTTCTTTATTTTCAAATACACGGCGATAGCGGCGACTATTGCCTGCCATACTTTCCGTTGAAGAAAAAATCTTTAACTCTTTAAATTTGTATTGCTTGTCCAAGGTAACAGTAAGTTTAATAGTTGTTGTATTGTGTCCCTTTGTACGCTGGTGCACCCTAAAAGTTGAATGAAAAAGCAGGGTGTACCAAAGTAGTTTGCGTTTACTCCGGATACTCAATTTTAGAAAATTTTAGCGAATTACATACCCCGACACCTTCGTTTTATACCTGTTTTGCATTTTTACCCACCTTCATGCATCCAATTTTTAAAACAAAATATAACTTTTACAAGTTCCATTTTTCATATTCCATCCACCACAAATAAGTTTAATACTATTTAACCAAACTTACATTTCAAATAACAAATATGACTATTTTTAGTATTGAACCAAATTAAGCAATATTAATAAAATACAATTAACAAGAGATAAAACATAAAAAAGAATAATTTCATATAACTTTTCAAATAATTACTATACTATTCCTATACCAAAATCAATATTAACAAAAATTTCCTTTTAGTATTTTAAAAGTTTTATGACCTTTGATCCATGATCAACGACTAGGAAATAGTCAATATTAAAGAATATGAAAAATTTAGCTTATTTAGTCCTGATTCTTTTCGTTGCCATAGGGGCCGAGGCTACTCATTCCAGAAAAAAATACAAAAGAACATACAAATGCAGTCAGGTAGGGGTTAAAAAAGTAAAGGCTCACAAAGGAGCCGAACCGAAATCGCTTTCTTTTGTTCGCATCAATGATACTCAGGAAATAACTGCCAGACATAAGCACCATCAACGATTTCTGGAACGTCAGAAAAAGCAAAAACACAGTTCCGAACAGAAAGTAAAAGAAACCGAGGAATTGGAAATTGCCAAAGGTATTCAATCCTTACATTATCCTGAGCCTGTGTATTTCCGTTTTGATTCCTACCAGTTAGATATTATTGATTTGGCCCAGGTAAGTTTGGCGAGCGAATGGGTAAAGAAAGGACATACCGTGGTTTTGATCGGGCACACCGACAACGAAGGTTCCGAGCGTTACAACCAACTACTATCGATAAGCCGTGCCATGCACATTAAAAAACTGATGATTGATATGGGGTGCCATGCCGATCTGATTGAGGTGCAAGGGGAAGGCGAGCGCAAGCCGCAAGCCAGCAACGAAACAGTAGATGGAAGATTGAGCAATCGTCGTGTGGAATTTATAATCAACATCCATTAATCCTGCCTGATTTTTTTGCGATTCGCAAGAATCGCTGCAACACAAGCAACTATTTCTAATTTTGTGTTTTGTTTCGAAGGGAGTTAACCTAGGTTTGCTCCCTTTTTTTTCGGGAATGAGATTATCGCATTTTTGTTCTCTTAATCAGATACGCCGACAAAATCTGATCAAATCCCTGGCGGATGTCGGCAGGGATAAAATCAATTTTATACTGATCGCATTTGAGTTTCATTTCCTGCATGTGCTTGCGAAACTGAATCTGGTACCATTCTTTCACTTGCGATGGTTGCACTTTAAGGCGTTCGCCCGTTTCAATATCAATAAACTCATGTGGGCGATCGTCGAAGGCAAAATCAGCCTCGGTGGCGCCGTCGAATACATGAAACAGCAACACCTCGTGCTTGTTGTGTTTGAGGTGCTGTAATGCAGAAAAAACATCCTGATTATCCGCCGTAGACTCCAGCATATCGCTGAACAGTACTACCAGAGAGCGGCGAGGAATATTTTCGGCCATTTGGTGCAAGGTAGAGGCAACCTGGGTCTTCTTTTCATGGGGAACTTGCTGGAGCAAGGTTTCCAGTTGCACCAATAAAGAGTGGATGTGCCCCCGGGTAGACCGCACTTGAGATTGAAATTCGATCTCCTCGGAAAACGTCGTCAAACCAACCGCATCGCGCTGTCCTTGCAATAAATAGGCAATGCATGCCGAGGCCATGATACTGAATGTAATTTTACCCTGATCATGCCCAGGGTAATACATAGACGAAGAGGTATCGACGATAAGCTGGCATCGCAAATTGGTTTCTTCTTCGTAGCGTTTGGTAAACAACTTATCGGTGCGGGAAAATACCTTCCAGTCGATATGCCGAGTAGATTCACCAGGATTATAAAGCCGATGCTCCGCAAACTCTACCGAAAAGCCATGGTAAGGCGACTTATGCAATCCGGTAATAAATCCTTCTACCAGTTGCCTGGCTAGCATTTCAATATTGCCGAACTTACGAACATCGGATAGTTGTATTTTCATACCTAATTTTTATCGATAATAAATTCGGGGGTTTCAACCGTATTACTAAAATTCCCTGCACGATCTTTAATTTTTGCCACAAACTTCAGGGTGTCGTTTGGACCGTATTGGGAATGCGAAAATACTTTTGCATTGAGTAAAATACCATCCAAGGGGCCTTTCACTTCCTTCGGCGATAACAACTGGAATTGCTCTTTGTATACCAACGGATTGAGATTTACATCCAAACTTGGTGACCAAACCCCATTTTTCTTAATGAATTGCTCCATCATAAAATTAATGTTGGTATTATCTGTCCGGTCGGTTTCATCCAGCCCCAGATCACCGTCGCCATCGGTGAAGTTAAATGCAAACACAATGGAGTCGTTAAAAGTAAGTGACAAATCATTGTACTGATCCCGAACTATAAACGTGCGCTCCTCGTTGAACTCCAGCGTAGGGGCATTGGGGTAGTCGGGCTTCTTATTGCAGGAAATCAGAAAAAGAAGACACCCTATTGTTATAAGTATACGTGATGTATGCATGTAGTAAAATTTGTACCCTGAGCACTGCTTATTACCTTTGTACCAAACGATGGAATTCAGAGATCATTATATCGATCATATTCTTAAAAATAGCCACATTGACTTTAATAAAAAAGCCATGGAGCTATTTCATTTCCAGGCTCAGGAAAACCCAATATACCGCAAATACCTGAAACTTATTAAACGCAATCCGGAGAAGGTGGTTTCTGTGGAAGAAATCCCCTTTCTCCCGATTCACCTGTTTAAGGAATACACCATTGTAAGTGGCAGGCGTGTACCCGAAAAGGTTTTTTTAAGCAGTGGAACCGGCCAAGTCGATCAACGCAGCAAACACTACGTTTCAGACCTTGCCTTGTATGAATGGAGCTTTTTAAATGAATACCAGCGCTGTTACGGAGATCCTGCCGGCCATATTGTGCTGGCGCTGCTCCCCTCCTATCAAGAAAACGCGCAGTCGTCCTTGCTGTATATGGTGCAGCATTTAATACGCCTGAGCGGCGATAAGCGCTCGAGTTTTATAAACGGACCTCTCTCTCACTGCCACGAAGTGATACAGGCGGCGCAACAAAGTGGCAAAAAAGTAATCCTCTTTGGAGTAGCTTATGCCCTGCTGGACCTGGCCGAGCAATTCCCTCAAAATCTTTCTTCCATCACCATTATCGAAACAGGCGGCATGAAAGGTCGAAGAAAGGAACTATTAAAACAGGAGTTGCATCATCAATTGTGCGAGGCCTTCCATTGCACCTCCATCCACTCCGAGTATGGCATGACGGAACTGTTGTCGCAAGCCTACTCCAGTGGCCAAGGGCTGTTTAAGCCTGGCTCCACCTTGACAATCCGCATACGCGACTTACAAGATCCGTATGAAGTGAAAGCATGGGGGCGAGGCGCAATCAATATTATTGACTTATGCAATGTCGATTCCTGCGCATTCATAGAAACCGAGGACTTGGGCATGCTGCACCAAGATGGAAGCTTTGAAGTGCTGGGAAGAAAAGATAATTCCGAACTACGGGGCTGTAACTTGCTCTATCAGCAGCACGAAGTGTAATTTCATTTGGGGAAAAAAATCACCAATTCTCCTTTCTCAATATCTCTCCAAGTTAGAAAAATTGAATACCCAATCCGGGGCTCTATGAAGAAATTCGGACTAAACACTTGAGCATTCCCTTCCGTATTCGTGTCCTTACCATTTGGGGGGCGTGCCCTTGCGTCGTGGCGCTGAAGGCGCCACGCCACTGCGGGTCGGGCTATCGCTCCAAGTCCTCGTGTGGCGCTTTGAGCGCCCCCACTGCGGGCTTTCCGCTCTATCCCTCACGCAAGGGAAAAACAAACGTACGATCAACCTCCAAGGTTGCCCATACAGATTGCCGGGCAATTTCAAAAAAAAAGAGGCTTACGCCTCTTTGGATACTAGTCTTTTTTATTGTCTTTTTTGGCCTTCTTTTCGGCACGCTTTTCTTTGAGCGATTTGGTAGGAGTTTTCTTGTCCTCCTTTTTCATATCCTTACCTTTTGACATAACGGATAACGTTTTGGTTAATACTCTAATTTATTTCTATTCCTGGAATTTGCAAAAATAGCATTCAAAAAAATTTCTAACGCTTGTTTATTATTCCTCAGACTCCAGTTCTTCTTTGTATTGTTCGACGGCGGTAAAAATGCTCCAGGCACAATCCAACCGCCCTTTGGCATCCTTCAGCACTTTAGCATCGGTCGTATCCGATAAAAATCCGGTTTCGATGAGCACACTGGGCATGGCTGTTTTCCATAATACCAAAAATCCGGCTTGCTTTACCCCCCGGCTGTGGCGGGCATTTACCTCTTTAAAATTTTGCTCTATGTACGAAGCCAAGCGGGCGGAGTTTGCCATGTAAGCACTTTGATACAAGGAGAACAAAATATAAGATTGCGGTGATTGCGGATCAAATCCATCGTAATGTTCTTTGTGATTTTGCTCCATCAAAATAGCCGAATTTTCACGCTGCGCAATCTCCAGGTTTTGTTCGGTTTTATGCAAACCCATGCAAAAGGTTTCTGTACCATGCAGCCCGGCAGGACCTGCATTTACATGGATGGAAATAAACAAATCGGCTTTGGCACGATTGGCAATGTTGGCGCGTTCATGTAGTTCAACAAACACATCCGTTTTACGCGTATACAGCACTTTTACATCCTGCATGTTTTCTTGTATAAACTCCCCAAGTTTGAGCGCAATATCCAGGGCTATTTCCTTTTCCTTAGATCCAAATCCGGAACATCCCGGATCTTTGCCACCATGGCCTGCATCAATAACTATGGTACGCACGCGCACATTGCTTCGCCAGGGTCCCGTAAACGAAGAACACAACCACAACACCAACGATATTACTGCTACCCTGCACATGAGCTTACTGAGCGTTTAACTGCTGTTCTAATTTTTCTATACTGAAGGTATTAAAATCCCAATCGGCCATTACATTTCCCTGGTGCATAAACACCACACGGGGTGGCGCTGGTGCTTTGCCCAACAATGGAAAAAACACTTGTGGCTCTACAATTTTATACGGATAGCGGCATTGTGCCACAGTAAAGAAATTTTCAACCTGACTTTCTTCTCCCCAAAATAAAATATAAACCGGAGGCAATTTTTTGCGCTTCGCCAATTCACCGATCTTTTTGGCAGTTTCCATACAATGCTCACATTCCAGACTAAACAAGGTTACAATTTTCTTGCCATCATCCAGGTCCACCACCGAACCATCGCTAAACTTGCGGAATGCTGTAAACTCCGAGGTCTTCTTAGGAGGAAGTGGCGGCGCGCTTTCCTGAACCTTAACCGTATCTGCATTCGCTTTTTTAGTTGGGAATGAATTTGTTTGGTTTGCCGCCGGAGAAGGAAGCAGAGGGCTCGTATGTACCTTAGGGCTATCGATAGCAGCAGCAGACGAATCAGGCACCACTATAGGCATGGAAGGCAAGGCACTTTCGTCGGCAGCTGGCTTTTCGCTGCAAGGACAGAATGGATAGGCAAGGAAAATTGCCAGGTTGGATACCAAATACAACACCACGAGTACGAGGTATTGATTTTTTTCTTTCTCTTTATAAATAGAATACATGTAAGCGAGCATCCCCAAGGTCAGCAGATTTTTTATAAGCGCTTCCAAGGGTGTCATGGAAATCCATTGCCCAAAGCAGCCACAATTGCCAGAGTTGGCACCTTTGGTAAAAATTTCAACGGTGAGGTGAATACAAAAAATCACCAACACAATAAAGGTAGCCGGTATGACAAAACGTTTCAAATAATGGGATTGCAGAAAAGCCAGTCCCAAAAAGATTTCGAGGGCTATGATCGCACGGGACAAATAACTTACCTGATCGCACCAGCTGGCAAAACCCAGGTCTACCAATTGTTTTTCAAAGCCCCATACCGGATATAATTTGGATATACCCGAAAACACAAACAGCGCACAAAGCAGTATTCTAAGAATTAACAGAATCAGTAGTTTATTTTTACTCATGGAACCACGTAGGTTTAAATTGATTTTGATTAACTTTCCTCTGAAAATCAATCCTGAAAGGCATAAATTTAATGTTTGCCACCAATATTCACAAATGGGATCGCCGGCTGAAGTTTTTGTTTTGGACGGGACTTATGATTTCTGCACTAAGCATTATCTTTTTTCTGCTTCATTACCTGTTTCCGCTGCCAGACAAAATCCCTTATTCCACGCTGATCCTGGATTCCAAGCAGGAAGTACTTTACGCATCTCTGGCCTCGGACGACCGATGGCGCATGAAAACAGAAGCCAACGAAATTCCTGATTCACTTACCAACGCATTCCTATTTAAAGAAGATCAATATTTTTATTGGCACCCAGGCATCAATCCGGCGGCTATTGTGCGCGCGCTCTGGAATAACAGTTGGCAGGGCAAACGTACATCGGGCGCATCTACCATAACGATGCAGGTCGCGCGCTTGCTGGAGCCCAAACCCAGAACTATCGGTGCCAAACTCATAGAGGCATTTAGGGCGTTACAACTCGAGTATACCTACAGCAAAGAAGAAATTCTCCTGCTTTATTTCAATCTGGTGCCCTATGGAGGGAATATTGAAGGCATTAAATCCGCCTCCGTGCTATACTTCAACAAATTACCACAGCGACTAAGCATTTCCGAATTAACACTGCTCACCATCATCCCCAATCGCCCAACGAGCCTGAGTCCTGGAAAGAACGAAGCCTTGTTACTATCCTCCCGCAATAGCTGGCTGCGCGCATTCCGAGAGCATCACATTTTCTCGGAAGAGGCCATCGAATCGGCCTTACAGGAGCCAATCGTAATGAAACGTTTGCCCGCCCCACGCAAAGTGCCCCACCTTGCATACCGGCTACTCAAACAATACCCTGGCAGTACGCAATTACAAACACACATCAAATCGTCCATACAAGCCAGTGTGGAAGAACTCGCCTATAATTATACGCAGCGCATGAAAAGCAAGCGCATTTACAACGCGTCGGTTCTGGTAATTGACAACAAAAGTCGCCAGGTAATTGCGTACCTGGGATCCTCCGATTTTCAAGACCATCAAAACGGAGGACAAATCAATGGCATCCGTGCCTTGCGCTCTCCCGGAAGCACGCTGAAACCCTTGATTTACGGCATTGGCATGGACGAAGGGCTCGTAACTCCCAAAACCATATTCAACGACGTACCCACCGACTTTAATGGCTTTGCCCCACAAAATTTCGACAACACCTTTCATGGTAAAGTAAGCCT
The DNA here is from genome assembly GCA_025454925.1 of Cytophagaceae bacterium. Taxonomy (GTDB): domain Bacteria; phylum Bacteroidota; class Bacteroidia; order Cytophagales; family Cytophagaceae; genus JALONM01. The sequence continues at coordinate 99,872 of JALONM010000005.1, forward strand.
GGAAGAAGCCTTGGCATATTCACTGAACATACCCGCCGTAAAAATGCTGCAGCAAATTGGGGTGCCAACCTTGAGTGCCCGACTAAAAAAAGCAGGATTCCGAAAACTCGCTCAGCAGAATGACTACCTCGGACTTTCCATGGCGTTGGGAGGTTGCAGTGTAACCCTGGAAGAACTCTGCGGGCTCTATGCTGCGCTGGCGCGCAAAGGACAATGGGCACCTTTGCAAACTACCACACGCGATACCAGCACTTCCCAATATCCTATTCTCAGCGCCTCCAGCGCGTACATGATCACTGGCATACTGGCCAGCATTGAGCGCCCCGATTTACCCAATGGCGCAGAAAGCAATTTTCATATCCCCAAAATTGCCTGGAAAACAGGAACCTCTTACGGCAGAAAAGATGCCTGGAGCATTGGATACAACCAACGTTTTACAATTGGCGTATGGCTGGGAAATTTCTCCGGCCATGGTGTGCATGAACTCAGTGGGGCCGACGTTGCCACGCCTTTGCTCTTTCAGGTATTCAACGCGCTCGACTACAACTCTTCGAGCGCCTGGTATGCTGCCCCTGGGGAATTGCGCACCCGCTATGTTTGTACAGAAAGCGGACTACCTTCAGGCGAATTTTGCTCGCACACTTCCCTAGACTTCTTCTTACCCGGCATCTCTCCGGCGTTGCGCTGCGAGCACCTCCAATACATCATGACCGATGAAAAGGAACATATCTCTTACTGCCACCAATGCGCTCCGGAAAATGGATACAAAAAAAAACTATATCCTGTATTAGCCCCGGAATTAGCCAACTTTTATCGTAAGGAAAAAATACCTTTTCAGGAAATACCGCCACACAACCCAAGCTGCCAGCGTGTATTGAACGACCAGGCACCGCGCATCACCTCGCCGTTGCATAAAAAAGAATACCTCATCGAAAAAGACGACCCATCGCCACTCGCCCTCCGCTGTGAAACACAACATCAGGTGAGGGAGGTATACTGGTACATCAACGACGCCTTTTACCAAAAGGCAAGCCCCTCTGAAACCGTTTTTTTTGCTCCGGCAACTTCTTCCATTAAAATATCTTGCGTGGATGACCAGGGGAGAAACGCCAATTGCTCCATCGTAGTTAAGTTTTATTAGAAAACACTGCGATCGATGTTTTGTGAATGCTCCTAATAGTCGCACAAATTATATGAGCGCGTTAGTCGGGGTGACGGGATTTGAACCCACGACCTTGGCGCCGCAGGCGACACACGCTACCTCGATACATTTTCCTGGAAAATAAAAAAGCCATTGGCGCCTGAGCGCCACGCCGCAGGCGACACACGCAAACTCAATACATTTTCCTTGAAAATAAAAAAGCCATTGGCGCCTGAGCGCCACGCCGCAGGCGACACACGCTATCTCGATACATTTTCCTTGAAAATAAAAAAGCCATCCTAACGGACGGCTAAATTGTCGGGGTGGCGGGATTTGAACCCACGACCTTGGCGCCGCAGGCGCCACACGCTACCTCGATACATTTTCCTTGAAAATAAAGGATTTGAACCCACGACCTTGGCGCCGCAGGCGCCACACGCTACCTCGATACATTTTCCTTGAAAATAAAAAAGCCATCCTAACGGACGGCTAAATTGTCGGGGTGGCGGGATTTGAACCCACGACCTCTTGCACCCCATACAAGCACGCTACCAGGCTGCGCTACACCCCGAAATGCAAAAAGTGATCAAAGATATTCTTAATTACCGAGAATGTCAAATTCATTCTTGCCTGAATTTCAATCAGCATTGCGCAATGATAAGCGATGAACCATACCCCACTCTACCCAATCGGCTGTGCCCGAATGGGCCTTGAGTGCAACAAAACTACTCCAGCGTGAAGACCAGTGGTACTGGATACTGTAACGCTGATATAGCTTACGGTTGACTCGAATAGGGTCATACAAATACCATCCTAGCTGAGCGGAAATACCAGTGCGGTGTATTCGCCTTTCGTATCCGCCTGTCAAAGCCAATTGGGTGTAACCTTCCAATCCTTTTGAATACGGCAGCGCATACAAATCTATCCAATACGATTTACCCGGATCATACATCGCATCCACACCACCAAAAAAACTATTGCGTTGCTTTATCTGCGCAACATAATAGGTATGCATACTCAAAATGCCCATTCGTGGTGTATTGATTTCGTGTTGCTTGAATCCTCCGGCAAGACCTACTTGCCAGTAATGTTGCGCCAAACCCGAATACTTTTGTCTTTCCAATCGCTGAGTATCGGGTTTACAAATATACGAAAGGCCAACGTGCATTGAAATTTGATTGATGCCTTGGTTTGGTTTTTTCCAGGCCCCGTTAGAAAGATGGACAATACCCATACCAGTACTGAAAGACCAGCGAGGATGCCAATGCCAGCGAATATCAAGGTGCCCTCCCAAGGTATAATTCAAAAAATTACTGATCATGGAATTCCTAGGATTATCTTCCGGATGATAAAAGCGGCTTACAAAACCCGGGCCAGCGCCCAACCGATATCCCAAGGAAATATTTTTTGAAAGAGAAAGGGATTGCCCTCCATAATAGATAATGGACATCGTATTCCCCAGTGGCTTATCCGGGTCGTACCAAAAATAATGCACAGCTACTCTTCGCTGCAGATTAGGAAAAGACGTATGCCACTTTTTTTGACCAGAAACTTTCCATTGATAAAACATTTCTACTCCCGGCATTTGCTGATGGAGATGAGCTACCGAAGGGGCATGCTTCATCACAGAGCCCCGGTGCCAGGTTATACCAAGTTGTTGTTGTCCATGAAGTGCTGCGTTACCCAACAACATCACCATAATCATCTGCAGAGTGATGGTTGATGTTCTTAGAATTTTTCGATGTATTGCCATTCGTTGCATACGGCTGTAACAACCAAATCGTCTCCTTGTTTTGTCAAAGATTTAAAATACAAGAATTCAATTCCATTCTCAAAAAAAACCTTCCTTTAATGTCGACTTACGTTGGTCTCAAACCTTGGCCAATTCTTCGCTTCAATCGATTGCAAGGCTCGCTCGTAGCGAAGTAAATAGTCTTCCACCATTAAAGTATTACTTCCAAACTTATTCATTAAATTATCTGGATTTTGTAATTGTTCCAATGCCAGTTTTAGATTGGCTTTTGCCTTGTCGATCTCTCCTTCCTGAAACAAATACCAGGCATATATATGATAGCTTTCCGAATAATTTAATTCAGGCTTTTCGATTTCAAGATAATGAATCCGATAAATAGTACTGGATGGAAGAATAAAAATCAAGCTTCTTTAAGCAAGGTGCATGGCTGCACTATTCTCATCCCACTTACCAAATTATATCATCAGACATATTCCAATCCACTATTGAACGGTTAAAATTTTGAGTGCTTAGACTTCGCAAGTACATCAAAGGTTTCCACTGAAAAAAAATATTTCATATTCCGAATTTTTATTCTGCGATGTGTCTTACATGAAACATTTTATTATTGGTTTTATGATAAAACTCCAACAAAAAAATGGAGAACTTTGCATTAATAATTTAATTTTGCTCCATCCTTAATCACCAAGCTCATGTGTATTGTGCGATCGCTCTTGCTATTGGTTTCCTTTGCGCTATTCTCACAGGAATTCCGTTATGCTGATTCCATACGTACGAAATCAAAACTCAAACAATTAGAAATAAAATCAGAAGTCCTGAAACGACTAGGGATTCTAAAGAACGAAAAAAAAGATCCGTTTATTGATTACCTCAACCAGACACGCAAGACGCAACGTGAAATTTTACTTGCCTACCTGGACAGCGGACTGGTAACAAGCGACCAGGAGATATACGACTATATTAATACTCCCTTTTCTCATCTTCTGGAAGCCAACAACCTGAAACGAGAAAACTATTTATTGATATTGGTAAAAGACGCAGTACCAAATGCCTATAATTTCGGAGAAGGTATTATAGTCGTAAACCTGGGACTGATCCCTCACTTCTCAAACATCTATCAGCTCACGATGGTATTGGCGCACGAGCTCGCACACGATACCGAAAAGCATGTATACAATAGTTGTAAAAAGCATTTTGAAGAAATTAATTCTGAGAAAATGAAAGCCGAGCTTGAAAAAATTAAAAACTCAGAATATAATTCCTACCAAAAACTAAAGAAATTACTTACGAATTACGGCATTAACATTAACCAACACAGCCGATCGCACGAATTTGAAGCAGACTCTATTGGCTATCGTTTTTATGAAAATGCAGGATACTTCCGTTCCCAGGCGGTAGCGACCTTAAAAGCCTTAGACGGCGTTGACTCTTCCTTTTATAAGGCCCCCCTTGATTTTAAATCATTGCTGAACGGAGAAAAATTCCCATACAAAAGAGCCTGGGAATATTACGAAGAACCCATTTTTTCTGAACAAAACGAAGACGACTCATTGGGCACGCACCCCAACTGCCAGAAGAGAGCTGCGAAGATTCAACAACTTATTCCCACAGACAACAAAGAGGTAGAATTTACCGATGCTCAATATGCTAAAATGGTAAGGCGCTGTGAGTGGCTGCTGCTGGAAGCTTCGCTGCGCATGAAAGATTATGGCGACGCTTTTTATCGTTGCTGTGAATTATTAAAAAGAGAACCTAAAAATAGTATGTTGTATGAAATTGCCTGTGTTCTTTTAAAATCAATTTACAATTATCAGGTAGACCACGACTTAGACAAAATAGTATCAATGCCCTCCACGCTTAACCGCGACAACTACAACCAATGTCTAACGATTTTGCACAACCTTTCCTTACAGGAAATACTAAAAATTGGTTTCAATCTTTCCAATTTCTCCAATACCAAAACACAATACTCCAGCTTAAACATGTGGAACTTAGAGTACTATTTTTCGCAACAACTTAATCTTAAAGAGGAATGTTCGAGATTGAACAACATTTGTCACACCTCCTATCCCGACAAATCCCCTTGTATTGCTCCAGTTGTCATCACCTTAACTTTTAAATAATACATTTTAACCATTTCAATAACCATGAAAAAGCTACTCATAGCGACCATCGTAGTACTGATGCAATCGTTCCAATTGCTAGGTCAAAATACCACTATCAATGATATTGTTAAATTCAGGCTCTCGAATGCCGGACAAATCATGGAAGATAATGTCATCAAAGGATATTACTTTTTCTACCAGGTCGATAAAGCGGATAACAAAAACTACAATTACATTATTCAAATTTTCGACGAGAACCTAACCTCTGTTCGCAAAACGGAAATCACCAAACCTAAATATTACTACCTGATGGAAGCCACCTACAATGGCTCCGCCTTTGCTTTCATATTTCTCGATACGAAAGCCAAAATTACTGAGACCATTACCTACGACAAGTCTCTGACGAACATAGGAACCGTTCAATCTGAAAAACTAAGTACTATGCAAATGAGTATGTACGGCTCTATAGCTTCTGCAGAAGAATCCAATAACTCCATCATTTTCCCTGGAGGAAAAAACAACTTCCTTATGTTCAACTCTAAAAAAGAAGGCAAAATAGGATATTCTATTTCTAAAGTTTCCAACAAGCTCGAAACCAAATGGACCATCGAATCTCCGGATGATTCCAAAGAAATTCAAATGGCGAGTTATGCAGATGCGAAAGAAGAGATCATGGTTTCTTTGCTTGCCAAACAAAAGAATTTATTCGACAAAGACCCTTCTTATGAAATCATGGCAGTATCCATGGAGGATGGTAAAATTCTATTTCAGAATCCGGTAGTAGATGAAAAATACAACTTGGGAATCAACAGCGCCACAATTGACGCAGACACAAAACAAATCTTGGTAATCGGAGATTACTTCGAACTAGACGCTAAAAAAACCAAAGCAAAAAGCTTAGGATATTTTCTCAAAATCTACGATTACAAAGGAAAAGAGCTAAAAGAAAAATTCATTTCCTGGGAATCCGACATTAGCAAATTTTTACCGGTAAACAAAAAAGGGAAACTAAAAGCCGACGGGTACATATTTTTACATAAAACCATCAGAACAGCAGATGGCAATTATTTCTTTATCGGAGAACAGTTTAAAAAATCAGTGGACGGTCTTGGAGTGGCGATGAAGGTAATCAATGGAAACAACTCTGCCTCTGCGTTTAAAATTGAAGTAATGGATTTGATGGTATTTCAATTCAACAAAGACTTTGACCTGCAAAAGGTAGAGATCTATGAAAAAAGAAAATCAAACGTTTCTTTACCTGCAGGATACGGCAACGTTTCCGTGATGGTTTTAGGAAAAATCGTGAAATCTTATGGTGGATTTGACTATTGCTACACGCAATCAAGCCGCGACGAATCGTCGTTCATCAGCACCTATGTTGATTATGACAGAAGCTTTTCCGAGAATACGAATTTAAAACTAGGCGCCGTATCCTACAAACCGGAAGTTGGACTGAAAGAGGACCAAATGGAATTACCATCCAGAAAAAATAATTTTATTATGTTGCCTGCTAAAATTGGCTATGTTTTCATTCTTGAATACAAGAAGAAAGAAAAACAAATAGATCTGCGCTTAGAGAAAATTAATTTCTAAGCAACCGCCAATTAAGATCCTTAATGCCATGGCTCAATTTAGGGCCATGGCATTTTTTATTCTTTAGAAAAACACGTTGAGCAGTCATTTCTCAATATACTAACCTACTAGGATGAATGACCAGCTACTAATACTAGATAGACGGATCAAAAGGGCCTCCGTAGGTAATTACTGGATAATCCCAAATTGCCTGAACTTCCTGAAAGGGAGTTCCTGAGATAACAGTCAATTGAATCCAATGTATGCGATGGGGCTCTTTTCTAAAATTTCCTTTGTCTCCATTATTTGGCACATTGCTGTGTTCAAACTCCGTGTATGGCACGGAAATAAGCTTCCAACCAACATGATCGATCGACACTTGCTTTTGCCAAGCATCATCTACACAAGGACAATGCTGTCTCTTTTTATAAGTTCCTCCGCAGGTGCTATCGTTTTCCTTATCTGACTTAAACGCATCTGTCTCCGGATCGGCTTCGTGAAATTGCAAGTTCATTCGAGTTCCCGGCACTCCTGTTCCATATACATATACGTTGAAATACACATTTGAAACTTCTTTCCAATCAGGAAAATAAAAACCGCCAACCTTGCGATGCTGCAAACCTCCCACGAAATAACCATCGGAAGAATACGATCTATTGAATATGGTGTAATACTTATTACCTTGCACCGCAGGTATCAGGCTATCCACGCGCCTATAATTGGTGGAATTACTGGAATGAAACGAAAACTGTTTTGGAAAAAAAACTCCGTCTTCCAAACGAATAGTTTTAGAATTATACTCATATCCATTTGAATCTACACTAACAGGAGTCACGACATTGGGCTCCAACCCAAAGTCAACGGTGTTCTTTATGGTCGACACCCCAGTTACTTTCAACTCTGAACCCATAAAACTGACTGTAGCCTGCACTTGTTCGCCTTTTTTGAAAAACGGTAATCCATCATGACCACCCCGCCAAGAAACTATTGAGCTATCCAATCTATTGGTATTTCCTTTAAAAATTCGGGAGGCGCCACTCTTCAAACCCTTCAACTCCAGCGTCCAGCTTACTACCGATGAAAATTCAGCCCTTATCGAAAACACTTTAGATTTTCTGAAATTCAATGTATCTGGCAAATAAAAACTTGTACATTGAAAATCTTTGCCTGCCAGGTAATAAACCGGACCTATAGAATCTTTTTTTCTATTGCAATTCACCAACAAAACTATTGTCAGTAAAATCGTAACGATGCATCTTTTCATATCCTTTCGTTTTTACAGAAAAGAGCATTTAGAAAAGGTCGATGTTACATATCTCTACCAAAATATATTTCTCATTCTCCCTGTAACATTTTTCTATTCCTCGGGCATAAGGCATACAAAGCCTTCAACAAAAAAACAGAGTCTGTTAATAATTTCAATTTTCAATGCACATTCTATTTCTTTGCAATAGGACTTTCTGTAAATACTTCCGGCACATATTTCACCTCAGCAAAATTTCTATGCACTAATTCGGTTTCAATGACACGTCCTTGATGGCGTTTTTCGCATTTACTCCTCCAAATCTCATTTTTCCTAAAGTATTTTCCGTTTTGAAAAACGAAAGCATGTTCCTTTTCAAAAACGGTATAGGTAAAGGGAAGCTCGTGCTGACAGCGCAATTCCCCTTCCAAACATTTTTCTGTAAACCAAAACCGTAATTGGAAAACCTGAGTGCTGTTGTTTTTAAAAGCATAGTCCCGGTAATTGTAAAAAACCGTAGCTCCGCTTCCAAAAGGAAGAACCCTGCCCTGATCGGGAAATGGATCAAAACTATGATGATGTCGTTCTACCAGGGTTAATGGAGAATGCAAAACCATCCAATGAATTAAGTTGGCGAGCTGGCAAATTCCACCACCAATCCCTGGGCGTGCCTCTCCCCTGCTCAACTCTATCCCCTTCAAAAAACCTCTACGTTGGGTAGGACGGCCTACTAATTTGCAGAATGAAAACGTTTCTCCCGGATAAATTAAAATGCCATTCATGGCAGAGACGGCTATTTTTAAATTTTCTACTTTATTTAACTGAAGCTGAATATCCGAGTCTCCCATTTTACGGATCAGCACCGACTGATGCTTTTTAACACGAAAAGACAAGCCCTCGCTTTGCCTTTTGCTGGCAAATTTTTCAGGACCTAAGTACCAGTGTACATAACGCACGATACGCTTTTGCCAAACCGACATCCAATAAAATATCGGATGTCGTTGGCAAAGAAGTCTGGGAGGAAGATCCGGGCGATGCTTCATTCATGTAGTTTTATCAGACCTAAAAATAACCTACACCTGTGAATCTCTAAGCATCACTAAGCCAATCAGGAATCCGGCTTAGTTAACCGGCGTGTTAAAATGGTCGAACCGCTCGCTGTGGTGGTTTCTTTCTGGCTAAATTTACTGTACAGGCCGTGATAATTGCTGAGAAACCCTGGTCACTATATTTCTTGGGAAAAACCGAACACTGTTTACCATGCAATAATTCACCCATCCAGGAATTGCTACTGTTTTGCGGCTCATCAAAGCCTTATAACCAAACTCTGCTACCACAGCAGCTGGCATCAAGTTGGCATTCTTTAGAAAAGCACTTTTACCGGCATTAGCCTCCTGAAAGAAATTGGTAGCGGTTCCTCCCGGACACAGACATGTTATACTTACACCGGTACCTTTTAGTTCATTGGCTATGGCCTCACTAAAATGAAGCACATACGCTTTAGTAGCGTAATATACCGCCATCCAAGGCCCTGGAAGAACCGAGGCAATCGAGGCGACCTGCAATACATAACCACGTTGCCGGACCAGCATTGCAGGCAGAAACAGATGCGTTAGTGAAGTCAATGTCATTACATTCAACTGAATCATTCTACATTGTTTTTCCAGATCCATTTCATAAAAAAGTCCGTAATCTCCAACGCCTGCATTATTAACGAGAATGTCAATCTGAAGGCCGTTGTCATTGCAAAAATCATACACTTTCGATGCTGCCTCCGGAGTGCTCAAATCGCAGGAAAAAACCTCCACAGGCACACCATACTTTTGATTTAGCTCAGTGGCGAGCTGACGCAACGGAAGCTCAGTCCTGGCGATCAGCACTAATGGATGTCCATTTTTAGCGAAGGTAATAGCAAGCTCCCTCCCGATACCGGATGAAGCACCGGTTAGTAATACTGTTGGGTTCATAGTTGTCATGGCAAAATTGTTGTTGTCAAAAATGAACCTTATTGCATTATTTCTTATGACTCATTTGAGACAAAAATCACTTCACCTGCGAAATAGAGATATGCTTCCGGATGCGACTTAAGGACTGGCGACCTATTCCCAGATAAGAGGCGAGATGCGTTAGGGATATTCGATGAAACAAAGTGGGATGCTGTTGTATAAAATGCAGGTAACGCTGTTCGGCAGTTTCTTTCAATAAGCTTTCAATACGACGTTGCTGATTATCGGAAACACGTTCCTTAAAAATACGTGCGTAGCGTTCTAGATTTTTATACCGATGAATGCCCTCCTGCATTTTATCATAAGGAAGATGTATAAGGCACGTATCTTCGAGGCATTGAAATGTGCAGGGAGAGGGAACTTGCAATGAAAAACTGGGATAATGAGTGACATATTCATTTTCCTGAATAAAGCTGATGGTATTTTCATTCCCCTGTTCATCTTCTTGAAAAACCCGGATTAATCCGCTGACCACAAACGACAAATGCGTTTGAACTTTTCCTGCAGATAGGTATACCGCATGTTTGTACAATGTTTCTTGAAGAGCGTATTGGGCCACATAATGCAATTCTTCGGTAGTGATTTCCGGACAAATGGTAGAATAGCGTTTTAAATAAAGCGATAATGCATCTTTCATACTTCAAACTAAGTTAGCCGTTGAATTAACTTCGCCATTAGTACCATTGCCATCCAAGAGCATCTGTGGCAGACTTATTTTCATACATTCAATAGTGGGTATGGTATATACGTTCATCCTGCGCATTTTAATAGGGTTCTATTTCTCTACTGTGTTGTTAACCTACAAGGATGTTCACTTCGTAAGATTGGATACGATTTTAACGCTCAAATCTTTGGAGGCTTGAAGTAGAACATCCATTGCGGAGAATAAAGCCTTGTAAGGAAAGATACAAAACTTCCATATACCTCAACAGCAATACAATAAGTTTTTATAATGGTCGCTCGTTCCACCGGTATTTCCCGTTAGAAGTGAAGCGCACGATGGAGAAAACTCATGAATCTGCGATACATGGCCGGTAATCGCGACCTGAAAAATCGGGAAATTAAAAATGAATTTCTTCTGAAGCACTTGATTGTATGAGTGATTTTTCCATAAAAAAAATTCTATGAAAAAATCCCATTTAAAAACATGGCTAGTTTTGCGTGAGGGATAGAGTGTAAAGCCATGGCGCCATAGGCGCCATGCTTGCAGCGATAGCCCGGCCCAACGTGGTGAGGTGGGCTTGTAGCGCCACCTCACCACAAGGGACACGCCCAACATACAATCTTAAAGTTAAATACTAAAAAAGGCTACGTAATGATTGGAGATTTAACTGCATCACCAAATGCAATCTATTTTTTGAAAAAATAAGGTTAAACTTTTCAAATGCTTACCAAGCCCTTGCATGAGGCGAACCGGCATGATTTCTTTTGGAAAATTATTTTAATTGGAAAAAATTATTCGCACCTTACCATTGAAAACAAAAAAAGTATTCCTTATGAATTTCCAGACGGATCAAGAAGAATTTTGGGCAGGTACATTTGGTGATGAATATATACAACGCAACCGAAGCGCAGAATACCTGGCATCTAACATCCATTTCTTTGCCAAGGCGTTGCACCGTATCACACCTCCTTCTTCGATATTGGAATTTGGCGCTAACGTAGGCATGAACCTGAAAGCCATACAGCAACTTTATCCCTCCGCTCAACTTCACGGAATAGAAATCAACCAGTCGGCAGCTACAGAATTAGCCTCTTTACTGGGAAGCGACCATGTATACCATGGTTCTATCTTTGACTTTCCTACCAGCAAAAAGGTAGACCTGACACTTATCAAAGGTGTGCTCATCCACATACATCCCGACAAACTCGGCACGGTGTATGAAAAACTTTACGAGTGCAGCCATCGATATATATTGATAGGAGAATATTACAACCCCTCACCAGTGAGCATTAGCTACCGAGGTCATAGCGACAGATTGTACAAACGTGATTTTGCTGGAGAAATGTTAGAACGCTATTCCGACCTTAGGCTGCTGGATTATGGTTTCGCTTACCGCCGGGATCCAGCCTTTCCGCAAGATGACATTACCTGGTTTTTACTCGAAAAAAAAATCTAATTCATACTCCATTTTACATCGGCATGGAACTTCGTAAGGCCACCATGGAGGATTGGGAACTGCTGCTTGACTGGAGGAATGACCCTCTCACGAGGCAACAATCGCATTGCATAGACCCGATCGACGAACAGACGCATCGAAATTGGCTGCAGTCGGTGCTGAACAATCCGAATCGCCATTTATATATTGGCTTGCACGAATCGGTACCCATGGGAACGGTACGTGCCGATTGGAACGATCACTCCAACAGTTACGAATTATCCTGGACCATTGCTCCGCAGTATCGGGGAAAAGGACTGGGAATACTATTGGTATCTGCATTGACTGAACGACATGGCGAACGATACACTGCGGAAGTCAAAACCGGGAATTTCGCCTCGGAAAAAATTGCACTCCGTCTTGGTCTATCCCTGAAAGAAGAGAAAAATGGAATTCGCTATTTCAGTAACTTCTGATACGCCAGTGGATCTTTATAATTGGTAGTGTAAAAAGCCTTTCCTTTACAATTTATCTTCTTACAACCGCCATGAAGGGAGGATGCTGCCCCAACTTTCGTTTTACAAACTAAATACCCAGTCGTAAGCCAGGTGCATGGGAGCCGTTGAGTGCTTATATTTATGGTAATCCAGTGAAGAAGTAAATCTGATTTTTTTACTATTTTCATCCCGAAGGCAACCTTTTTGCAAACGCAATGTCTAAGCATTTGAAAGACGCCTTCGGTACCATTGGTGAATAACAAACAATACAAAACAAAAATCATGAGAAAATCTATATTTATCGTACTTGTGCTGACATGCAAGTTGTTATTGGCACAAACCGCCTCTGAAAAGGCTTGTGAACAAACCTGCAACTGTATAAAGAAAATTGACAGCAAGCTGCCGCCTGCCAAAAGAAAAGAATTGGCCATGAAGTGCATGGAAAATGCCTCGATCAATCATTTTGAAGGAATGATGGCGCAATACAAAATAAAAGAGAAAAATTTAGAAAAAGCAGCCAACAAAGTAGGAGAGAAATTTGGTGCCGAACTTGCAACTTCCTGCCCCGACATTATTCCATTCTTTATGGAAGAGGCTGGAGAAGATGCTGGAGAAGATGCTGCCGGCGACATTAACCCCGACACACTCGTTCTTAAAGAAGGGGTTTGCGCATTATTTAAAACTGGTAAATATGGCAGCCAACAAATGTATATCAACAAAAAATATGTAGAGTCTCCCGACAAAAGCAGCTACAGCGAAGTAGTGGGATCTACTATTATCGATTATTCCAACAACAAAAAAACCATCACTAAATGGACCATAAAATGGCTCTCTGCCTGTGAATGGGAACAGATACTGATAGAAAGCAACGATCCGGAAACTAGCAAACTCATAAAAAAAGGCGACAAAATAACGTTGAAAGCAATTGGATCCAGCGGCAATGACCTATGGGTATCGTCCAAAATGTTTGGCATGGATGTGCTTGTACTCCTTAGAAAACAATAACAACAGATACGCGCTAATGACCAAGGCATCCAACTAATGGATGCCTTTTTTTATGTACTTAGATCGTGGACAGCAGGATAAGCGTTTTAGTTTCTTACAGAACCTCATGACAAAAATTAATTTCACTCATCACCCCAATACTCTTCGTGCACATCAATTGACAACCTACCCAACTGAGGAAACCTATTATTTATTTATAACCAACTAAAAAAATGTAGTAATATCATAAATGCCAGGTGCTTTATTTAACCCATTCAGCTTCATCATAAACAATCTGTTAGCATGATTAATTTATACCACATCCGCCTCTCCTGGCTTCACCTGCACTTCCTCCATCTTTTCGTTCCTGGAATCCCTGTTGCAGCTATGCCTAGTTGTGGCCTCAAAAGACCATTTCATCACTTACATTTCTTTTGACTATTTTTATCCGGGAAATAGTTTTTCTCCTCAATCATTTCAATTGACCTTGGAGAGATCAGGATGTGCTATAATCGTCGACTAGAACGTTGTCATTGACTTTTAAAATTATCTTAAGAAAGAATGTTGTAAGAAATATACAGGCCCAGACTTAGAAATAAATCCAAGCGTCAAAAAAATACATTGGCATTCGAAAACTAGTTGATGAAAAGCATGCCTATGGATGGATTGAATTTTTCATGCAAAAAAATATTTAAGCTAAACAAATCTGCTTTTTTTGTTCCAAAACAATTAACTCATGCATTGTAGTTTAACTCTTACCTAATTCTTCATTTACTTTTTACAGAGCATTGGATACGTTTATTTCGTAATTATTTAACACTACTTCAGAGTAGCCATAGGTTTAATATATTTGAATAACTTATAACTTCCCAATCCCCATCGATGCAGCCTAAAAGTAATTGACACGCGTAAAACACCAAAGCCATATTTCATGCTTCTTCTAAAATTAATACTGCTGGCGTCTTCGAAGTATTTTGTTGGGCAGGTAACTTCTCCAATTTCATATCCAGCATAGGCTATTTGACCTAGCATTTCATTGTCAAATACAAAATCATCACTATTCTGATCTAATGGTAACTCTGCTAAAATTTCTTTACTAAAAGCACGGTAACCCGTATGATACTCAGCTAACTTTTGCCCCATCAGGATATTCTGAGTAAAAGTTAGCATTCGATTAAATAGATATTTATACATCGGCATACCTCCTCTGAGCGCTCCTTTGCCTAGAATTCTTGAACCAAGCATTACAGGAAATAACCCGTTGGCTACTGGAAATATCATTGCCTCCAACAAAAGTGGAGTATATTGGTAGTCTGGATGCAGCATCACAACGATATCAGCATTCGATTCAATGGCAGCTTTGTAGCAAGTCTTTTGATTACCTCCATACCCTTTATTTTTATCATGACGAATCACTTTTGAAATACCAAGTTTCTTTGCAACTTCAACAGTATTGTCTCTGGAATGATCATCAACTAAAATAACCTCATCTACAATATCAAATGGAATTTCACTAATCGTTTTTTCCAAGGTTTTGGCTGCATTATAGGCTGGCATTACCACAACCACTTTTTTCCCCTTTACCATAAATATTTGCTCATTCAAGAAACTATTTAAAATTTCAAATGGTAATTACGATGTTTTTTTATTTTTTATTATCATTTTTTTGAAGTGTTTTTTTCGTATAGGATGAATTATCACATATCAGGCCTTCCATATAGCTCATCATAAATAGCACCCATTCTACCTTCAGCCTTACGTACGCCAACGCGGTGTCTGCCTGCTGTGATTCCTATTTCAAATTCGCCGGAGACCTCAAACATGCCCAAGCGTGAACTACCATAAATATACTTGAAAATGTACTTCGAATAAAAAGTAATTGACCTACGAAAAAATATTTTCAATGTTGTAAAAAAGCCGGAATAACACCCGGCAATATCTCGCAGTTCATTATTCTATTCTGGCTATTCTGATTCGTCTCTCCACCAAGGCCACAGAGCGAGACGCTCTTTGCTGCCATCCATAAACTATGCATGCCGTAGTTATTAAATGACACCGACGGACGTAGGCGCCAGCAGTCGAGGAGCCTACCCAGACTAAGTCCCTCTTTTCATACTAGATCCATAGTCTAAGACTACGGATAGGTTGGGCGGCTTTTCCGGCTTTCGCTTCAAGGCCGCGAAACCTTCACGAATACTAAAACCATAAGGCCGCGGGCTTTCCGCTCTATCCGGGCCGCTGCTAGCACTATCGTAAAAAATTTTCTCACTATAAATTAAAAGCCGGCTCTATATAATTTCTAACAACAATCCTGTAAATCCCTTAATCGGACGAATCCAAATTCCAACTACCCTAGTTGATGCTGCGCATCAACGGCACAAGACAAGGTCTTGCGCCAGCAGCTACGTCACTTGCACCAGCATTCGGGGGAAGTTTTCGTGTAATCATCGTGTAACGTGCATCGCACAATTTTAACTGTAACCTTGCGCTCGCATTCAGGGATTACCCTAATTCTCGATCATTACCAAACTACTTTAGTCGTTTCTTCATCCATACCAAATTTAAGATACATGGATGCTATTTTTTCTTCCAAAAACTTAGTTCTAACTGAATCAAAGTCAAACATTTGTTCACGACTTAAAAAATTAAGTCTCTTTGAAAAATCTGTATTTACAAGCGTATCTATATCTCCTTCTAAAATTCCTTGAATATTGTTACTCTGAAGGTAGTTCTGTATAAAACTTGATTTAGCCATCACATCTATCCTTGGTAGTTCAACTATATAATACGCTTTAAGATTCTTGGACATGATATATTTAATAACATTACGATTATCCATATATTGGTTTCCTACTATAACTTCAGTATTATTGGCCTGATATTTTAATCCAAACAATTCATTGTTTTTGATATCATAATAATATTTTTTATTAATTGAAGGTGATGTCATTGCCATCGTTACAAATCGCCAATATTCGTCTTCTTTTTTCATTATTTTTTTTCAAAATCTGCCCAACTTTTCCCTTGTTTTACTGTAGATGCATTCTGAATTTCTGTGCTAAATATCTGAGATTTACCCTTGGTTCCATCTTTCATATCGATTGTTGAGTTCAAAACCTTGACATCTTCATTTAGAGTAAATTCTTCAATTATGACATCCGTCCTGTTTCGATAGGAATTTTTGCCAACTTCACCAGGCAAGAAATCCTTTTCTGTAGTAAAATAATGCTTAGGTCCATTATCTCCATCTATTGAAAAACGATATACTTTGTCCCCCTTTTTTAATGTACTTGTGTAAACTGGATCATCAAACGAAATTGCTGACATATGCCGCTCAATATCTCCTACTCCAGACTTTTTCAGGAATGATTTTGCTAGACATTGTCTTGTTGCAATCTTTTCAAATAAAGTCATAGATCCTGTCACAACTAGTGACTTCATCCGACCTACACCTTTATCAACTAATATTCCAGTTACAATTTCAGTACCAAGCTCTCCAATAAATTCAGCTATTGACAGCGCATCCCCTTCGATTACCTTAGTCTTTAGATTATTAACTTGCGCATCTAATCTTGGGGTACTAGGTTTGTATATATTGCTATGAGATGCCGAAGAAAGGATCACCTCTTCCATATACATACCTGCATTCTCCCATGTTTCTGATTGATAGGCATCATGAACTATAAAATTCAATGTTCCTGTCAACGTATTCACCACTCCTTTATTGAATGCCTTCATTATTGGGTGGGTATTTGCGAGGGAAGGTAGAAGAAACTCCTTTCCATCTAAATCGACGCCTAAAACAGGACAATTACTTGCAAACTGGTACGGTGTTAATTCTGGATATTTACTTGTAATTGGATCAACCCTAAAGAACCTGGCAAGATTTGGATTATACATCCTCATGCCATAGTCCTGCCAACCAGTTTCGTCATCATTTTCTTTCCCATTAAAGCCGAACCTATACACCTGACTCTCCAGCTTCTGCAACATCATCCCGAACGGATAGTACTCGTAGGCGGCTTCTACGCTCTTAAAGCCCGGCTTTTTCCAGTCGCTAAACACTACGCGCACATTCCCCAGGTGATCGTTCAGCTCGTAGCTGCGTACGCCCACCCGGTGCCTGCCTGCAGTGATTCCTATTTCAAGTGCACCGGAGACTTCTTCTCCGGGCTTGTACACGCCCAAGCGTGAACTGCCATAAATATACTGCTCTTCCAGTTTCAAGGCAACAGCCTATTGAGCACGTGAATCAAAACAATTGTTGAGCGATGCGAAAAAAAATAATCTGCCTTTACTTAAATCTTTTCCATGGGGTCTTTTTGAAATATTAACGTTTCACATTTTCAATCAAGCGATTGGCATTTCCTAAAAAAAGAATCTCCCATTCCATCCGGTACCCCGCAGCCAGCATCCGCAATGCCTTTGCACTGGCACAGTGTAAAGTCATTGAAATTATTCCTTTGACATGGCATACCCAAAAACCTACTACTAATTCCAGGGGCTCTTTGTTTACGACTTCGCCTGGCTATGTGTATTGTATCAAATATCACATAACCCAACACGCAGATATGATTCGCACGTTAAGTCTGATCATCCTGGCTTTTATAGTCAATAGGATGTATGCGCAAAATTTACTGAGCAATGGCAGCTTTGAACAAGGTAATATATCCTGGAATCACCTTGCCGGCGATGGCTCTGCCGCCACGTACAGCCTTTCCACCATAGAAAAGTACGCAGGTGCTCAAAGCTTGCAGGCCGTGATCAACCGTCTGGGCACGAATGCCTGGAGTGTGCAGTCGATACACAGCGGATGGACTGCCACTCCCGGCAAAACGTATCGGTTAACATTTTATGCCAAATCAAACAATCCAGCATTTATACTCCGGCAACTATTTAACAATCCTTATAGCACCAATCAGGCAACGCTAAGCACCGCATGGCGTCTTTACGATTTTTTGTATACACCTACGCAAGCCTCTCCCGGATTTCTCTTCCACTATGCCTCCACCGGCACGGTATGGATCGACAACATTTCCATCAGCGAGGTAGCCAATACCGGTAGCTTTCCCGAAGCGCCTGCCAACAGCAGCCTGCGCGCCCTGGCCGCCCAATGCGGACTCAACATAGGTTCTACCGTAAATCCCAATCCCCTGGCGAACGAAGCCGTTTATGCCAATACCTTGAAAAAAGAATTCAACACCGTGGTATGCGAAAATGCCATGAAGATGTTTGCAATAAAGCCAACAGAATTTGGTCCGTATAACTTTACCGAAGCCAGACAGGTGGTAAACTTTGCAAGGGCGAATGGCATGAAAGTTCGCGGTCACGCCATCTTGTGGCACAATGGATTGCCCGACTGGGTAAAGAACAAAGCCTGGACAAAAGCTACCTTGCTCGCATTTTTAAAATCCTACATTGAAAGAATGGGACAAGAATTCAGAGGAGAAATTTTTGAATGGGATGTTGCCAATGAATTCATCCAAGATGGTAACGGACATATTTTAAGAAGTGGTACACAATCCGTATGGATGCGCTATATAGGAGAAGAAGCCTTGGACAGCGCTTTCAAATGGATGCGCCAGGCATTTCCCGGATCTAAATTATTTTACAACGATTACAGTACGGAAGGCATTAATGGGAAATCGGATGCGGTATATAATTTGGTTCGCCGGTTGAAAAACAGAAATGTACCCATCGATGGTGTGGGCATGCAGTGTCATATGGACTACAATGAACTGCTTTTCCGGCCATCTACCCTTGCCACACAAATAGACCAGAACATCAAACGACTTGGGGCCTTAGGCCTGGAAGTAGCCATTACAGAACTCGACATGGGCATTGTATTGCCCCTGGCTCCAGAAAAATACCAGCAGCAAGCACAATCGTATGCAAACTTACTGGCCATTGCCTTGGAGAATCCTACCATTGTAAAAACATTTATGATTTGGGGATTCACCGATAAATACACCTGGATTCCTGCGCACACCGCTGTATTCGGGCCACCCAAAGACGATCCCTTGTTGTATACACGCAGCTATACCCGCAAGCCCGCGTACCATGCCTTATCCTACATTCTTTCCAACAATTGTCAAGGCAATACCGGTCCGGTGGTTTCCTTTATTCGTCCTGCAAATGCGCAAACGTATGCTGCACCGGCCAATGTTACGGTGCAAGTCTCCGCGCAGGATTCCGATGGCGTTTCGGAGGTAGAGCTTTTTATAAACAATGTTTCCGTGCGCAAAGAAATCACCGCACCCTACGATTGGAATCACCAAGGGCAAGATGTTGCCTTACAAAATTTAGCTGCCGGATCATACGAGCTAAAAGCAGTGGCCAAAGATGCGCTGGGCAATACATCACAGGCTATTGTGCGCGTTGCTGTGCAAGCCTCCGATCCATGTGCCAATGCGACCCCTCCCAGTGTAAGCCTGAGCGCACCCGCCAATAACAGTACATTCAATCTGGGTGCGACGGTAACGCTGCAAGCTGCAGCCAGCAGTGGATCGGGCATTTCGAATGTTGAATTCTGGGAAGGCACCACGCTCCTATTCCGCGATACACAAGCACCATTCACGTATGCCAGCAGCACTTTTACCGAAGGAGTGCATACGGTAACAGCAAAACTAAACGATGCCTGCCAACGATCTGCCACCTCCACTTCTGTGCGCTTTACCATGACACCCATCCTTACCAGCGGAGACCCTATCATTGGTCCACATTGCGGAAGTCCCGGACAAACCTTATCGTTTCAGGTAGGACAAACAGGACTCAGTAATGTAAGCGGCTACAGCTGGTGGTTGAGTGGAACCTCCGGTCAAGTAACACCGTCTGCCAACAAACAATCGTGCACGGTGGTGTTGAGTAATTACTTTAAAACAGGAGAAGTTTGTTTGGGAGTAAATCTGCAAGCAGCGCCTTATTACAAACAATTCTGCAAAGCGCTAAGCGCCTGTGCCACCCGAAGTGGAGAAGAAGAAATGATAGACGCCACCACTATAATCTATCCGAACCCTGTGCTGAAAGGCACTTCATGCTATATCAATACCGGGGCATTCCCATCCGGCGAAGCAAGCATTAAAATCGTGAATGCACAAGGCACTACCGTGACGGAACAACGGTATGCACAGTTGCCTTCCAGCATTTCAGTAAATGAGCTCCGTCAAGGACAGTATCAAATGATTATTTCTGTTGGGGACGTTCATTTCCGACAATCGTTGGTGGTGGAATAATTGCCCCGACGACTCTGTGTTTCGGCCCGGTGTTAGCACCGGGCTTTTTTTATTTTCGGATTCCAGTAACAACTTTATTTTCTCCGTGATAGATTTTTTAATTTCCTGAAGGGCGTGTCCCTGCGTGGCGCCTTCAGCGCCACTGTGGGCCGGGCCATCGCTGCAAGCCTGTGTGGTGTCGATGGCGCCTAATGCGCCACGCCACCACACAGGGCTTTCCACTCTGTCCCTCACGCAAAACACAGTACAACATTTTAAGCTGATTTTTTTCTCCTTTGAACCCTAATTTTTCAATAGAAATTCTTCTATTGAAAAACGACTACTAAAATCAAGGGCTTTAGATGGAATCGAATAGAAGAAATTCTTTTCTGAGCCCATGATTTTCTAAGTCGCAATTACCGGCCATGGATCTTCGATCCATGAGCTTTCTCCATAGTGCGCTTCGCTTCTATGGAAAAAAGCCGGTTGAAGCGCTGCGCACTGAGTAGCAAATTCTTGGATCAATGATTCATCCCTAGTAAGCATGTACATTGGTTCGAAACAGAATTGGCTCTTCGCTAAGCAATCGATGGCACCCATCGCCCGGCCCCGGATAGAGCGGAAAGCCCGCGACCCGACTTTTTTATCGGGGCACTGCTGCTTGCGCGGCCTTGCAGCGATAGCCGGACAGGCCGCCAAAAAAAATATTAAAAATACTACCAAAAGCATCGAGGATTGAACGCATAAGATGAAACGGAAAAACAAAAAAACCTCGGAGAATGAAGAGGGCTGATTTTGGTCCTTTATAATCAGCGGGCGCTTCAGTTCTCCTTGGTTATGACAAATGCGTATTACGCAGGATTATGTTGACGAAAGCCAACGAATCCCAACAAGTGATTTCTATTACTACTATTTTTGGTGACTGCAAGAAAGAATATTTCGTTATGAATTATTTTTCCGTACAGGCTTTCGCTTTCGGAGAAAAAATACAGAAAACGGAAAAAACCATCGAACTCCGCTAAGCATAAATCCGATGCGTGCTTGTTGAAAATCTTCCCAAACTGTTTTAAACCATTTCATAGAGATCCTCTTGTTATAGAGCGTAGCCCTTGCCAATAGTGGCGTCCAGAATAATTATGAAACAAAATTAGGATCTAATTCAACACCATATCAACGACCAACAGTATGTATTTTTATTCTTTCAGTATAAAAATCCAAACCATAAGTTGTTAACAGAAAAGACTGCGAAGCAATAACTTTCATGGAAAGTTATGGTATGAAAAAACTGGGAGAGATTCTGAGGTTATTGCGTTTGCAACGATCGTGGAGTCAGGAAGATGTGGCACACGAATTGGATATGTCGCTTGCCGGCTATGCAAAAATTGAACGGAATTTAACCGACATTACCTTATCGAGGTTGCGGCAAATTGCGCGCTTGTACGGTATTGCTGCTTCTGATTTGTTAGCCTTGTGTGAGCGTAGCAACCGCATTCATCAGCAACAAAAGTTAATTGAAGAAAAAGATCAGGAGATCATGCGCTTGCAGCAAAAAGTGATTGAGTTGATCGAACGAAAAAAATAAACCTATGAATCTCTTATTATTTACGGCTGGATTTTTCAGTAGCTTTTTTATCGGATTTCCGTTGATGGATCATTGCCTGTACTCGGATCAATATTTCCTCCAGCGAATCAAGCAATTCATCGTCTGAAGTTTTATAGTGCAACCCTGGCTCCATGAGAGTGTTGAGATTGCGTGGTACCAGCTTGCCTTGTTCTACATCTTTTTTTAAATGTTCGTTGCGCAATAAATTAGTTTCGTCGATTCCCCAGAAGTCTGAAATTTTCATTAACTCGGTAATGTAAGGAGTGGAACTCCCATTCTCGTAATTGGCCCAGGTGGTGCGTTTAATTCCCAGGACCGTGAGCATATCGTCTTGCGTGAGGCCCGCACGGGTGCGGAGGTATTTTAAATTGTTGCCAAAGACAATCGTTTTTATTGTCATATATTTTGAATTTCCAAATTAAATAACTATTATTGCTGTACGATTTAACCATTGCAATTAAATAAACTCTTACATTTTGAACCAATAATTGCGGGGTTAAATTCTATTCAATCTGCTTTTCTATCTTTCAGCTTGTACGCCCCCATCAGCAGATTTGCGCCAGGAAAACATCAAACAGATCGGAATCTTTAGAGTCCCTTGGTATGAAAAAAATCGGAGACGTATTGCGTCAACTGCGGCTGCAACACAACTGGAGTCAGGAGTATATGGCCTTTGTCTTGCACATGTCATTGCCTGGATATTCCAAAATAGAGCGCAACCAATCTGAATTGTGTTTGTCGCGCCTCTGCCAACTTGCAGAAATTTTTCAGCTGAAACCTTCGGAGTTATTGGCCTTCTGCGAAGAAAAAGAGCTACCCGGTATATCAGCACCGGATCATCGGGACCAGGAGATAATCCGCCTTCAACAAAAGATCATTGCCCTTATGGAAATACGGATAGACCAGCAGAATAGCGCTTGAGAGGCCAACTTTCATGCAATAAATGCGTAGTATCTATGTCGTTACTTTTTATGACATGAGGCTTCTGTGGATTTTTTATCTTATCGTATTTTTTCGCGCCGGCATATCACAGTCGATTCTTGTGTTGCACGATTCCCTAAGTGATCTAAGCCTAAGCACTGCTCCCTATTGGATCTATGTTGACAGCAGCAAAAGCATGAGCATCGATGAGTTACGACAAAACCCAAATTTATTTAAGTCAGTAGAGGATGTATTAGGAATCAGCCAGGACAACTATACCAAATGGATTCATTATAGATTACTGGACACAAGTTCTAACACCCACCGTTGGATCCTGGAGCATTACAATTACCGAATTGATTCCCTGGAAATATTATTTTTTCAAAAAAATTCTCTGGTGGCCAAATCAAACATGGGGGATCAGTTTGCATTTGAGGAAAGACCAATACAGCATAAAAACTTTTCGGTGTTGGTTCCTGCCATCAAAAACGACACCCTTGATGTATTTGTAAAAATACGTTCTCAAGGTTTAGTAGATTATTACAGCATTCTAAAAAGACAAGATTTTTTTGTTCAATATGCCAATCAAGAATATGTATTGCTAGGACTCTTTTATGGCATTCTTGTTATTTCTACTCTGTATTGTTTGTTCAATTTTATTTTCACCTCGGACAAAGCGTACCTGTTTTTATCGTCGTATATTCTGCTGTATTTACTTTACTCATTATCGGAAGATGGAACAGGGTTTCAGTTTCTTTGGAATGGTTGGCCGGGTTTTAACAATTATGTTTCCCCTCTTATCTCCTGTTGTTTTCTTATTTCACTTTGTTTATTCGCGTATTCTTTTCATCGCGACTCCTCTGCCATGGCGGCAGTGGAAGTGTCTGTCTTTTTAGTAGCCATGATAGTTCCCCTGTTGTATTTACTTACTCAACTGCTTCTTCCTGAACTTTACTTTTTACCATCCATAGCCAAATCCCTTTTCTTATTGGCGCTGGCAATCTTCCCGATGCTTCGGTCCAAGCAAAACAAGCAACCAAGCATACACTTTTCGTTGGGCGTTGGAGCTTTCTTACTGGGTAATGTATGGCACCTTCTAGCAGAACTTACCTGGATTGAGGACTCTGTAGTTACTGTATATGCTGGCAACGTAGGGTTTCTATTGCAACTGATTTTTTTCCTTTCGGGCTTGTACCTCATCTCCATGCTGAAGGTAAGAAGCAAAATTAAAATAGAAGAAGAACTGAACTCGTATCATAAAATTGAAGAAACCCTGGAAGACAAAGTAAAAAAGGTAACAAGAGAATTAGAGAAGCAAAATATATACATCGAAAAAATAAATCATAACCTGCAATTCTTTATCTCTAAAACGTATAATAATCTGAGAGGACCAGTTTCTACCACCAAAGGCTTGCTGCAATTGGCCGGTACGAATGCCATACCCTTCGAAGACATCAGCAGCATGGCCCTTACCACCACTCAGAAATTCGAAAAAGAGTTATATTTAATTTCTAAAGTTTCTGAATACAATCATTATAAATTACAACTAAAAAGAATTCCCCTGCACGATTGGATTCAACGCGAATTTCCTTCCCCAAGGTTTAGTACATCCATTTCACAAAAGGGGATTTGGCTTGGAGGAGATGTGGAATTGCTTTCGGAAGGTGCCGGTTATCTGAAATTAGTATTTGAAAAAATCCAAGAAACACAGGATCCTATTGTCATTGAATTGGAAGGTAAGGAAAGCGCACGGGTACGTTGGATTTTGAAGGACCAAAAAATCAGCGACCGACTGCTTCCTCACTTTTTTTCTCCTTACCAAAAAGAGGTAGAATACTATTTTGGTATTACCTATGAAGCCTATCTTGCTAATACCATCGCACAAAAACTAAGTTATCATTTCGGCATTCGCCGGATTAGTCCTGACAAAATTGAGTTAATACTTGAACCCGATCCTCATTCGCATCATCATCCATGAAACATTTGTCCGCCATATTCTTTTTTTTGATATGCCAGGCTTGTTTCATTGCTGGCAGTACTCATGCGTCGCATACTATTCGACTTGGGGAACAAAGTTCACTTGTGTACACCACAAACTTTCCGTACGAAATATTTATAGACAGTCTTAATCAGGCAGATGTTGAACACTGCAATCAACATCCAGAGTTGTTTTCTGTCAGCACAATTAGAAAACCTAAGCTGCGCGCTGGATATAATCATTGGATAAAAATGCGTTTTCTCCGATCGGAAAATAACCAGGTTCCATTTGTATTGGAATTTTATGATTTCAAAATAGACTCCATCACCGTCTATTGGTTCCTACACGACTCATTAATTCAGCGAGAATCTCAAGGCGATCAGATGCCGTTTGAAACTAAACCCATAGCGCATAAAAACTTCAGTTTTATTATTCCTCCGCATCCGCTCGACACCTTAGTTCTGTTGGTTAAAATTCGTAGCAGTCATACCGATGATTATATCTCGGTGATTAAATCGCTACCTTATTTTTCACAATACAGCAATGCAGAATACTTTTCCCTGGGGTTGTTCTATGGAATTTTAGTTTTCGTTTTTTTCTTTAACCTGGTACGGTTATTTACAAAAAAGAAAATCGCTCATATATTTTATTGTTTATACGTCCTTGCTTACGCGTGTTTTTCGTTTTCGCTGGACGGACTGGGTTTTCAATATCTATGGCCAGAGATCCCACAGATCAATAATTTGGTTACTGCAATTTCGCTCTGTGCGGCAACGTGCGCACAATTGTTGTTCAACTACAGCTTTCACCAATCGTACCATTTCCCCACTTCGCTAAAACCATGGCTTGTGACGATCTTATGCCTCCGGATCATACATTTGATGGTAGTTGTTTTTTGGTTTCCGGAATGGAAATTCCTTATCATTCTGGAAGTTCCATATTTCCTGTTTATGATTTATATAAGTATAGAAAATATCAAACGAAAGAACATAGCGTCGCTCTATTACATTTCTGGAATTTCTTTTTTTCTGCTTGGATTTACCATCAATTCCTTTCGTGCCTTTGGCTGGATCAAAGGTTCCTTATTCACGCTATATTCTCCTAACATAGGTGTAACGTTTGAAATGTTCTGTTTTATTTTTGGCTTGGCCTATCAATCCAAATTATCCCTCATTGAAAAGATAACCAAGGAAGAGGTTTTACTACAAAAAAAACTACGCCAATCGGAACTGGAATCTGCCATTAAAAGTGCTGCCGCGAAGGTTGACCGGAAAAACAAATTGATTCAGAAAATTAATCTGGAGTTGGAAACCTTCATATATAAATCCTACCACAACCTGAGAGGGCCTATCAGTACCCTGAAAGGTTTGTTTATGCTGCCGGCACAAACGGAACATCAGCAACAAACCATAATTGATCACGCCACACGCACCACTGATTTGCTTGAACAAGATATTGTGATGATTTCTAAAGTTTCTGAAATCACACATCATTCAATACAATTAGAGCGCATGGATCTGACACATCTCGTACTAAGCTTCTTCCCGGAAGCTCCCATACGTTTGAATGGAGCCTACCAGGATTTCTTTGTGCAAGGCGACCGACAATTATTAACAGAAGGTGTAGGCTATGTGCGTATTATTACCGATCGGCTAAAAAAATCGCCGGAAGCAGAAATCACTATTCAACTTCAAAAAATCGAAAACACCATTGAATGTTTATGGAGAATTCCCAATGATTCCTTGCTTGAAAAAAACATTCGGTTATTTTTCACTCCCTACAACATTGATTTAAAATTTTTACATCAATTAAATCACGAACCCTATCTAGTAAATTGTGTCATGCATCGGTTGAGAGGAGATATTTTTATTAGCCGGTACGATGGCAACTATTTAGATCTGCGGGTGCGTTCCAAACTTATTTAGCAGGGTGGCACAATAAAAAGCGCCTGCCATACTTGATGACAGGCGCCTTGCTGCGATACTTGTTTTTCCGGACTAAAAAAATAAACAATATAAACAGGAAACAGGGACCAATATACCGGAAACGAACGCAGTACCGAGCCATTTATGCCAGACCGGACATCCGCTTCCTGGACATCCGGCACTTGCATGAAAGCTGGTTATTTTATTTTTTCGATGATGCGAACTTCTTTTTTACCTGAAGTAAACTCAATCACCAAGTGATACAAACCTGCAGGAACTTCATTGCCAAAAACGAAATCTGCATTTCCTTCCACACGCTTCTGAGCGAATACTGTTTTACCGATAGAATTCACCAACATTACCGAAGCGATGTTCTGATTAGTGCGCAGAGTGAAATCATTGCTGGAAGGGTTAGGATAAACAGTGATTTCATGCACAAATTCTTGTCCCTCTTCAACCACGCGAGCATTGCACAATGGCAATGCACGACAATATGTTTTATACCATGGACTCACATTATAATTGACGCCGGCACAAACATTGGCACCACTAGTATAGTATTGACCTGGAGTAAAGGTATAGCTTGTTCCTGTATTAGAACCATTGCTGCTGGCATCTGCGGCCACCCACCATTGCTGAGAAGTGGCATTTGTCAGCAAATCACTACGCAATTGATAGGTAACAGGCTGCCCAGTAGACACACATGAGGGACCGTTGATTTCCAATAAAGGCTCTGTTACATTTTCGTATAATGGAGATTCCCAAATTCCACGTCCATAGGTAGCAGCGAGTATTTTATTGGAAGTATAATTAATTTCCAATTCGTTTACTTCTACATAAGGCAAATGTTCCATGTAAGGTATCCAATCACTCATGTTATTATTTTTATAGTATACGCCTGCCGCCATTCCTAAATAAATTCCTTCAGAAGAGCCTTTTTGAATCGTCGCCGACAATGCATACAGAGGCGGTAAACTCCCAGTAATGTTTGTAAACGTTTGTCCTGCATTATTGCTTTGATATACTCCATTAAATGATGCCACTACCACTTTTTCCGGATTAGTAGGAGAAACAGCGATGTCGTTGGCATAAAAGGAATGTGTATATTCAGACCAGGTTTGACCACCATTTTTTGTAACAACCAACTTTCCACCTACAAATCCATAGATATAATTAGGATTAGAAGCCGCTACTTCAACATCTATAAATGCGCCGTATCCGAAATTTGAAAGTTGAGTCCAAGAACTACCACCATTATCGCTGCGGTATAATTCCGCAACACCCACATAGGTAATGTCTGGATTGGTAGGATGCATCACCCAAGGAGTAATCCAGTTAGCAAAGGAGCTATTCGGATTACCAATCCAGGAATTGGTTTGACCTCCATCAGTAGATTTATACATGCCACCCAACTGTGATGTCCCGTACATGATATTCGGATTGGAATGGTGGATCAAGGTTTCCATTCCATCGGCCCCTAACCAGTCCTTCCAAACACCTGTGCTACCGCGAACGCTGGTACCATTATCCTGAGAACCACTGGAAATGATGGCTCCATTGGACGCACAAGATCCTAGGCGGTACGCTTGACGAATTCCCAAGCCAGCGGACAAATCGGTCCATGTGGTTCCACCATTCACAGATTTATAAACGCCACCATCAGAACCAGAATAGATGGTAGATCCTACATATTCCAAGGCATGCACATCGGCGTGGTTGTAGCTAAGACTATTTGGAAAAAACCATTCTGTCAGTGGAGAAAAAGAAAGACCTTTGTTAGTTGACTTCCAGCAAATGATTCCGGCGATAATAATTTCGGAAGCATTGGTAGGAGACGCGCAGATTGCCATGTCGTACCAGGCCTGTCCACCGGTGCCGGTGCCACTTGACTCGTATCCGAAAAAGTTTGTTCCTGCGGCAGAGCTTCCCGTGATCTGAGTGGCAAAGGATTGTCCGCTGTTATCCGAGAAATACAAAGCACCAAATTCACTTCCACGTGCCTGCACCAGGTATACATACTCGGGATTGGCAGGCGTTACGGCCAATAGCGTACGATCAAAAGACGGCAATGAAAGAACAGTAAATGAAACACCACCATTGGTTGATTTTAAAAATCCTGAATTTCCGGAACCGTATACCACGGAAGGATTTCCTGGCTTAAATTCTAAATCTTCAGCAAAGTTGGCAGACACTAGTACCCAGGAGGTCCCTCCGTTGGTAGATCTGATTACTCCGGCGCTGGTTGCTGCCAATACCGTATTGGCCTGTGTTGGATGAATGAGGATTTTGGATATGCGCCAGGCAGATGCATCGTTGTATACATTCACCCAGGTTGCCCCAGCATCAGTAGACTTCATGATTAATCCATTGTCTGTTCCCATGTACACAATATTTGGATTGCTTGGCACCAGGGAAATACTGTAGATTTTCATAAATGGAAGATTGTCGGTAAGGGATGCCCAAGTAAGACCACCATTGATCGACTTCCAGCATCCACCACCCGGAGAACCTACGTATAAAACGTTCTGGTTACTTGGGTTCACGGCCACGCAGGTTACACGACCCACACCAGGGTTCCAGCCACTGGTTGGATTTTTTCTATCCGGGCCCAATTCAACCCAGTTGGATTGTGTATTCTGAGCGGTGCGGGAAAGTTTAGAAGCAGCCATGCGCGCTTCGTATTTTTTAAACCCACTCCAGTCATCACTGGCTTCCTTCAATATATATCCATCTTTATCCATTTTACGAAGCATTTCATACTCCCAACGCTTGTATTGTTTGTAACCACTACCTTTGTCAGTTCCGTTTTCTTTAAAATACTTTTCTGCTTCTTCTTTTACTTTGTAATAATTAACGTTCTCTTCGTTCATAAGCTCTACCCAGCGCTGGCCATAGAGGCTGGCTACCAAGAGCATCAAAATGATTGGGAGTAGTTTTGTTTTCATAGATTTAGTTTAGATAAGTGTTTGTATGCAGCTTGCTGCAAAACAAAACTCCGTTATTTTTTAGTTAGAAAAAATGAGGATTGACTGAACGGCATTAATATGGGGATCAACGGCAACGATTCTCCATAAACTACAATTTTTTATTCCCCCAATACACAGAAATCAGAATACTTGTTTAAACCAGCTTCGCACTTTTTTTGGTTGTTACAACTTCTATCCTGCGTAAATCCTATTCATTCAGGATGGAGTTCTGTTTTATCACATGCTTTCTTGTTTCATTTTTCTAAATCTTCAGTCGTTCCATTATGTAAAAAATTTAACCTGTACGAGGCGGCTTTCAATCATGTTGTCTGTAGTAATTAGGAACTGGCTTATTTCCTGCGATACGAAACCGGAAGTACCTTTTTTCCTGGCATTCGAATAGTGTGTTAGTATTGAGAATGGATATAAAAACCATTCCGAATCATTTTGCCAGGGCTAATAATAACGCGAACAAGGCTAAACGACACCATACACCACCTCTTGTGAGATTGAATTGAAAGAATCTTCATCCCGCATCGGAGTTGAGAATCCATCAAAAAAAGTTTATTTTCGCACTAACAAGAAACTACTTTCAGGTTAACGGATGTTTGCGCATCCATTCAATTCATTAGGACATAATTCAAACTATAGTGCATCCCATATCGGTTATTCTCATTTCCAAAAACGCCTCTAGCACCATTCGCGCTTGTTTGAAATCTCTTTCAGATTTCCAGGAAGTGTTGCTTTTACTTGATGCATCAACCACTGACGATACCGGAATAATCGCTGGAGAATTCCCTAATGTTCGAGTTGCACATTCTCCATTTCTTGGTTTTGGAAAAATGAAAGCCCTTGCTCAACAACTCGCCAAGTACGACTGGGTATTCTCTATTGATAGCGACGAGGTTGTGCCTTCCGAATTAAGTAAAGAAATACAAACACTTGTGCTCTCGGATCCAACGCAGGTGTATTATATACATCGAAAAAACCACTATCAGAAAAAACATATTGATGCTTGTGGATGGAATAATGATGTCATTCTGCGACTTTATAACAGAACATTCACAGGCTTCACGGATCGTCGCATTCACGAGAGTGTTTTCCTTCCCGAAGGGGCAAAGAAAAATCAATTAAAAAATTCATTACTGCATTACCCTTATTCAAACGTAAAAGGTCTACTAGAAAAACTAAATCATTATTCTGAATTATATGCCGAAGAAAATTTTCGTAAAAAGAAGAGCTCGACTGGCAAAGCCCTGTGGAAGGGAGCATTTACGTTTTTCAAAGATTATATCCTAAGAAAAGGGATTTTCTATGGAAGCGAAGGTTTTTTAATTTCCCTTTGCAATGCCAACGGCGCTTTTTACAAATATTATAAGCTGAAAGAACGAAATGAAAAACTACGCATTTCACTGATAGTAAGCACCTACAACAGACCCGATGCGCTGGAGCTGGTATTAAAAAGTGTTTTTAATCAACGAATACTGCCTTATGAAATCATTCTTGCTGATGATGGAAGCAAGACGGAAACTCGCACCCTGATTGAAAAATTCCAGCAACAATCTCCTGTACCGATGAAGCATGTTTGGCACGAAGACACAGGATTTCGATTGGCAGAAATCCGAAACAAAGCTATTGCTGCGGCGGAGGGGGAATTTATCAGTATGATTGACGGGGACATGTTACTGCATCCTGACTTCCTTCTCATTTTAGTTAGCTTGGTGCAAAAAAACACCTATTATCAAGGCAAGAGAGTGCTATTAACAAAAGAAAAAACTGAACAGCTCCTAGAATCAGGACAGCAACCTCGATTGAATTTCTTCTCGTCCGGATTTAAAAATCGCTTCAATACGATTTCTTCATCCTTTCTAAGCCCTTTACTGACAAAAAAGAAAAACACAATCAACGCAGTGAAAGGATGCAGTATGCATTTCTGGAAGGAAGATGCCATTCGTATCAATGGATTTAATCAGAATTTTGTTGGCTGGGGAAGAGAAGACTCTGAATTTGTTTGTCGTCTTTTGAACAAAGGAATAAAGCGAAAGAATATTGTATTCGGTTCTGTGGCATACCATCTTTTTCATCCGGAAGCATCGAGAACTATGTTGCCTGAAAATGACCAAATACTGGCCCATGCCATCGAAGCAAAAACTACCTGGTGTGAAAATGGATTAAATCAGCACCTATTCCAATAAAATCCTTTCCCATAATACCGCTCTATGCGCTAGTTGCCTACCAGCATAAACGGAGCCCAGCAATATGGACGAGCGAATTTTTCATCCGACAACAACATCAACTTGCTTTGCCGTAGCGCTTGCCGGTAAGTTCCCTTTGATTTTACTAGTTGAGTGTAAAAATGGATCATAAGAGCCGAAGTAGATTCATCGGAAACCGACCATAATGAAAGTACCAAGTTCCTGGCACCTGCATACAACAAAGCACGGCTCAGCCCTATTAAACCTTCGCCTTTGGCTACTTTCCCCAAGCCCGTCTGGCATGCAGATAAGGTTACCAGATCTGCGGCGAGTTGTAAATTATAAATCTCTCCGGAATATAAATGTCCGTCTTGACCACCACTGGTATCTGCACTTAAGTAAATTTGTGAAAGCTCGGGTTTATCCTCATTCACAATTCCATGGGTGGCAAAATGAATCCACTTGGTATCGGCAGGAATTTTCCGTTTCACGTTCCACTCGGTGGCCTTATCAAAGGTAAAGGAAAAACAATGCTCCCCAGACTTAAGCAACATCCGCTCTATGGAATCTACTTCTGCTTTAGACCCAGGCAAGTTATTGATTCCATATTTAGAAAAATTAATGGGGGCGCATAGGTATATTCCATTCCCTGGCTTGCTAGGCTTGCGTCGCATGGAATTCATCAACGATGCTGAATATTGAATCGCTACACTGTATTTTTTTACAAGAAAAGGCGCTTCCGAAAATCGATACTCGCCTTTCATTCGCTTTGTCATTAAGGCCTCATACGGCAAGGTACTCAGGCGCGCTTCCGGAATGATGGTGAGTTGCTGTATGCGTGCAGGAATAGAGATACGAAACAACTGACGATACAAATCAAAAGAGATACGCGCCAGGAGTTCTTTATGATCAAACTTAATTGCATTTCTGAATCCTTTCAATTCGCGCACAATATCCATCGTAATCGGACGCTCGTAGGCTTCAAACTTTTTGTGATCTAAATAAAAAACATACAAGGTATGCGTGCTGTCAGAAATGCTGTAACTTAGCAATGCCTCCGTAGGTGCCAGTAGTGCCTGAATATCCTGTACTGTAGCCGATTTTACGTCGTACTTCAAGGAATAATATTCCGGAAATTTAACTTCCAATTCCCGCACAAAGGAATCGTACGTGCGATTAAGGGCAAAGAGTTCTTGTTTCCATTGCATTTCCAATTCCGGAGACTTTTTCTCGGCAATTTTCTGCTCTAAGGCCGCAATGGCAGCAGTAAAGCTTTTTTCCTCTTGTAAATACGCATCCGGAATATTAGCAAATTGTTTGGCTTCTGCATCTGAAATGGCTTCTTGAAGAATAGCGGATTTACTCTTTTCCGAAAACATAAATGCCTTTTCCAGATACGTTCGCTTATTAGTAGAATTTTCTGCCAACAAAAAACAGACGCGCAACGCTTCCTCATACACATGAGCCGCAGAAGCACTCAGTTCCAACTTATCTGCTTTATTGGTGCGCAATTGCCGAATCGTGTTGATGAGTGTATCGCAGGTATACAAGCACTCCAATGCCAACAACAGATTCTTTTTCTTTAAGGTTTTATTCAGATATTCCGACTGCAAAACCTGCGCTTTAATCAGTAAGGAATTAAGCATCAAACTTGACTGGTAATAACTCCGAATCCCAGGATTCTTATTTAAGTCTGGATCCTGAAACGTTTGAGAGTTGGCAATGAGTGCCTCCTGTACTTGCTGCAATGACCTTTTATAATCGTTCTGTTGAGCATACAACAGAGCCTCCTGATTAAGTATGCTGGCTATTTCAGGATGTTTGTCTCCAAATATTTTTTTATACATCTGTTTAGCCAGATCGTAAAAGCGAATAGCATCTTCGGCATTCCCATTTTCCTGATGTAGCTGTCCGATACTTGCATACACAAACGCAATGGTAGGATGCTGATCTCCGTATAAGGTTTTCCAGATTGTCAAACCTGCCTGGTACTGAGCGAGAGCTTCACTGGTATTTCCACGCTTTCTTGCAATGGAGGCTAGGTTATTGTACACAAGCCCGACTTTGGGGTGAGCATTTCCGTACAATTTTTCATACACCTCCTTTGCTGCTGAAAACTTTTCCTCAGCCTCATTTAGTTTATGTAAACTTGAAAAAACAAGCCCTAAATCATTATAACAAGCGGCCAGTTCCTCTTGTTTGATTTCACTTTTGGCCGATTGCCTGATCCGAAGGCACTGATTAAGTTGTTCCAATGCCAATTCATGATTCCCTTTGTTCCAATTCAATACACCGAGGTAATTTAAAATAAGCGCCTCGTCAGCGGTAGATTTTACCTTTTGATTCAATGTCAAGGCTTCGTAAAAGGCTCGCTCCGCCATTTCCGATTTGCCCGCCGCTTGCAGAGATAAGCCTTGCAATAAATTCCAGCGAAGCCAATTGGAGGGCGTGCCGCTTTTTTCAAGCACCGTCTTTACCCGCGCCGAAAGGTTGGTAAATTCATCCTGTTTGCCTAGCCAATAATAACAATGCAATTGCCCCAGTTGCGCTTGAATAGCCTCTGAATATTTTTTTTCTGACTGTGCCGTTTGTTCGATCTGCACGAAATTCAAGCGAGCCTCTTCGTACTTTCCGGAACGCAGCAACGAATCCGCCAGTAGCATTCTGGGGACAACACGTTGCCCGGAAACTAAACCTACTATTCCGAGTATAAAAAACAAGCCCCAACAACCGGAAGGTAGGGAACGAGAAAGTTGATAAGTTAAGAATAGGCTCATCGGTTTCTTTTTAGGTTGACGGTTTAAGCAACGTTCGATCCTTCTTGACAGTTAAAATCTGAACTCATATCCAACATTCACTACCGCTTCTCTGGATAATCCATCCAGCGATAACCTATTGAATTCGGGCCGGTAGTATCGCTGGGATAATCGATATCCGAAAATAACTTTAATCCCGGAACGAGTACTGAAACTATAACTAAATCCAGTGATTGCGCTTAAGGCAAGGCCAGTAGTACCCTTCACTGAAATTCTCTTGCCAAACTTATCGGTGATGCGATCAGGCGTTACCCTGTAAATTGGCAAAAGTCCAATATGACCTGTCAGGCGGGAAGCCCGAATGCTTTTTTCAATTCTCAGCATTACATCATTTCCCCTGCGAATTTCTTTACAAACCGGATACAACAGGGCTGTGGTGCTATCGTAATCGCTGGCACTAAACCATGGCCCCCATAAGAACTGATTTTGATTTGCATTAAATGGCATCTGGTAACCCGCCGCAATTAGCCATCCACGAGAAAGCAAAGAAATTCCAGCAATTCCATCGTAAGTACCCAAACTGGTTTGATAGTAATTAGGCAGTGGTCTACCGTCACTCCTGGCTTTGTCTCCCTGGTTGGTTGGAATCTTTGAGCCAAGTGTAAGACTTACCTGATAGTTGTTTTTAGTCCACAAGGTGCGCGTTGCACTTACCGATACATCACTCAATCCCTGTGTGTTGGCGAGTAAGCCATATACAAAAAAATACGGCACTTTTATTTGCAGCGCGTTTCTTTTACCCAAACCAATGGTAGCGTCGGCAGTATACGAAGTAATCACATCTCCAATTTTATTAATCCCGGCATAGGCACTAAGTTCAATGGCCCGCAATTTCACTTCCACTTTCTTATTGAAATGTTGATTCGGTTTCATGGCGCCCATGGTGCAAAATCCGGCATCGCTGCACCCTTGAGACATTAGCGCCAGTGGCTTCGTCAGCAATAGTGTACACAAAACAAAGAGCCTCCTCGTTATATTGCGATACCTGCATGCACCTATTTTCATATGAAACCTTCCCTGAAATGATTACGTTAAAACACTTACCTTATTTAATTCTAACCTGGTTTAAGTTATGAAAAAGTTTATTCGTTTTTTCTGTAAGGCTATCATTTTTATCCTTGTCATGGCGCCTCCCATTCTTGGCTCTATCCCTGAAATCAAGCACACTTTTCCTCAGGCATAAAACTTATTCCAACAACTTTTGTCGAAGCAAGTTAGCTACCGTTCTTACTTCTAAAAACGGATCCTGAATAAGGTACGCATTAGGGTGTGTGTCGGTACAGACTATTTTTTTTACACAACCCGCCTGCTTCATCTTTTCCAGACTTTCACCCACAAACAATCCATGCGTAGTAATAACACTAATTTCCAGGGCGCCAGCTTGCAAGTATGCCTTGGCTGCGCTGATGATTGAACCTCCGGTTCGAATCATATCATCGTAAATAATCACCTTTTTACCTTGCACATCAGCGTTAATCCCTGCTACCTGGGTTTGAGTGCCTGAAATACGACGTTTGAATATAAAGGCTGCGTTTACCTGTAAATCATTCGCCAAAGACTCTACCCATTTGGCCCTGCCGGCATCGGTACTTGCCAAAATAAAATCATTGCCATACAAGCTTCTACACGCATCTAAAATTACAGGTTTGGAATATAGATGCACCGGCCTGATTCCACTTTCAAAATAATGTGGTAAGCCCTCTGTATGCAAATCAATCAAAATTACCTTATTCCCTTGACTGGTACGAGGTATTGATGATAGCAACGTGGCTCTGGTTTTTGCCGTTACAACCTCTCCATACTTCACAGCTCGCTCCATGGTGCTATAACCGAAGTATGGAATGGCCAGCGTCAGGGATTCAGCACCGTACTTTACCGCAGCACTTGCCAGGTCATACATTTCCAACGTATCGCTATCGCTGATGGTCCCTCCGATTATAATCACATGGCGATGGTCTACATCGGTATTAATTCTCATATATCGTTCCCCATCCGGAAATCTGTTGATCTCCAGCGAACCATCATCAAATCCCGACTGAGACAATAATTTCTTCTTCAAATACGAATACGATTCCGTAGCAAACAACAAAGGTTTATTCATGCCGCTATAAAGTAAGATTCACCGCGATTGCGATGCATAGGCAAAGTAGCAGTATTTATCCGAATGCCAAAATTAAGCCTTGAGGATTCTTAGGAAGAGACTTAAAAACAAAAGGGTCCTGAAGACCCAGGACCCTTTTGTGAGTAATTGTTAATGGCACTCTAGTACCATATTTCACTTTCTTTGAGGTTGCGCTGCTCTTTCGGCGTTTTCTTCTTCTGATAATTTGGAGTTTCCAGATCATCATTTCTTCCGTATTTCTTGAGCATCCGTTTACGGTATTTCTCTTTAGCCTTGTATGAATTTTTAATTTTACCGCCTCTCCACACAGAGCTTGGATGCATGCCTTTGCTTCGACGATGTATCACAATATCGCCGCTGTAATTGGCCATCTTCTTCTGCTTCTTACGAATGGACTTCGCTTTCTGCTTCAAGGTACGTACCAACATATCACCCTGGTAATTGGCAATCTCACGTTCTTTTTCGCGCCTCATCTTCGCCCGCTTCTGCAATGCATTTACAGGAATATCGCCTGAATAGGTAGCCTGCTCTTTTTGCTTCTCACGAATCATCTTCGCTCTTTTCTGCAGCGCATTCAAAGGAATATCTCCGTCGTATTGAGCCTGCTCTTTTTGTTTCTGATTGATCAGTTCTCTTTTTTTCTTTAAATAATTAACAGGCATATCTCCCGAATAGTTAGCCCGCTCCTTTTCTTTAGTGGGATCAATTTCACGCACCCTGTAGGTTTGCTCATTTTTGGGAGGAGCCATCCGCGATTGGAATTGGGTATACGTTTGAGGATTTTTCGGAGGAGCCATGCGAGACTCAGGTATTCTCATATCACCTTCTGCATATTTGGCCAATTCCTTTGACTTGCGTTCAGGGCGTCTACGATCTATCACATAAGACTGTTCGTTCTTGGGAGGCGCCATGCGGGATTCCTGCATTCGGTAGGTCTGTCCGTTTTTAGGAGGAGCCATCCTGCTTTGGAATTGAGTATAGGACTGTGCATTTTTGGGAGGCGCCATCCTGGATTCCGGGATGCGCATATCTCCTTCCGAATATTTAGCCATCTCTTCCGACTTTCTCCTGGACTTGGTGCGATCCACGGAATACCGCTGTTCATATTTGGGACCCTGAGTGTGCGAGGGAGCTGGCCGGTACACTTGAGCATTCTGAGGTCCTTGCGTACGCGAGGCAATAGGTCTATAGGTTTGTGCGTTTTGAGGTCCTTGCATACGAGAGCCCATGGGCCGGTAGGATTGAGCATTCTGTGGCCCTTGCATCCGCGAAGTAGCTGGTCGGTATACTTGCCCGTTGCGAGGAGCACTCATGCGGGAAGGCGCCACCTGTCTGTCGCCAGATGAATAACGGGCCATTTGTTGCGAATTCTTTTGGGATCTGGAATCATCCACCCGATAATTGCTGGCATGCTGTGGACCTCTCATTCTTGAACTTGGAATGCGGGCATCTCCATTTTGTCTGGAGGCCATTTCCTGAGACTTGCGTTGGGCTTTGCCACGATCAGGGCGATACGCCACGGCATTTCTAGGTCCTTGATTTCTGGTGGGGGCAGGACTGCGATCACCGGTGGAATTTTTAGATAGTTCTCGCGACTTTTCCTGAGTGTTATCCGTTTTACGATACGTACTGGAATTTTGCGGCGCTTGCGTGCGCGAGCTAGGAATACTGCGATCTCCTTGCTGGCGTTTAGAAATTTCTTTCGATGTTTCCCCGGAGCGATCGCTGGATCGATACGTGGAACTATTCTTAGGAGCCGAAGATCTGGAATTTGAATTAACTACCTGATCGCCGGTAGCATGCCTAGTTAAATTCTGAGATTTATTTTTCTCTATATTTTTATTGATTTTTTTCAGCGCGCCTTCGTTTCTGGGACCTTCCATGCGAGGGGCATTGGAAGCGGGATTCCGGTCACCACTACCTTTTTTCTTAATAGTTTTGGATGTCCCTTTGGATTTATCCGGTGGCAACTTCTGGGTAGTTCCATCCGGACGAATTTGCGCTGGCAAATTCACACTGAGCCACAGCCCTACTATTCCGGCAACGATTTTGTAGAATTGCATGGTTACAGCTTAGTTTTTCTGGGAGCTCTGATTTGCTTGGGTGATTTCTTGTTTACAAGGCCCGACTCATGATTGATGCGACGAACTGGTCCCTTTTTCTTTTTCTTACCAGAACCATTTTTCAACTGTCCGTTTTCATCAAACTGACTCAGATCTGCTTCTGACACCTGCCCTAAGCCCGGACAAGGATACGATTTCTTTCTACAGGCCATAAAGCTTGTCGACAAGAATACCACCAGAAGGATTAGATGAAGATTTTTTTTCATTTTACCCACAACCTGTTCTTTACCAAAGATACCTATTTACACGTCATTATTCCAACTAATTTGCCTATAAATAGATCATTTTCAAATATAAACGAAAAAAATAGTCCTTCCAATATACACATCCTACCCTTTCAGAATTCTTTGAGACAACAGAAATAGCTCGATAATGAGGAATTAACATGGAAATGATAAAAAGACTTTTCATAAGAAAAAATAGATTTTATCTTTGTCGGGCCTAAAAAGGAAGTATTCATTAAGGATTTTTTTTTGAAAAGGGATCTTTTTTTCTTTTTAAGCCTAAAAAACTACCGGATTTCCGGATTTTTGCAAACACTTAAAACATTTAAAACCGTTACGAACAATGAGTTTGATTGAACAAATTGTTGCGCGCCAAATTTTCGATTCGCGCGGCAACCCTACTGTAGAAGTTGATGTGATCACTGAAAACGGATGTCTCGGAAGAGCTGCAGTTCCTTCAGGTGCCTCTACCGGAACGCACGAAGCCGTTGAATTGCGTGATGGCGATAAATCTGCTTATATGGGCAAAGGTGTCCTGAAAGCGGTTTCAAATGTAAACGATATTTTGGCTGGAGAATTGATTGGTCTGGATGTATTCGAGCAGAATCACATCGACAAATTAATGATCGAACTGGATGGCACGTCTAATAAAGGGAAATTAGGAGCCAACGCTATTTTGGGTGTATCCCTGGCCATCGCCAAAGCCGCTGCAGAGGAAGTAAATCTACCTTTGTTCCGCTATATTGGTGGTGTAAATGCCAATACATTGCCTGTACCTATGATGAACATCCTGAACGGAGGTTCTCATGCAGACAACTCCATCGATTTCCAGGAATTCATGATCATGCCAGTTGGAGCCAGCTCCTTTACTCATGCTATGAAAATGGGATCTGAGATTTTCCATAATCTGGCTAAGGTATTGAAATCTCAAAAAATGTCTACCAACGTTGGTGACGAAGGTGGATTTGCTCCAAACATCGCCTCAAATGAAGAAGCGTTAAAAGTTGTTATCAAAGCCATTGAAGCCGCTGGATATCGTCCGGGAGAAGATGTAATGATTGCCTTTGATGCTGCCTCTTCTGAGTTCTATGATGCAGAAACGAAAATGTATCACTTGAAGAAATCAACTGGCGACAAACTTACTTCTTCACAAATGGCTGCCTTCTGGGCTGACTTGGCGAAGCGTTATCCTATTGCCTCCATCGAAGACGGTATGGCTGAAGACGACTGGGCTGGTTGGGCTGAATTAACTAAATTGGTGGGAGACAAAGTACAATTGGTTGGAGACGACTTATTTGTTACCAATGTAACGCGTCTGTCCCAAGGAATTGAACAAGGCATTGCTAACTCCATCCTGGTAAAAGTGAACCAAATTGGTTCTCTAACAGAAACCATCAATGCAGTAAGCATGGCACAACGTGCTAAATACACCAGCGTAATGAGTCACCGCTCGGGAGAAACCGAAGATAACACCATCGCTGACCTTGCTGTTGCTTTGAACTGTGGTCAAATTAAAACCGGTTCTTGCTCACGCTCCGATAGAATGGCAAAATACAATCAATTATTACGTATTGAAGAAATCCTTGGGGAGATTGCTTACTACCCTGGAAAAAATTTCCGTAAATAATTCATAACAATCATTGCTACGAACTGCCAAAGCCGCTCCTCCAAGAGCGGCTTTGTTGTTGAATACACATTTGTTTTGCTCCTGTTTATTTTTACTTTTATAATACCGGAAACGATCGCCTGTCGGTTCGTATCCCACCTTATATAAAACAATTCATTCACAAACGTCAATTATCATGGCACTACCTTCTGTTTTTGCACCCGAAACCATTCAACAATTGCAGGCCCGAATTCACCAATTAAAACCAGAATCCAAGGCTCAATGGGGCACGATGAGCGTTGCGCAAATGTTGGCACACTGCAATGTAACGTATGAAATGGCTTATGAAAATAAACACAAAGCTCCACCCATTTTCATGAAATGGATGCTAAAAGCCTTCGTTAAAAACTCCGTAGTAAACGAAGTCCCTTATAAGAAAGGATCCGCCACTGCACCCGCCTTTATTATAAAAGAAGAAAAATCATTTGACATAGAGAAAAAAAGACTTCTGGACTATATTACCAAAACAGAATCGTTAGGAGCCTCCCATTTTGATCAAAAAGAATCTTTATCCTTTGGCAAATTGTCCTTAGAAGAATGGAACAATATGTTTTACAAACATCTGGACCATCATTTAAAACAATTCGGCGTTTAAGATCAATTGGTTGATTTATGCTGAACTTAAGGATAGCCGAATTAGCAGATATCCCTTTAATACAGCAACTATTCGAGCAATCCATTGATGGCAATTGTCAGAAAGAATATTCCAAGGAACAAATAGAGGCCTGGAAGGATGCAGGAAAAGATGCCGAAAAATGGAAATTTAAAATCAAAGAATCATTTTTTCTATTGGCGGAAGAAAACGGACAATTACTTGGGTTCGCCTCTTTGTGCTTCCCCAATTATTTAGACACGTTGTATGTTTCCCCATTGCATATCCGCAAAAAAGCAGGCACTTTGTTATTGAATAAAATTCTGGAACATACAATCCTTGCAAAACAAGACCATCTATATGCCGATGTAAGCGAAACAGCGCTTCCATTTTTCCTTGCCCATGGATTTGAAATAGAAAAACGTAACCATTTCCATATCCATTCTGTTTCCATTCATAACTATAGAATGAAAAAAAATTTAATCAAATTCCTTCTCA
Source organism: Cytophagaceae bacterium (assembly GCA_025454925.1). Classification (GTDB taxonomy): domain Bacteria; phylum Bacteroidota; class Bacteroidia; order Cytophagales; family Cytophagaceae; genus JALONM01. The sequence goes on from JALONM010000005.1 coordinate 142,112, forward strand.
ACAATAAGGAACAATAACGAAGTAACATGAAAAATAATTCAAAAGAAGAAATTCGTTTTTTGGGCGGACCACAGTCCCGGTGGAAAGAGTTTATCTTTCTAAATAAAGTTTTATTCGAATTTATCAAAGGATTCCGGGCGCTGCATTTCAGTGCGCCGTACATCACAGTATTCGGTTCTGCGCGGTACAAAGAAGATCATCCCTATTATTTACAAACGGTGGAGCTAGGAAAAAAAATCGCAGAAATGGGATTCACCGTTTTAACAGGAGGTGGCCCAGGCATTATGGAAGCTGCAAATAAAGGGGCCCGAGAAGCTGGTGGCCCTTCTGTAGGCTGCAATATCGTTTTACCCTTCGAACAAAAGCCCAATCCATACCTCGACAAATGGGTGGATATTCGATATTTCTTTGTTAGAAAAACATTGCTTATCAAATATTCTTACGCATTTGTGGTCATGCCTGGTGGCTTTGGAACACTGGATGAATATTTTGAAGCACTCACACTTATTCAAACAAAAAAGATTTCTCAATTCCCCGTTGTATTAATCGGCAAAGAATATCACAAAGCATTGCTGGACCATGTAGATTTTATGCTGAAGGCTGGAACTGTCTCTAAAGAAGACCTGAATTTATACTTTGTTACAGACTCTATTGAGGAAGCGATAGACTTTCTGAAAAGTCATACCATATTACAACAAGCAAAACAAAAAAACAGATATTCTCCTTTTAGGTTGTTTTTTGAGAGACACTAAACTATTATTCCAGCCGTATACTGCGTTGCTAAAATCACCGGTTGTTCTAATTAAAATGGGATGCATGGCCAAGTCTTTTTTCTCGAGCATGCATCCCATTTATATTTAACATGAGCTTTCTCCATAGTGCGCTTCGCTTCTATGGAGAAAGCTCATGGATCGTAGATCCAGGACCGATAATCCCGACTTAGAAAATCAGGGTCTTAGAAAAGAATTTCTTTTATTCGATTCCTTCTAAAGCCATTGATTTTATTAGTTGTTTTTCAATAGAAGAATTTCTATTGAAAAAGTAGGGTTAAACGATTTATTGAATCGTTACTTTTCGAACTATTTGTTTATCTCCCTCCTGAATTACCAATTGGTAAATCCCCCGGGCAATGTCCGAGGTCAGCGAAACAGGAATATGCAATATTCCAAATTGATTCATGGAAGTGAAGAAAACTTCTTTGCCCAATCCGTCATGTAAACGAATGACTACTTCTTCTTTTCCTTCGCTAAAGTAACGCAACTCAAAACTTCCATTGTTTGGATTGGGGTACACAGTAAGATCAGCATTAAGATCAGGTACTGGTAGGTAAATACTTTCCTGATCTACTTCCACTAAATTTCTCTCCAGCGATCCGGCAGACATGGCGCTTAAGAATTCCTGGTTAGAAGCAATATAACATCCGTTCATGTTACCAATTACAAAATATCCTCCGTCGTAATAGGCGGTATAGGCATTGGTGGTTTCATTGATTATCATTTTGTTTCCATTGGTAGTCATTGCATACCATTGCACATTCATTCCCACTGGTGCGCTCACCTGCAAGGTTGCGGCAAGAGACGATGGTGCAGCCACAGTTACTACGGGGGCCGCAATCCCTACATTTACGGTAATTGGAGCAGAGGTAAAGGAACATTTAAAGTTATCCGTAACTTTTAACGTATAATCACCAGGCACCAATACGGCCAAGCTGTCGGCATTCTGAGTAATAATTTCACTTGAGTTTTGATACCACGTATACTGATGATTTGCGTTGGCAGGAGCTTCCAATACAACAGGAGTACCCGTACATAGTGTAGTGGCAGCAGTAGCAAATACAGGATTACTGGAAGCTAACACACTCTTATCAATTTGTACAGCCGCCGTAAATGTTTGAGTAGCGATACAACCTGCACTGGAAACTTCAATATCCAAGGTATTAGTCCCTGCATTTAACGCGGTGTATGATACAGGAATATTCATGGCGGCACCCGTGCCTGCCAACGGTCCTACCAGTGTGACAGTGGACATTAAAACGCGATAACTTACCCCTAACTGTGTAGAGGATAATTGAATAATTCCATCTATCCCTACGCACAATGTATCTTGAACTGCCGCAGCATTTAAGGTTGTGCCAGGAGTCGTCCCTACGGCAATCGGAATCGACAATGCTGGACTGTTGCCACAAGTATTGATGGCTATCACTTCCAGAATTCCGCTAGTAGCGCCGGCGGCATAATCCACATTTACAAATGAAGTAGTTCCTACCAAGGTGGCACCAGCGCCTGTAAAGCTCCATAAATAATTTGTAGCATTTACGTCGTTCGCAACGGTATAGGTAACGTTGCTGGTGTTATCACACACGGAGGTAGGGCCTGTAAAGCCTGTTGGTTGCACAGGAGCACTTGGGGAGGCATTGATGGTTGAACTAACAGATGGAACAGAGATACAAGTATTATCCGATGCGAGGCGTGCAATGGCTGAATAACTTCCCGGCAACAAGGTAGCAAAGGTACTACTTACTTGCCATACCGTTCCTCCATCGATGGAATATTCTTCTCCCGCACCTGTTGAATACACTATTTCACCTAATGGTATGGCACAAGTTGGTTGTGTTACCGAAGCCACTACCGGCGCAAGCGGGGCCGCTGGTACTGAATTAATCGCAACTGAAACGGATGCCGTAGACATACAGGCATTATCGGCTATTAATCTGGCAATAGCTGAATACGTGCCCGTTCCTAACAGGGTGAACGTACTACTCATTTGCCAGCTTGCACCACCATCAATTGAGTATTCCTCTCCGGCAAAGGTAGAGTAAGAAATCTCGCCCGTAGAAATTGCACAAGTTGGTTGCGTAACCGTGTTCACCGTGGGTACAGAAGGCGGAACAGGGGCCGGATTGATTGTGTAGTTCAAGGAAACAGGACTCACACAAGTGATGTCTGAAATTAAACGAGCCGTGAAGCTATGGTTGCCAGGAGCAACTGCGGTGAAGTTGATGGAAGGCTGATACGTTCCGCCGTCCATCGCATATTCAAAGGCGCCCAGTGGTGCCGTAATATCTATCGATCCGCTTGGCAGAGCACAGGTAGGTTGTGCGGTAATCGTCGCTGTTGGTACACCTGGGGCCGTTGGGGCCGGATTGATCGTTGTACTTACCGATGGCGTTGAAATACAGGTATTGTCGGATACCAAACGGGCGATCGCTGTAAAGTTGCCCGGAGCAAGCGATACAAACGTGCTGCTCACTTGCCAGATAGTTCCGCCGTCGATGGAATACTCTTCTCCTGCATTTGAGGAATAAACTATTTCACCTGTTGGAAGTGCGCAGGTTGGCTGTGTCACCGTATTTGCCGTTGGGGCC
>JALONM010000092.1 GCA_025454925.1 Cytophagaceae bacterium
TTTGAATGTTGATTCTCGAGTAACCAGCCAATTGCTTGTTCTTCGTTGTTGAATAATTTGGTAGGAAACTTGGTTTTATTCAAACCGAGAAAAAAACTTCCCACAATAATCGAAAATTTAGATTTCACTATTAATGCACAAGCACTCTGCACTTCCGCAGCATCCTGGCTGGCATAATAATCACGGCAGGCTTTGCTTGCTCCTTTGGCCTCTCTGATATCTACCAACACGCTGGCCTTTTTATAAGGTGACAGCATTTTTACTGCAGCAATGTTTTCTTTGGCGTCTGCCAGATCCTGATACGTGTCTTTTATTCCTCTGCAGTATATGATGCCCTGAGGTCCTAGTCGGATGATTTCAGTTCTGGTGGTAATTACTTGGTCCATTAGCTTGATTGATTCAAATTCAATTTACTATGATAGAATAAAGAGGTAAATCTTGCAAGGTAGTATTTGTGAAAAATTGACAATTGTTATCATTTTTGCAAAAATCTTTTCAGTTTTAACGAAGTATATATAGATAAAACCTAGTGGTGAAATATACTTCACCCTTATATTCCGTTAATATTTGTGGTAGTGGATTCCACTGGGGCGATCACGAAAAACTTATTCGGAGGTAATTTCTACTTTCACTTCTTCTTCTTTGATATCCATCAGGTAGTTTCTGATTTTGGTGCGAAGTTCGGTGCGGGATAAATTAGGGAACAACATACCATTGATGGCCACAGAAGTTTGTCCTGTTTCTTCGGAAACAATTAAAACAACACTATCCGTCACCTCTGTTATGCCGATGGCAGCGCGGTGCCGCAGACCAAAGTTGGCTGGGATTTCATCGTTTTCTGAAACTGGTAGAATACAACGGGCTGCTTTGATTCTGTTTTTTTCAATAATGACAGCTCCATCGTGCAGTGGACTATTTTTTTGAAAAATAGAAATCAATAGACGTTTGCTAATGAGGGCATCCATCAAGTCGCCAGATTCTGCGTAGAATTTGAGTTCCGAACTTTTAGCAATCACAATGAGTGCCCCCATATTCATGCTAGCCAACGTTTTGGAAGCATCAATGAGTGGGCTAAGGTCCAGTTCTTCTTCCTGTGGACTCTTATTTCGGTTCATCAGGTTTTTGAAGAATTTATCGTCCACCGAAGTAGATTTTCCAATCATCATTAAAAACTTTCTTATTTCTTGCTGAAATAAAATAAATACGGCAATAACCCCTACGCCAATAAACTGGCCTAGAATGGCGGTGAGCAATTCCATATGAAATGCCTTTACCAACAGGTACAACAAATAAATGGATAAGAAACCGAGAAAGATACGTACCGCCAGGGTACCCTTCATTAATTTGTACAACTGAAACAATAAGATTGTAACCAGACCGATATCAATGATATCTTTCCAGCCTATTTCGAGGAATCCTATTTTAAAATCCAGTAACAAATTAATTATATGTTGCTTTAAACAATGTAATGGCTTCTATGGCTTCTTTGACATCATGCACACGCAGCAATTGGACCTGACTCATGAGAGCGATGGTATTCAGCACGGTAGTGCCATTCAAAGCTTCCTCCGAACTGTTGTTGAGCGTTTTGTAGATCATCGATTTCCGAGAAATACCTGCCAATACAGGGTGGCCCAACAGCGCAAAATAACGTAAATGCCTGAGTAATTCATAATTTTGTTCGAGGGTTTTTGAAAATCCGAAACCAGGATCAACAATGATATCGTGAACATTTTTATCCAGAAGCATCTTAATCTTCTCTTGCAGAAATTGCAAGGTATCGAGCAGCACATGCTGGTACTCGGTATGCTGCTGCATGGTTTGTGGAGTTCCACGCATGTGCATGAGTACATAAGGTACTTGTAATGCAGCTATAGTATCGGCCATAGCCGGGTCAATGGAGCATGCGGAAATGTCGTTGATCATGGCTGCGCCTGCTTCAACGGCTTCCTTGGCTACGCGAGCCCGGAAGGTGTCTATGGAAAGTAATGCATCCGGATATTCTTTCAGAATGGCTTCCACGGCCGGAACTACCCGCTTTAGTTCCTCTTCCTCGGAAATGTCTTCGGCGCCTGGCCTGGAAGAGTAACCTCCGAGGTCCAGCAAACGCGCACCATCGGTGAGCATATCACCCGCGCTAAATAAAAGGTCGTTTAGATTTTTTTGTCTGCTTCCTGCATAAAATGAGTCAGGAGTCAGATTGAGAATTCCCATGACTACAGGATATGAAAGATCGAGCAACCTACCTTTGAGGTTTAATGTTTTTTTTTGGTAAAATGCCGTATCTTTAGTGCTCATTGTGTATGGGCCTTAGCTCCAAAGTAATATAGGGATTTTTTTCAAGAGTATAAAGCATCGTGAATCAAACCGAGCAAGAATACAAAACAATAATTGCGGAGTGCAAGCAATTGTTTTTAAAGAAGACTTCTGATTATGGCACTGCCTGGCGTATTTTGCGCCTTCCATCCATTACCGATCAAATTTACATCAAAGCACAGCGCATCCGTTCCATACAGGAAAAGGGGACGCAAAAGGTGGCAGACGGCTTGCGGGATGAGTTTGTAGGCATCATCAACTATTCCCTCATCGCCATGATGCAATTGGAGTTGCAAGCATCCGATCCGATGGAATTGGGAGTAGAGCGTACCGAACAATTATATACTCGCTATGCCGATGAAACGTTGAGACTGCTGTTGGATAAGAATCACGATTATGGCGAGGCATGGCGCGAAATGAGGATATCCAGCATCACCGATATTATTCTTATGAAGTTATACCGTGTGAAACAAATAGAAGATAATGCAGGTGTAACGCTCGTTTCGGAAGGGGTAAAAGCCAATTACCAGGATATGCTTAATTACTCTGTTTTTTGCCTGATAAAAATGTCGGCGGTTTCACCAAACGCCTGATGCAGTAAGCCTTCCAGGATTACCACGTTCAAATGGGTTTATTCGCTGTTAAAGTGGGAGGATATAAGAAACTTTTTTTCGGCATAAATTCGTTTATCTAATACAGACAGGAATACATAGAGGGTATGGAGCAGATCTTGCATGGAGCACTTGTTTTTGGCCTTAGTATGCTCAAGTTTATTTTGGGCATTGGTACAGGAGCAAAACTGGGATTTAGTCCCTGGATTACAGCCTTGGTAAGTGCGGCGGGTATGGTTACCATCATTACAACGTTCTCTTATTGGCTAGGGGAACCTTTTCGCCGGTTTGTTTTGAAAAGATTTTATAAGAACCGTAAGTTATTTACTACCTCTAACCGACGCAAAGTAAGAATTTGGCGGCGCTTTGGATTACCTGGAGTGGCATTTCTAACCCCGGTACTTTTTTCACCTATCGGTGGCGCTTTGATTGCCAATAGCTTTGGTGCGGATAAGCGGTCCATTGTTTTTCAAATGTTGTTGAGTGCTCTCTTCTGGGGTTTTGTGTTGAGTTACAGCGCTGAACTTTTGCAACTACTTATTCGTGTCAACCCACTGCCTAGTTAATGCTGGTGGACATACATACACATCAGGCCCATGCCCATGCGCATGTGCAGAGTTTCGATATACACCAACCGCTGCCCGAAACTTCCTGGTTTACCGTAGGTCTTCATCCTTGGTATGTAGAAGCAAGTACCTGGAAGGCTAATGCTGAAAAATTAATTCCTTTTTTACAGTTACCACACTGCCTGGGCCTGGGGGAGTGCGGTTTGGATGCGCTGCGTGGACCTGATTTGAGCATTCAGCGCGCGGCGTTGTTGTACCAATGGGAATTAGCCAAAACATTCCAGCTTCCTGTCATTCTTCATTTGGTAAAATCCTACGAGGCGTGCTGGCAATTGCGACATTCTCTTCCGGGAACTCCTGTGCTTTTGCATGGTTTTACAGGAAGTGTTGCCTGGATGAGAAAATTTTCTGAGCTGGGATGCTATTTTTCGTTTGGAGCCAGTTTGCTGCGCTTGCCGCACCTGAAGCAGGTATTGGAAGAAACCCCTTTCGATAAAATTGTACTCGAAACGGATACAGCCCCTGCGGGTACGCTGGAACAGCTCGCCCGACAAGTTGCCATCATTAAAGGCTGTGAAGAAGCGTTCGTGGAACAACAACTCCTTTCCAATTCGATTTGTTTTTTAGGTACTAACCTTGTGTAGAGAGGGTGGTTTTTCTGCTGATAAAAGCCTATGAAAGAGGAAGAGTAAAAAAGAAAGATGTACCCGCATTGCGCTCGGATTCCACCCATACTTTTCCGCCTTTTTCTTCAATAATGTTTTTTACTATCGAAAGACCGATGCCGGTGCTTTCGTATGACTTGTTCACATTGCCGGTTTGAAACAAATCAAAGATTTTAGTTTTGAATTCGTCGGGAATTCCAGGGCCATTGTCGCGGATGCAAAAGACATGGTACTGATCTTTTGCTGCATACGAAACGCGCACTTCACCCGAAGGTTTGTCCATGTATTTTACAGCATTGCCGATTAAATTCTGCAATACCTGAACCATCAGTATTCGCTCTATTTGCAGCGTAGGAAGCTGATTTTCGGCGTAAACCCGTATGTGAGATGGAATGTGAATGTTCTGTTTTACAAAGTCTAGCACTTCGTTAAGGTCCAGGGTTTCTACAATTCCTTTTTGTTTTTTCAACGCGGCATACTGCAATACCGAACGAATCATTCCCTTCATGCGAGTGATCTGTTCAGCCATTTTATCAAGCACTTCTTTTTGAGAAGGATTGAGTTTGTCTTCCAGTTCCAGGCGAAGCAAGTTGACCGTTCCCTCCAAGGTATTGAGCGGAGTTTTTAAGTCATGTGAAACCACGTGAGCATAGCGGTCCAGGGCCGCATTAGAACGGTCGAGTTCTCTTAAATTATCTTTTAAATCTTCCTGGTAAAAAATCAGATTGTCGGTCATATCATTAAATGCCTGAGCCAATCTTCCCAATTCATTGTGTTTATTTCGCACGAGTACCCGTTGGTCATAGTCCCCTTCACTGATCAGCGTGGCGGTATCAGCCAATTCGTTGATGGGGCGCACCAGGAAATAGGCAAATAGATACATCAGCAGAAAGACCACAATAACAATACATCCACTGGTGATGATGGTTACTTTTTTAGTTTCTTCAATATTATTGAGCGCTTCCGACTTATCAATTTTTGTCATCACCGTCCAATTTACCAGAGGCACCGTATTTACGGAGGCGTATACAATTTTACCCCGGTAGTCGGTTATTTCCCGGAAGTTTCCAATGCCGTGTTGATTGGCAAGGCTGTTAATCAAGTCGGTTTCGGACTGAGGGATGTTCACCAAGGGTTTGTTGTGAAAGCGCTGAGGCGTAAGGTAGAGCAGAGCGGCGGATGAGTCTTTGCCGATCAGTAAGGTTTCGCCGGTATTCCCTAATCCTGTATAGTCTTCGGTTACAGCGAGCAAACTTTTTATATCGTATTCCACTACGAAGAAATAGTTTTTGGCAATAAGCCCAATGAGGACGAAGTTGAGTTGTTCATTTTCATCGTAGCGGTAATCGTGTGTTGTTTTACCCTTTTTTAAATAATGTTGGATATAATCCGAGTAAGTAATTTGCCGGGTTTGTCCGGGATTCGAGCTGATCACCACTTCACCCATAGAATCAATTACCATGGCCCGGTTGATGCCTTCCATGTCTTGTTTGGCTTCGAGTAGGGTATGAAACACGTCGATCCTGGCCAGGGTGGATGTGTCGCTGGCGAATAGCTGCAGGCTAGTATTTAAGCTTTTGGATTTTCGTAATACTTCAAATTGTGAGTAACAGTTTTTTATAAAAGTACCAATTCTGTCTGATTTTATTTTTGATACAGTCTTTAACTCGTTGATGGTTTTTTCCTGGAGAATGTTGCGGGCACTCATGTAATATACCCAACCCGAAATCAATACCACAAGACTGGAATTGATTAAAAAGATAAGTAATATCTGGGTGCGTAATTTCAATGTGTGAGGAGTATTTGAATACGAACAAAGGAGAAGCAGTATACTTCTCCTTTGTTAGATGGTCATGATTTCGGACTCTTTTTTGGCAAGAATACCATCGATGGTGTGAATAGTATCGTCGGTCATTTTTTGCACCTTTTCTTCCGCGATTTTAACGGCATCTTCACTGGCTCCTTCTTTGAGCAATTTTCTAAGTTCTTCGTTGGTATCTTTGCGAATGCCGCGCACGCGAACTTTGCCGTTTTCACCTTCAATACGAGCTTGTTTTACCAAGGTTTTACGACGCTCTTCTGTAAGGGGAGGAATATTTATGATGATCTGCTCTCCATTATTTTGCGGATTGAAACCGAGATTAGCGTCCCGGATGGCTTTTTCAATCGTGGTGATCATGTTTTTTTCCCATGCTTTAATCGCTAGGGTTCTGGCGTCGGGAGTAGAAACGGAAGAAACATTCTGAATAGGTGAAGCCGTGCCATAGTATTCTACCATAATGCCATCGAGCATATTGGGAGAAGCTTTGCCTGCCCGGATTTTGGTGAGTTCCTGTTCCAGATGTTTCAACGCTTTTTGCATGGATTCTTTAGCATCATCCAAATACAAATCGATCTCTTCCATGTTGTGTCGTAATTTATTCCTGTATTAAAATTTAGATTTAATTGATACTAACCAGAGTTCCTACATCCTGTCCTTCGGCAATGCGCAGTAGATTGCCTTTTTTGTTCATATCAAATACGATAATAGGTAAGCCATTTTCGCGGCACAAGGTAAAGGCAGTCATGTCCATTACATTCAATTTTTTCTCATACACATCTTTGAAAGTGATGGTAGAGAAACGCGTAGCGGAAGGATCTTTTTCCGGATCGGCGGTGTAAATTCCATCCACCCGGGTTCCTTTTAAAACGGCCTCTGCGTTGATCTCAATGGCGCGCAAACTAGCCGCGGAGTCAGTGGTGAAATATGGGTTTCCGGTACCGGCACCAAAAATTACCACACGCCCTTTTTCCAAATGCCTTACCGCGCGTCTGCGAATAAAAGGTTCGCATACTTGTTCCATTTTTATTCCCGATAGAAGGCGAGTATATAGACCTACGTTTTCCAGGGCACTTTGTAAGGCCATACTGTTAATGACAGTGGCCAGCATACCCATGTAATCGCCCTGCACACGGTCTATTCCCATTCCTTCAGCTTGCATACCACGGTAGATATTTCCTCCACCAATGACGATTGCGATTTGAACACCTTTATCTGCTACCGCTTTAATCTCTTCTGCATACCTGCTAAGTACTGCCGGATCAATGCCGTAATTCTGGTTGCCCATAAGCGCTTCGCCACTAAGCTTCAGCAATATTCGTTTGTATTTCATCGCCTGTTATGTTTTATCTGTTAGTACCTCTGAGACAATTTGTATAGTACCCTGAATAGAAATTTTCCTAAACGCGGCGCTTGCGGGACAACGTCAGAGCAAGTCTTTTTTGCCTTTCAGGAATCAATTCCTGCATCAAGTCTGGGATGAATTATATGGATACATTCATCTTCCAAATACTAGACACAAAACCAAGCAAACCTAATCTAAAATTCTTAAAATCACAACCCTACATGCGAGGCATTCTATCCATTTACCTGGCTCCTAAACCCCATTTTTCAATAGAAAGAACCGCCCTTTGCATGGGGCTTCCAGGGAGGCTGTAATCCTTAGTTTTTGCAGACTATAGAACCGACCTTGATGAAAACTTGTAAAATAAAGTGGATAAGTTTTTTGTCAGGAAAAGTATTGGTGATACAGCACAGATGCCACAAAGAAGGTAAATGTTCCGTGCATATAAGGCATCAATGAGCTGCCGGAGCGTGCCTCTGTGCTTGCTAGAAGTTGAAAATAATTTTTTGATTTACAGTAAATTAATAGCGCTGCACGGCTTACGTATCATTATTCAAATCGTAGCAATAGTTGATTTTTTTCAACTTTATTTCCCTTTTGAACCTCAATGGAGCTAATCGTTCCTTCGATAGGGCTTTTGATGAGGTTTTCCATTTTCATGGCTTCCAGAATCATTAACACTTGTCCGGCGAGTACATGTTGGCCCACATGAACGGGTATGTCGAGCAATAAACCTGGCATAGGGGCTTTGATTTCTTTGGCACTGGCGAGCGACTGGGCATTCATGCCAAGTTTATCCAACATTACCTGTATGTCCTCTTTCCATTCCACTTCAGCGATTTTATCGTTGAGGTAAACGCGCCAGTTCCCTTTCCCATCCAGATCTTCCAGGCGGATCCGGTATACTTGGTGATGAAATATGACAGTATATTCTCCCGGCCCTTTGGGCAGCACTTGCAGGTCAGGGTTCAGGCCTTGCGGGTCAACATTCAAGGAAAGGTCGTTGTGAATAATGTTGGGCATAATGTTCCTTTATGTAAAATAGGAAAGTGATCTAATATGCACGAAAAAAATTGAATAATGTAGGCAGATCATTAAAAATTTCGGAATTTAGCACACCGGGATAATTTAAATAGGGATGATAACGACATTCGCAGGCAGAGCAATTCTGTGCCTCACTTCTTTTTTCTTTTTTGTTTCTTGTAAAACGCAATCAGCACTACCAGTAGGCGCAGCGGCAGAGGAGTCTAAAAAAGCCAGTATTCATATCAGCAAAGGCCCTTATCAGGCAAGTACCACACATCAATGGGATTTGCTGCATACTCGCATCGCCCTCTTCATGAATTGGCAGGCTCAGGAAATGGATGCTACAGCGGAACTTCAATTGAAACCCTGGTTTTACAAGCAGGATTCTTTATGGTTGGATGCTAAGTATATGCGCCTCCATGGCATAGAAGAATGGAAAAACGGAAGCTGGTCTCCGGTTCAATATCGATACGATAGCCTTAAGCTGAAACTTGCCTTATCCAGAGCCTATCTGCGTTTCGATACACTTCGTCTGAAAATACGCTACACCGCACAGCCTTCAAAAGTAAAGGCTACCGCCAGCGATGCCATTACCGATAACAGAGGCTTGTATTTTATTAATCCTCGGCAAGAATTTCCTTTTAAGCCTCGTCAGGTCTGGTCTCAGGGAGAAACTGAGTCCGCTTCCTGTTGGTTTCCCACCATTGATAGTCCCAATGAAAAAACTACCCAGGAAATGATCATCACGGCCGAAAAAAAACAAACGGTGCTGAGCAATGGGAAACGCATATCGGTTATAGAAAATCCGGATGGAACGAAAACAGAGATTTGGAAACAACAATTGCCACATGCCCCCTATCTCTTCATGATTGCCATTGGTGAATTTGCCGAGCATACTGAGACCTGGAGAGGCAAGCCTGTGCAATACCTGGTGGAGCGTGAATATGCAGCCAACGCCCCTGTGGTATTTAAGCACACCCCTGAAATGATAGAGTTCTTTTCGAAACGGTTAAACTATCCTTTCCCCTGGGAAAAGTACGCACAAGTGGTCGTGCGCGATTTTGTATCGGGAGCCATGGAAAATACTTCTGCTTCTGTTTTCATGGAAGAATTGCAATGCGATGCCAATGCCCTTGCCGACAGGAGTTGGGATGGTATCATCGCACACGAGTTATTTCATCAGTGGTTTGGCGATATTGTGACCTGTGAGTCCTGGGCAAACCTCCCTTTGAACGAGTCTTTTGCCAATTATTCGGAATATTTATGGCAAGAATACAAATACGGAAGAGCCGAGGCCGACATTCACGACGAAGAGGAAGAGGATGGATATTTGCAAGAAGCCCAGGAGCAGCAGAATCCTTTGATTCGCTATCATTATGAAGATAAAGAAGAAATGTTTGATGCCCATAGTTACAATAAAGGAGGACGGGTATTGCATATGCTTCGCAAGTATCTTGGAGACGAAGCCTTTTTTGAATCCTTGCACCTGTACTTAAAACGCAACGAATATAAAACAGTAGAAATTCATGATTTGCGTTTGGCTTTTGAAGAAGTATGTGGTGAGGATTTAAATTGGTTTTTTAATCAATGGTTTTTTAAACCAGGGCATGCTGAATTAAAGGCCCGGCACGAGTATGTACCAGGTAAACTAAAAATATACGTTCAGCAGGTGCAGGATACAACGATTGGAGTTTCGGCGTATCAATTGCCTATGCAAGTGGAGTGGTGGATAGGAGGGAAATCATATCGTAAGACCGTATGGGTTCGACAGCGAGAACAATGGGTAGAAGTACCGGTACCCTCCAAGCCCGACAATGTGGTTTTAGATGCGGAGTTTCAGTTGTTAGGTAGAATTTTTTATGAAAAGGAGGAGGCCGCATGGATACATCAGTGGCGCCATCATCCCTATTACAAAGCCCGCTCCTCGGCGCTGGAATGGTTATTTGCCAATCCTGAACAAACCGAATCCCACAACCCATTTTTGAAGAATGAACGCATCGCCGTTTTTAAAGAAGCATTGGTCGATAGTATTTGGGCAATCCGCTTGCAGGCTCTTTCTCAACTAAGTATTTATCCGTATCCAGCTCTTCAAGAACTTTTACCCATTCTAAAGAAAATAGCCTTGGAAGATCCTAAGCCAAAAGTCCGGGGATACGCATTGTCACTGCTGGCATCCATTAGTCTTCAGGATTATAGCTCCCTTTACCAGGAAGCCATGAAAGCCAATTCCTGGTATGTGCAGGCTACCGGAATGAAGTTTTTTCTACGACTGGAAGATCCGACCAAAGATCAAGTGCTTCAGAAGTATGAAGCACTGTTGCCATGGGAAATCGTAAAAGTAGTAGCCGAGTATCATTTAAGCTCAAAAAATAAAAATCAATATGCCTGGTTCAAAGAGAAATTACTTAAGCTAAACGGCCGACCCTTGTATTATTTTATAGGCTATTTCGGTGAATATTTACGATTACTTGATTCTGACCTCAGAAAAGATGGGGTAGTTTGGTTGAAAAAGGTACAAGATTATCAAAAGGGTGCCCGAATAAAAGCGATCTGCGCCAAATACATCAAAGAGTTAGAGTAGGGCTGAAAATGGATAGGTACTTCCGCGGTAATTTTTGGTATTTTTCCTCTTTCTCCTTTTGTTTTTTATCAAATTCTCAAAAAAAGATCTCTTTTGTAAGGTTTCGACATCTTTTTTTATGCATTTTTTGTAAAAAAGGTATATTTTTGAATCACTTTGGTTTAAGTCTGATTCTAATCGCACAACTATGTCCAATAAAGAGACAAAACTATCTATTATACCTTTCTTTGTTTTAATTGGTATAGCCATCCTGGCACTTGTATTTGATGCTTCACCCAATACAGCTTCCGTTTTAAAAAATTCAGAAAAATACGTGGCCAGCGATATCGGCTGGATGTTGGTAGCATCAGCCATGGTTCTTATCATGACTCCCGGACTGGCATTGTTTTACGGAGGCATGGTAAATGCCAAAAATCTTATTTCCACCATGCTTCAGAGTTTTGTTTGCATGGGTATTATTTCGGTATTATGGATTGTGGTCGGTTACAGTCTGGCATTTGGCGAATCCATTAAAATCGGAGAGTACGGAATCATAGGAAACCCATTTACCCATTTTATGTTTAGAGGCGTACTCGATGGTGAGCCCTGGAAGTTAGCCCCAACCATTCCTCTCGTTTTATTCGCATTCTTTCAATTGAAATTCGCTGTTATTACACCTGCATTGATCACAGGTTCCTTTTCCATGCGCATCCGTTTTACTTCGTACATCTTATTTGCCTGTTTGTTCAGCATGCTTATCTATGCACCCTTGGCGCACATGACCTGGCATCCGGAAGGATTGTTGTTGAAGTTGGGGGTATTGGATTTTGCAGGAGGAACCGTCGTGCACATCTCTGCCGGTTGTGCAGCCTTGGCCGGCGCCATCTACTTGGGCAAACGCCGTGAAAAATCAGAAATGGTGCCTGCCAACATTCCATATGTATTGATAGGAACAGGATTGCTTTGGTTTGGATGGTTTGGTTTTAATGCCGGTTCATATTTATCTACAGGCTTGGTAACCGTATCTGCCTTTGCAGCCACCAATACCGCGGCTGCCGCTGCCGGCATGGCCTGGATCTTGTACGATGCCGTTAAAGGTAAAAAACCTTCGGCCATGGGCTTTTGCATTGGAGTAGTAGTAGGGCTGGTTGCCATTACTCCGGCGGCAGGTTTTGTAACGATATCCGCAGCCATATTTATAGGTGTGGCGGCTAGTCTGGTAAGTAACATCGTAGTGCATCTGATGGGGCGTATCAACATCGACGATACCCTCGATGTATTTCCTTGTCACGGTTTGGGTGGAATTACCGGAATGATTTTTACCGGAATTTTTGCTAACGGTGCTGTTAACTCAGTGGTTACCGATGGGTTGGGAGAAGGTTTGTTTTATGGAAAAACAGAATTATTTCTGATGCATTTGGTAGCGCTAGTATTGGTTATTTTATTCTCCTTTGGCGGATCTTATGGTTTATTAATGCTTACCAATCTCATAGCCCCATTGCGCGTAAGCAGTAAAGAAGAAAAAGAAGGACTGGATGCTTCCCAACATGGTGAAAATATTTTTGAAGCGACCGTAAATGCCGACGATCGTATTCTGGATTTGCGCGTGTAATTTTCATACTACTCACTTACGACATCAAACATAAGGGGCTTCGGAACATATTTTCCGAAGCCCCTTATGTTTAGCCGGCTTTTCCCCATAGAAGCGAAGCGCACTATGGAGAAAGCTCATGGATC
>JALONM010000128.1 GCA_025454925.1 Cytophagaceae bacterium
CCAAAATAAAGAATTGAATTAGAATACGAAATAAAAGCTAGGCAGTGGTTGCATATTTAGCTGCATAAACAAATGGTATCAACATCGTAGATGTTGAGTTTAAGATAGATTATACATTTGAAAATTTACTACGAGTCGAAATCATTCTACCCGAACAATATTCCTTGAAAATTACTGCGGAAACGCTCTCTGATGGTGAGCCTGCCGCTTTTGTTACAAGCTATGCTGTCTAAATAAAAATCAACGAAAATCGGAATCCGATTCCACGTCGAATATTTCTTATATTTTTCGTATTTTAGATCATAAATTAATATCTCCATGCTTAGTTCTGATTTGTTCTGGGATTTACATTGGTTAGAAGTATATATTCGGGAAACCGTTGCAGGACAAACTGTGCCCGTGGTAGAGCCTCCGATTTTATCGAATGATACGGTATACGGAAGGTTTGTAAACGAAAAAAAGCTTAGCCGCGAAGAACGTTTAATATTAGCCTTGTCCATTGCACCATACATCAATCCCGCTCTGCTCGACAACTTCGCTGGCTCCAAAGAGTTGATCCGCAAATATCGGCTGTATAATCAAGAAGACAGTATTTGTTTACTTCCCACGGTGCAAACAGCACTGATTCTTCTGGCAGGAGAAAACAATGCAGAAATTCAACGATACCTGGAACTTTTCGATACCGAGCATTTATTTTATCGTCAAAGTATTTTGGAGCAAACGCCCTTGGCAGATGTTAATATTCCAAACCTGAATTTACTCTCCGTGGCCCCCTCTTACCGGGACATGTTTATTCTGAATCGTCCGTATAAACCACGATTCAGTACTGAGTTCCCGGCAACCCCCATCACCACCAATCTGGGCTGGGAGGAGTTAGTGTTAGAGCCTTCGACCGCGGTGGCCATGGACGAATTGAAAGAGCGATTGCTGCGCATTAATGACTTGGTGCGCTTTTCCATTTTCAAGCACAAACGTCCAGGGTTCCGCATTCTTTTTTACGGAGATCCAGGGACAGGCAAAACCTTGAGTGCATCTCTGCTGGGAAAATTATTGAACCGCGATGTATACCGCATTGATGTAAGCGCTGTAGTAAGTAAGTATGTAGGAGAAACGAACCAACGTTTGTCATCGCTTTTCAACATTGCAGAAAATAAAGACTGGATTCTGTTTTTCGACGAAGGAGATGCCTTGCTTGGTAAACGAACCGAAGGTGGTTCAAACAGTCATTACGCCAACCAGGAAGTCGCGTTCCTGTTGCAGCGCATCGAACGCTTTAACGGCATTGTGGTGGTAGCCACCAACCACGAAAATAATTTGGACGAAGCATACGACCGCCGATTTGAGGTAGGAATTAAATTTAAGATACCCTCCAACGAGCAAATGCTTCAATTCTGGAGGAGCCTTATTCCCGATGAACTTCCTCTGGAAGAACCGGATATTCTGGAGCATTTAACAATATCCGTCCCCATTTCTCCGGCCTACATTGTAGGCATCGTAGACCGTGCCATCATTCTTACCTTGAAAGCAGGAAGGACGACCATCAGCACCGACGATCTGAAAAGATGTATACTCGCAGTGGAATATAAATTAAAATTACGATCTGCAAACAAAGGAAATTCAAGTTCTCTCATCAAACGAAATTAAGCTATGGGAATTTTAGATAAGGGCAAGGATAAAGAGGAAGAAAGAAAGCGTAAAAAGAGAAAAGAGAAGAAAAAAAAGCGCAATGATTTCTCAACACTGGAAAAAAAACCAATTGAAACTTCCAGAGAAAGTACTCTCAAGACTACCAACGAGGAAACAAAAACATCTACGGAACCATTAAATAAGATTCCGGAGCGCCCCAATGCCCTGCATCCCGCTATAGTGGCAGGATTGAATTCAACTCAAGATGTTACCATAAAATATAATGTTACCAAAGAAGATATTGGCTACTTTGGCATTACTCGCGAACTATTTCCCATCTTCGATGACTTTGATGAATACTTTGAAGACAAAGCTTTCGAAATTGCTGGCTTCAACAACAGACTTGTGGTAGTCAACGACGAAGAAAATGTCCGAAATGCAAAGCCGGTCAAACTTGGCGAAACATTAAACATTCCTGTTACCAAAGATGAGCTTGATGTATTGAAATTATGGAACGAGAATCACAACATTCGTTTTTTTAATGTGAATCGCCCTAAGTCTATCGGAGAAATCGTTACGGAAGTATATCATTACTATAAGCGCCAATACAAGAATCCGGAAGATCAAGCTACTTTATCGTCATACTTTCCACTACTTATAAGCGATAGTGAATACGACCAAAAGTATCAACAAATTAAAGAGTTAAATAAAGATAAAGTTGAAATACAAGATGGACGAGAAGTATTTGATCTCAAAGGTATTGCCATAGAAAAAACAGATCAAGACCGAAGCAAGACTAAAGCCATCACAGAATTTGAAGCGCAGATTGACGGAAGTGAACGCAGCAATAAAGGCCTTCCGGCTGCTCCGCTCCAACAAAAATTTATGAAGGAAGTAATGTCGCAGCATGGTATTTCTTATGCCAGCGTATACGCGAAGGAAACGTCAAAAGAGGAGTTCAAAAAAAATCCCTTCAAAGGAAAAGAAGTAGGACAGGTAATATCGCACGGAAGTGGGAAAAATGAAAAATTCAAAGAGTATGAAGGTCAGAAAGAAAAAAATAAACACGAATCCTATTTTCTAACACAGGAAGGATTTAAGGAAGGCAGCACTTCGACCTCCGAGGATGAAAAATTCACCGTGTCGGACATGCAGAAGCTGGATTTGAGTGGAATGTTTCTAATGGATTTATCGGCCTGTGAGAGTGGCCTGGCCTCTAACTGGACTCCTGCAGAGAAAGAACATATGTCGCTGGTAGAAGCGGCACTAAAAGCAGGTGCCGACAATGCCCTGGGCAACTACTGGAAGGTAGAAGACTCTGTGCAGCCATATTTCACCTATGTCTTTTTTGCCGAACTCTTCAAAGACCCCGAGCGTAACATAGCGAGTGCTTTGCGAAAAACACAATTGCTGATGATGTCTATGTTTAAAAACCCCAAACAATGGGCCTCTTTTTACATCAAAAGTGCGGATTTTATAAAAGAAGACTACGAAGTGGGAAATAAATACCGCAACGAACTTGCCCGCGTAAAAGTAGACCAGAGCAAGTTTGAGGAGAAGGATTTTACAGATTTTCTTGATAAAGAAAAAGACAACGATCCTGTACTTCAAATAAAACTAAAAAATCTTAATGAAGCCAATTCAACTGAGGGGATTAGCGCAGCGCAATATGAAATTTTACTATACCTGGAAATGCAAAAAGAAAACGCTGGAAAGCACAGTTTCGAGGAGAGGAAAGCGGCCCTGGAGGAACATGAAGGAATTGTAGAGATCAAGCGTATAGAGGGAGAAATGGGTGT
>JALONM010000093.1 GCA_025454925.1 Cytophagaceae bacterium
CGCGAAATTCTTTGGAAAGCAATCCTATGCCCGCAGAAAAGGAAGTGCTGTATTGTTTGGTAACGGTTTTACTGCACAGAAAAGAAACTTTTTCGTATAGCTCAAACATATTATTTCATTTCTTTGGTTAATAAATGAGCGGCCACTTCGCCGGAGATAATGCAGGGTGGTACCCCTGGACCAGGCACGGTGAGTTGACCGGCGAAATATAAGTTTTTTATTTTTTTATTTTTCATTCTTGGTTTCAGAAAGGCTGTCTGGAATAAAGTATTCGCGAGACCATAGGCATTTCCACGGAAGGAGTTGTAGTCGTTTACAAAATCTTGTCCGCTGAAAATTTTACATACTTCAATGCTTTCGTGCAAACGCTGTCCGGTGTGCTTTTCAATGCGATCGAGCATTACGGTCAGGTAATGTTGTTTGATGCTATCGTCTTCTTTCAATCCTACCGCCGTGGGAATCAGAAGGAATAGATTATCCTTTCCGGCCGGAGCTACCGATGGATCGCTGGCGGAGGTGGTAGAAACATAGAACAAAGGATTTTTAGGCCAATCGGGGCGGTCGTAAATTTCTATGGCATGCTGGCCAAAGTCAGCATCGAAGAAAAGCGTGTGGTGCAACATGCCTTCGAGTTTTTTATTGAGGCCTATGTAGTAAAGCAAGCAGCTAGGGGCCAATTTTCTTTTTTGCCAGTAATCGTCGCTGTACATGCGGTATTCCGGTGAGAGCAAACGTTGCTCTACGAAATTGTAGTCGGCAGCCGCCACTACGGCGTCGGCTTCCATGAAGCCCTGGTTGGTGTGTATGCCTTTGGTGATGCCATTATTCACTTCGATGGATTTGGCTTCTACGGAAGTCAGAAATTTCACACCTTGTGCTTTTCCGACCGCTACCATGCCTTCGATCACTTTAAACATGCCGCCTTTAGGATACCAGGTTCCCAGCTGAATATCGGCGTAATTGAGCATGCTGTAAAGTGCGGGAGTCTCTTCGGGTTTAGCCCCGAGAAAGAGTACCGGAAATTCCATCAGTTGGCGCAACTTAGGATTTTTGAAGCGCTTTTTTATTTCGGAAGAAATGCTGCTGAACAATTGCATTTTAAACAAGGCACCCAGGATGCGCACATCGAGGAATTCGGTAATGCTCAAGGATGGGCGGTACACAAAATCGTGCATCCCTGTTTCGTATTTGTATTTGGCTTCTTTCAGAAACGATTCCAGTTCTTTGCTGCTTCCAGGCTCTACTTTATCGAAGAGTTTTTTTAGCGCTTCAAAGTCGGCGGGAATGTCCCATTTTTCATCTTCAAAAAATACCCGGTAAGAAGGATCTAGTCGCTCGAGATGGTAGTAGTCGGAAGCTTTTTTTCCAAAGTTGTTAAAGAATCGTTCAAAGACTTCTGGCATCCAATACCAGCTCGGTCCCATGTCGAACACAAATCCTTTTTCTTCAAACTGCCGTGCTCTGCCTCCCAGCGTGCTGTTCTTTTCTATCAATGTTACCTCATGTCCGTCTTTGGCTAAATATGCTGCCGATGACAAACCAGCAAAACCACTTCCGATAACTATTACTTTTTTCTTAGAAGCCATATGTTCAAGTACTAATACCTGTAAAACAAGCAGGTATCAATTTTGTTTTCAAGTTACATAAATTCTTTCACTTGCAGCGAAAATTAATCCACGTCCCTCCTATCCTATTGAAGAGCTTTTTATTTTCTACTTTTCGAGACGAAATTTTTCTTCTACATTTAATGACAATGTGAGTACATTCTTACATGACCGAAAAGAGCATCGTGGCAGAGGAAGGAATAATTCAGTATCTTCGTAGAACAATTAATTTCTGGTACTCATGTTTGAATTTCTTTGGCAACCCTGGCCCTGGTATGTCAGCGGTCCCTTAATCGGATTAATGGTTCCTCTTTTATTACTCATAGACGGAAAGCAATTTGGTCTGTCGTCCAACCTGCGTCACATTTGTTCTATGTGTGTACCGAACGCTTCTCCGTTTTTTAATTACGATTGGAAGAAGGAGCGCTGGAACCTTCTTGTTTTTGCCGGTATTTTGCTGGGCGGTGCTATTGCCGGACTATTCCTTACTCCCACAGTCAACCTATCGGCGGCCACGCTGGAGGATTTGAAAGCACTTGGATTACAAAACCTCTCCGGCATTGGACCTCAGGAGATATTTTCCTGGGAACAAGTGGGTAGCCTTCGCACCTTGATTTTTGTTGTGATGGGTGGATTTTTGGTAGGCTTTGGCTCGCGCTACGGCGATGGTTGCACCAGTGGACATGCCATCATGGGCTTGTCAATGATGAATTGGCCAAGCCTGATTGCCATCGTCGGTTTTTTCATCGGAGGATTGTTGGTAACGCATCTTCTTTTACCATTTCTAATTGCATTGTAAGCACATGAAACAGATATCGTTTTTGTTGGTTGGCATTTATTTCGGAATTGTATTGAGCAAAGCGGATGTGATTTCCTGGTTTAGAATACAGGAGATGTTTCGTTTTCAATCGTTTCACATGTATGGCATTATAGGGTCGGCAGTGCTCACGGGTATGTTGTCGATTTTTTTGATTAAGAAATTAGGGATTAAAACTACCAGTGGTAAAAACATTGACCTGGTTTATAAAAAGTACCACAAAGGGTATTTGCCAGGAGGTATTTTATTTGGCTGTGGCTGGGCACTGACAGGAGCATGCCCTGGACCTATGATGGCCTTGATTGGAAATGGATTTCCGATCTTTATAGTTGCCGTGTTTTCGGCTATCCTGGGGACCTTTGCCTATGGTATGATGAAAGAAAAATTACCTCATTGATGCAGCGATGACAGGCTAAGGATAAAATTAATCAGATATTTTGATAATATGCATTGATTTATTACCTTTGCCATCCTTTAAAAGGGTTCCGTAGCTCAGCTGGATAGAGCAACTGCCTTCTAAGCAGTAGGTCTTTGGTTCGAATCCAAACGGAATCACACGCAAATGGCCCCAAGGGGCCATTTGTATTTTCTATCCTTTATAACTGCTTCCTCACGTTTTCTTTTATTACTCCAAGGCTTTTGTAAGAATGCCATTCCTTTAACCTCCACGCATCTTGTGTTGCTGTTTTTTTATCTAATACCTGTTGAACACTAATTCCTTAATCGAAGATATTTTTTTATCAAAACCATATTACTTGCGTCGTTTACATCATTTTCCTGATAAGAAATTATCTTATCTGGGTCTTGTTAAGATTTTGTAAGGGCAGGTACTATTCATGTAAGTAACTTTATTATTGAGATAAAGAAGGAGCGAATACCTTTGATGCATACTTAAAAACAATTATGAAATCAAAATCATCGCATTACATTCTCACCGGATCCACTGGGATTCTGGGGTCTCATATTTTATATGAATTACTGAAAGAAATTCACGATCAACAGTATGAAGGATCGGTGTTGGTCTTAATTCGATCGAGAAAAGAGAAAAACTCTTTTCAACGTTTTATGGAATTGTTTCAGGAAAATGTAGCTCCTTCGTTTCTGTCTGAATTGGATTTGCCCAGGCTCATAGCCAATCACATTCGTGTCATTGATATTGATATCCGGAATACGTTTGAGGCTACCCAATTGCTTCGAAAAGAGCAGCGGTATCATTTGATACATTGCGCAGCTTCCGTAAATTTAGGCTCCAATGCTGGCAGCGAAGATGAAATAAGGCATGTAAATTACCTGGGATCCATAAATTTGGTTCATGGATTTTTAAAGCAGCTACATAAAATTACGTATATCAGTACGGCCTTTTCTACAGGCCATCGAAATGGCGTTATTTCAGAGAACTATTTACAACAAAGTTCCACCGATTATCGGAATCCTTATGAAGCTTACAAAGCCAAAACAGAATGGGAGATAAAACAAATCGCGGAGGCTCACGGTATTGCCTGGCAGGTTGTTCGTCCGAGCATCATCTGCGGTCGTTTGATGGATCACCCCCACCATGTAATTCCCAAATTTTTGGTATTCTATTTATTTGGAGCTTTTTTTCTAAAAGCAAAAGCTGCGTATGGCCATATGCCCATTCGGATCTTGATGAACCAACATTCAGGATTAAATATTATTCCGGTAGATTATGCCGCCAAGGCAATAACCAGAGCCTTGGCTCTGCCTATACAAGAGTTAACGGTGGCCAACAAGGCCTGCATTCCTAATATCTACACGGTTCCAACCATGTTGGAGCAGGTAGGTTGGAAACAGTATGAATTTGTAGATCAGGTTCCGGGTGATTTAAATGCACTGGAAAAACTTTATTACCGCACAGTAGGTCCACAATTGAATGAATATCTTCAAACTCCCGCCTATGAATTTGATGTAACCACACTTCTGAAACTTATGGAGGACTTAGAGGAGCCGGATGTAAAAGCAAGTTATATGGAACTAGTGAATTATGCGGTGGAAAGAGAATTCATGCACGTGCTGGCATAAGTGAAGGTGGAACTTCAGTCAACCCGCAAGTAAAACTATTATAATTGAAAGCAAGGGAAATTACTTCTGAGATAAGGATATTCGTCATTGGTAATGTTCCTGCTTTTCTTTTATTTGAGTGATGCTTTACAAACACTCTTTGGCTTACTGGGAGCAGCAACTCCAAACTTCTCTTTCTTCCGGATTAAGTCCATCGCAGGCAGCGCAGCGATTATCTGAGCACGGTGCCAATCAACTGTTAAAGAAAAAACGGCATACCTTATTGGGTCTGCTTTGGGAGCAGTTCCGGAATTTGCTGGTACTGCTATTATTGGGAGCCTCGCTGCTTTCCTTTTACCTGGGCTCTTACCGCGATGGTTGGGTGTTGCTTTCGATCGTGGTATTGAATGCGTTGATCGGATTTTATCAACAATGGAAATCCGAGAATATTTTGGAATCCCTGGGGAATCTGATCGATGAAAAATGTATTGTTATTCGCGAAGGACGTTCGATAGAAATTCCTGCCCGCGATTTAGTGCCGGGAGATTTGGTTTGGATGGAGGAAGGGGAAGGGGTTCCTGCAGACTTGCGTATTGTCAGCGCCACAGGCTTGGCGTCCAACGATTTTATTTTAACAGGCGAATCTCTTCCCAGAGAAAAAAGTCCTCAGGAGTACTCCATCGAGCTATCCTCGCTCTCCGATTGGGACAACGTATTGTTTATGGGTACCTCTATTGCCAAAGGACAAGCCAAAGCCCTGGTGGTGGCGACTGGCATGCAAACACAATTGGGTGCCATAGCCGATCGCTCTGAATCCATAGCGGTTGATGATTCTCCTTTGCAAAAGGAAATGAACAAGCTGGCCTACCGAATTACCTTATTCAGTTTTTTTATTGGGATGGCATTGTTTGCCTTTCGTATTTGGCAACACGATAGTATTTCAGCGGCTCTGGTATTTGCGATCAGTGTGGCGGCAGCCATGGTTCCATCGGGTTTGCCCGCTCAAATTTCGGTTGCCCTGTCTTTGGGGGTGCAGGGACTGGCCAAACGTAAAGCCATTGTAAAGCAATTGTCCTCGGTAGAAACCTTAGGGTCCACCACCGTCATAGCCACAGATAAAACCGGCACCATTACACGCAATGAAATGACCATACATGTAGCCCGGTTGAATGGTATGGATTACAAGATTACGGGTCATGGATTTCAACCGCAAGGTGAAATTTTTGATTTACATCTGCATTCCCTGCACCCCTTGAATCTTGGTGATCGCAAAATTCCATTTCTGGCAGGTTATTTAGCGTCTACCGCTAAAGTAAATCCTCCGGATGCGAATCACTCTACCTGGCATTGCATTGGGGATCCCACCGAAGGAGCATTTGCTACCCTGGCCATGAAAGCGGGCTATAGCCTGGAGGCAATCGACCAGGAGTATTCCTTGCTGAAAATCTTTCCATTCGATTCTACGCGCAAGCGAATTTCTGTTTTGCGCAAGCATCATCAGAAGCACATCCTTTTTGTAAAGGGATCGGTAGAATCCATTCTAGAAGTTTGCAGCCATTATCAGGATCAGCAACACACCTTTCCAATGCAGGATGCATATAAAAAGCATGTGTTGGAATTAGCCACCTCGTATGCAGCCCAAGGTCAGCGCATTATTGCACTGGCTTATAGCGATGTACAGGATCCTCACGCTATAGAAAACCAGGAACAGGCAGAACGTGACTTGGTTTTTTCGGGATTCGTAGCCATGTCCGACCCTCCCAACGACGGCATTCAAGAATCCATACAAGCTGCATTTGCGGCAGGCATCCGGGTGGTAATGATTACTGGAGACAATGAGGTGACTGCTTCTTCGATTGCAGAAACAATAGGCATGCAAAATGCCGATGGTTCAGCGCCGCGAATAATTCGCGATACACAGCTTCAGCAGTTAACGGATGAAACACTAAAAGAATTTTTACAACAACGTACCCTGATTTTTTCACGTGTTTCCCCGGAAGAAAAACTCCGCATTGTCCGCTTGCTGAAAGACATCGGCGATGTGGTAGCCGTGACCGGCGACGGAGTGAACGATACCTTAAGTTTAAAGCAAGCGGATATTGGTATTGCCATGGGCCGCAAAGGAAGTAAAATTGCTCAGGAGGCGGCTTCTATGGTGCTGCTCGACGATTCTTTTCCCACCATCGTAGTGGCTATTGAAGAAGGCAGAACTATTTATCAGAACATCCGGAAAAACGTTAAGGCTACTTTGAGTTCGAATCTTGCCGAACTGATTTGTGTACTATCTGGATTTGCAGGGATCTATTGGGAATTACCTACCATCATTTTAGCCATTCATATTCTCCTGATTGATTTAATCGGAGAAATGCTTCCCTTACTGGCCATCAGCATGGATCCCGCCGAGCGTAATTTAATGAAACAAGCTCCGCGAAAGCAAGGTCAAATGATGAATGGCAGGATGATGACTGAAGTATTCTTTTCCGGTATTCTGCGTGGAACACTGGCCGTAGCGGCATTTTTTCTGGTTTACCTGCAAACCGCTTCCGATCCCATGCAACATGAAAAAGCTTTAACAGCGACTATGCTTACCATCATCTTGACTCAGTTCGTACAATTGCTTTGTACACGAAGTTCTTCTCCTGTCTGGTCTTCATACACCTGGAGTAATCCCTTTTTGTGGTATGGTATAGCAGCCTCTTCGGCACTTTTGCTAAGCATGATGTACATTCCCTGGTTTCAAGTGTATTTGCATACCGCTCCATTGCTAGGACAGGAATGGATAGCACCGGCAGGTTTTGCCCTGGGATTTGGTGCCGTGCTGGAAGTACTGAAAAAACTAAAGCGAAAACGCTCCTGAGGAAGGACTCCAATCAACGTTTAATGTTGGCTTCGTAAAAGGCAATCCATTTGGCAGGGCTTACTTTTGAGGCTAATTCGCCTATTAATTCCAGGGGTACGTGTTCCGGTTTTTTAAATCGCAGGCAGCTCTTACCCATATCGAGTTTGACGTTGCTGTGTTCGGAATATTTTTTTACAAACCAATCCATCATCAGGGGATCAGCATATAATCCCATGTGATAAATGGCTATAAAGTTTTTTTGGGAGGCAATGCTCATAAACGGCAAGGCTTGTTTCGGGTCGCAGTGATACCCCGATGGATAGAGGGAATGCGGCACCACGTAAGCAATGTGTCCGTATTGAATTATTTCTTCAAAGCCTTCAGGCAAATTCGTTTGAATGATATTTCGCAAGGCATTCATCACTGGAAGTCTTTCGCTTGGAACTTCCTTTACATATTGATCGGGCGTGAGGGCGGTGGATTGCATAGGGCGATGTAAGGTTTATACACCCAATCAACTTATTTTTTTTCAAATAAAAAAGTCCTGCAAGAACAACTTTATTCCTGCGCCCATGGCTGCGTTCTTCTTTTCGTTTTCTACTCCCAATGGAAAAACTAAGAATTCTTCGCAACACTTGCCATTTGAATTTACCAGAGATATCCTTATACTTAAAGTATCGTATTAAAGAATATGGAATCGATAAACCAAGAACAACTCGTAAAAAGGCATTTGATGTTTTTTGCCCTAAAGCAGGTATTATTCGTGCTGATCACCCTACTGGTGGCCATCATTGGGGTGTTTCTTTTAAAAGCGGTGGCAGTAGAATTCATCGACCATCTGACCAAGGGCGGCGGAAATTTGGTAGAAAGCCTGGTTTCATTTTTTGTAGGCCTGTTTGTCGTACTGCTGCTGGGGATTTTATTAATTTTTCTAATGGCTGTGTTTGCATCCTTTCTGGCCAGTGTTCTTATCAATTATTTGCTTACTGAAATGGATGAAATACAACGTAATAAAAGTGTTCCCCAGCGTTTGCTCCAAAGCATAGTACCGCCGCTGGCAGGTATTGTGGCGGTAATTTTAAGTTCCTTGTTTCTTACCTTGCTGATTCCTTCGGCTGAATCCTACCCCTTGCTCAGTATTTTGCAATTCTTATTGGTATATCTTCCTGTAAATTATTATTTCGATAAAAAATACTATTTACAAGGCCTGGTTAGTGGTACCTAAAGTAGCTATTTCCACCTTTTTAAAGTCATACAAAGAGAAAACGTTGGGCAAGGCAATGGTACCATTCTTTGGTAGCACCCTGCATCCTTCCATTGAATACAGCCTCCGGAAATGGTATCCCGACCCGCCAGGCCCCCTATTCATCAGGCATCGGACAGAAGAAATACTTGTATAAGCCCGTAAGTTTTTTTGTCGTGATTAGCGGCCATGGATTTATGATCCAAGAGTTTCTCCATTGTTCGCTTCACTTCTCCGGAGAAAAGCCGGTTTAATCAGGGTTTCAGCCTCAAAGATATCCCCATTTCCGGGCTTAGCATTGTGTTTTAGCTGTATTTACATTAGGTTTGCGGGCTGTAATTGGGAAAGACCATGTCGGCATCATCTTCGGTAAAATACATTTTTGTAACGGGAGGCGTTTCATCCTCTCTGGGTAAAGGCATTGTAGCGGCTTCGCTGGCTAAGTTATTGCAAGCACGCGGATACCGGGTAACCATTCAGAAATTTGATCCTTACTTGAATGTAGATCCAGGTACCCTCAACCCCTACGAACATGGTGAATGTTATGTAACGGACGACGGTGCGGAAACAGACCTGGACCTTGGCCATTACGAACGTTTTCTGAATATCCCCACTTCGAAGTCCAATAATATTACCACCGGAAGAATTTATTATAATGTAATTACCAAAGAACGGGAGGGCGCTTTTTTAGGTAAAACGGTGCAGGTGGTACCCCATATAACCGATGAAATTAAGAGAAATTTCGAACTCCTTTCTTCTAAAGACGAATACGACATCATCATCACAGAAATTGGCGGCACCGTTGGGGACATTGAATCGTTTCCATTTTTAGAAGCAGTTCGGCAATTCCGATGGGAAAAAGCTCCTACCGATACCCTGGTCATCCATCTGACTTTGTTACCCTTCCTGAAGGCCGCGGGAGAATTAAAAACCAAGCCTACTCAGCACTCAGTAAAAATGCTTTCCGAAGCAGGCATTCAGCCGGATATTTTGGTATGTCGCTCAGAACATCCGATTCCTACCGAGCTAAGAAAAAAAATAGCCTTGTTCTGCAATGTCAATGTAAATTCTGTCATTGAAGCCACCGATGCTGAAACGATCTACGATGTACCTCTTTTGATGAAGAAAGAGAAACTGGACGAACGTGTATTGGCAAAATTAAAGCTTGCCCATAAAAATGAGCCTGATCTGGATGCCTGGAAAAACTTTTTGGGTAAACTCAAAAATCCAACCCGTGATGTTTCTATTACAGTTGTAGGTAAGTATGTAGAATTGCCTGATGCCTATAAAAGTATTGCGGAAGCCTTTGTGCATGCGGGGGCTGAGAATGAATGCAAGGTGAAAGTTAAGTGGATATCTTCGGAAGGAATCAACGAAGAAAACGTGGAAACAATTCTGAAAAATTCAGAAGGAATTTTAGTGGCACCAGGCTTTGGTTCAAGAGGATTGGAAGGTAAAATTACCGCAGTTCGTTTTGCTCGCGAAAACAAAATCCCTTTCTTCGGAATTTGCCTAGGCATGCAATGTGCCGTTATTGAATTCGGCAGAAATGTGTTGGGATTAAAAGATGCCAATTCCCTGGAAATAAATCCTGCTACTCCGAATCCTGTGATTGACATGATGGAGTCGCAGAAAAAAGTAACGATGAAAGGCGGTACCATGCGTTTGGGTGCTTATCCATGCGAAATACAAAAAGGAACCAAGGCCTATTCCATTTACGGCAAATCCAAGATTTCGGAACGTCATCGCCACCGCTATGAGTTTAATAACAAATACCTGGATCGTTATGTAAAAGCGGGCATGCTCGCCTCCGGACTGAATCCAGATTCAGGATTGGTAGAAATAGTTGAACTAAAAGATCATCCGCATTTTGTAGGAGTACAATTTCACCCGGAATTAAAAAGTACTGCCTTGAACCCTCATCCTTTATTTGTAAAGTTTGTAAAGGCCGCCATTGAAAATTCTATAAATAAAAAATAACCGAAATCGATACAAGAAGAAAATCCTTCAAATCATGGATAGAAATCAAATCATCGGCCTTAGTCTTATTGCCATATTGTTCGCGATTTACGTGTACATTACACCTACTCCGCAACCACAGGCAACGGTTATAGCCGACACTTTAAAAGCAACACCCGGCAACCGAGTGGAAGCCCCTGCCCTGCCCGATTCAGTGCTGGCAGTTATGAATGCCCAGAAATATGGGGCCTTTTCTAATGCAGCCAGCGGAAAACAAGAATATGTAACCCTTAAGAATAAAGAGTTACAAATCACATTGAATACCAAAGGAGGAAGCATTTCGGAAGTAAAGCTGAATGAATTTAAATCGTTTGATGGAAAGGATTTAATTTTAGGCAACGAAAAGAATTTCTCTCAAGATCTCATTCTGCGATTAACTACCAAGGATATCAATACCTCGGAGTTATATTTTACCCCTATCCTTGAATCGGATTCTGTGGTGCGCATGAGAATTGCGGTGGACAAGGATAATTACTTCGATAAAGTATATACCTTAAATGCATCGAGCGGCTATGTGCTTGGTTACCGGATGGAGATAATAGGTCTTCAATCTATTTTATCTTCTAAGCCCATGGTGTACGAGTGGAAGGCCAATCTTCCTAAACTGGAATACGACGACACCAAAGCCCGTGAATTGGCTACGGTTACCTATTACCAGCCAGGAGAAGGTTTTGACGACTTTACGCCAACTTCATTAGAACCTAACCAGAAAACCCTCACCAAGCCAACGCAATGGTTTGGCTTTAAACATAAGTTCTTTACCTCCGCGTGTATTGCCAAGAATCCAATGCCAGTGGTTACCTTAAAAAACAATGTAGACTTGAGCGATACTACCGGCATCGAAAAGATGGAAGCCCGCATGGAGATTCCAGTGGCTGATGCCCGCAATGGTGCCAGTTCGTTTAAATTATTTTTCGGTCCGAATAAACTGGATGTTTGTAAAAACATCACCGATGGATTTGAAGAGAATGTTGAAATGGGTTGGCCGATTGTACGGGTTATTAACCGTTATATTGTGGTTCCTGTATTTAGCTTTTTCTCCGGATTTATATCCAATTACGGCATCATCATCATCATCTTGGTTATTTTGCTGCGTTTGATCTTGCTCCCACTTGGTTACAAGTCGCATATAGCCATGGCTAAAATGAAAGTACTGAAACCTGAGTTGGATGAAATTAAAGAACGTTTTCCGGATGATCTGCAAAAACAACAAGGTGAGCAAATGCAGTTGTACCAGAAATTCGGCATAAATCCTTTAAGCGGTTGTATTCCGTTATTGTTGCAGATGCCAATTTTGTTTGCCATGTTTTCCTTCTTCCCATCGGCATTTGAATTGCGTCAACAATCATTTTTATGGGCATCCGACTTATCTTCCTACGATCACCCGATTGAATTAGGATTTACAATTCCTTTTTATGGTTCACACATTAGTATTTTTACCATATTAATGACGATTTCCACCCTGGTATACACCTGGTATAACAATCAAATGTCGACCATGCAAGGCCCTTATAAGATCGTATCTTACATAATGCCATTGATTTTCTTGTTTGTATTGAATACCATGCCTGCCGGCTTGAGCTTTTATTACTTGATGTCTAACATAGCGAGTATTGCTCAGCAGCTGATCATTCGTCGTTTTGTTGATGAAGGTGCCATTCGTGCCAAGCTGGATGAGAATAAGAAAAATTATCAGGCAGGAACCGGAAAGAAATCCAAGTTTCAATCCTGGATGGAGAATGCCATGAAAGCCCAGGAAGAAGCAAAGAAGAACCAAAAGAAAAAATAAGCTAATTTCTCCATGGAAATTTTTCTATGGAGAAACAATTAGTAAAATCAGGGTCTTCAGAAAGTTACCGGCCATGGATCTACGATCCATGATTTTTTCGCCATCCTGCGCATCGCTTCCATGGAGAAAAGCCGGTTTAAATAGGCGAGCTAACGACAATAAAAAAAACCGGAAATGATCCGGTTTTTTTTATTGTCGTTCATATGTGTTCTTCTAAAGATCTACCTGTCAGATGCGCTTAATTTTCGCTCCCAGGG
>JALONM010000031.1 GCA_025454925.1 Cytophagaceae bacterium
CATCTACGAAAAGCTGCTTAGAATGCCTGTGGCGCCATCAGCGCCAAGGTCGAGGGTTCGAATCCTTCCGATACATCGGAACAGGCTGTCCATTCCGCAAGGCGAATTCAGTTCGCTTCTAAAGCTTTCAGATCAAATTTATGCGATGATTACTTCACAATACTTCAGTACCATTGCCAGTCGCTTAGACAATAAGCTTTGGAAATGTGCATATTGGCTATTTTTATACCCGATAAGGTATTAAATCTAAGGGTTTAAATAAAATTATACCTGATCGGGTATAATCAACCGCTATTATGGCCTTCAGATTATCATATTTGGTAGAGTAGGTTTTGCCGTATTCGGTAGTATGTGCAAAATTTGCACATACTGAACCTTCTGCTAACTCATTGGTTTCAAAACTATTCTTTGGGTGTTTAGTAATCACCATTACGACCTAAGATTATCCTCAGTCAAATATTTCTGACTCAATTCTTCTGCATGCGTCTCCTGTTCCTCTGTCATTTCTTCCCACAACTTTATTATGAAAACACGCATTTCTTCATCAGGTTATCCTTTTCTTCAGGAGTAAGACCATGAGGGAAAATATGAATTTCTGCTAATTCCTGATCGTTGTAATTTGAAAATCTATTGCTCATAAAACATCTCTTAAGGATCTGTTAATTTTCAAAAAAATGGAGCCGTTTTGACGGTAATTTAACCCTAAACTTTGGCAAATTATGCTATTTTTTGCCAAAGTTTAGTATTTCAGATAGTGTATATAACGTTTTATATATTAAACGTATTTAGTATATTTGTACTATATATAAATCATTATGAAAAGTAAATCTGTTATATTATTGCCCAAATTGCAAAAGATTCTGGAAGAATTGGGTGAAAATGTAAAGCTAGCCCGGTTGAGACGAAAAATGAGTGCTGAGCAAGTGGCAGAGCGTGCCGGTATCAGCCGTTCTACTCTCTGGATGGTTGAAAAAGGAACTCCTACTGTTGCTATGGGAACTTACCTTCAAGTCTTGTTCATTTTAGGTCTTGAAAAAGATTTATTGAATGTAGCCAAAGACGATTTGTTGGGCAGAAAATTACAGGATGCTGAATTGCTTATCAAAGAAAGAGCTCCTAAAAAGGATAAAAATTAAAACAAGCTATGGCTACCAAAAACACTCAGCGGGAAATACTTATCTATGCACATTGGATGGACTTTAAGCAACCTGCCTTAATGGGAACTCTGAGGGCCACATTATCGCGTGGTAAAGAAATATTTTCTTTTGAATACGATAAGGATTGGTTGACGAATAAGCAGGCCCAGGTACTTGATCCCGATTTGCAGTTATTTTCAGGGCAACAATACTTATCAGATGACAAAAGCAATTTTGGAATCTTCCTGGATTCTTCTCCGGATCGATGGGGAAGATTGCTGATGAGAAGAAAAGAAGCGGCATTGGCAAGGAAAGAAAAACGAAATAGCAAAGATCTTCATGAGTCAGATTATTTACTAGGAGTATTTGATGGACATCGAATGGGAGGCCTTCGATTCAAAGAAACTATTGAGGGGGCGTTTCTAAGTGACAATAGAGAACTCGCTTCACCTCCTTGGACTTCGCTTAGGGAACTAGAACATGCCAGCTTACAACTCGAACGCGAAGATATTGTAGACGACCCGGATTATTTGAAATGGCTGAATATGCTCATCGCTCCGGGTTCATCTCTCGGTGGTGCGCGCCCTAAAGCCAGTGTACTCGATACAAAAGGTCATTTATGGATTGCCAAATTTCCTAGTAGAAATGATAACAAGGATATAGGAGCCTGGGAAATGGTCGTACAGGAACTTGCAGTTAATGCGAATATTAAAATGGCCGAAGCGCAGGTACAAACCTACAATAGCGCTCAACATACTTTTCTTACAAAAAGATTTGACCGCACTCCTAATGGTGATCGAATTCATTTCGCCTCTGCTATGACTATGCTGGGGTACAACGATGGAACAGACCATCATGACGGAGTCAGCTATCTCGAATTGGCAGAATTTATCTTACGCAATTCTGCTGAAGTAGAAAAAGACTTGGAACAACTCTGGAGAAGAATTGTGTTCAGTATCTGTGTTACCAACACAGACGATCATTTACGGAATCATGGATTTTTGCTTACAAAAGATGGGTGGAGATTATCACCAGCGTATGACATCAATCCGGTTGAAACAGGAACTGGACTAAAACTAAATATATCCGAAGACGATAATTCATTGGATATAGAACTTGCCATAGAAGTTGCCAAGCATTTCCGTTTGACAAACACAAAGGCCAAAGAAATTGTCGAGGAAGTCATAAGTTCTGTTACTAATTGGAAAAAGATTGCCACGAAATATAGAATCTCCAGAACAGAACAGGAGTTGATGAGTAAGGCTTTTAGAATCAATTAAAAATACTATGTATCAAATACCACCACTTACCAACGAATATCAATTTCAGGATTTAATTTGTGATCTATTTAATCATCTTCACAATACCTCTTCGTATCAACTCTTTGGCAGAAAAGGGCAAGCTCAAAAAAGGCATTGATATTTTTTCGAAAGAAAAAGAAATGTAATTCAATGTAAGAATAAAGATACACTTAATAGAAGCCAAAATTTACTGAAAAAAGAATTATTAACTGAAATTGTAAATGATGTTGAATTAGCAAAATCTCTATCGTTCAAATTTCAAAAAATGATATTTACTTCTTCCTATAAATCAGATGCTGAATTGCAAGAATTGACAGCTCGATTATCCGACGAGAATGATTTTATCATTGAATATTGGGGGGAGGTGGGATATCCTAAGAAATGAAATAATTAAATCCGAAAGTTTACTAAAGACATATTACGCTGGAATGCCGAAAAAATATCTTTAGAGGAAGAGGCAACAAAAGTTGCCAAATATATTCGAGAACATTTTTTCGAAGCACACAGAGGCGCAATATTATGGACTTCGGAAATTACGGCTGTTTTTGGAAATGATGGATATCTACCTAAGAAAGGAAATCAGCATTGGCAATATGCGTTCACATAATGAAGTAATTGATCTTAGAGGAAAGCTGAAAGCAAAAGAGCTTGCTTTCGGTTTATCATCAGACGGAGGTACGTGGGCTATTCTATTGGAAACAAAGAATGCAAAAGAAATACATGATTTGGTTTGGACTTGCTATCCTGAAGGATCATCAAATAATGAAGAACAACAAAGAGTTGCCTTTAACAAACTTTGGACCTATTGGAATAAACCACATACTCAAATCAAAGGAAATGAAATCATCAAAAAAGTAGCGGATGATAAAGATCAAAACACTGATAAAAAAGATCTGAAGGTAATTTCGTTCAATGACCAGGCCGCCATTCTAAGACTATTGAAAATATTAGACATTAAATTTTTTCAAGAAGACATCAATGAACAAGATGCCTGGTATGGATACACAAAAGAATCAATAGGCAACATGCTTGATTTTATTCATGAATCTAGATTATTAAAAAATAAAATTCTCAATAAAGAGCTTCATTCACGATTGCAAAAATTTCTGAAAGCATTAGATAAGTTTGACTCTCTTTGTTCAAAATCTGTATTTGGAGCAAATGAAATATGGTATCGTTCTATATATGCTGATTATGATCCGGAAAAAAGAAAAGAGGTTTCTGTTAAACTAAACAAGTTGACAACATCTGCATTTAAAGAACTCGACAACCTTATTGTCTTTCTAAAAGAAAACAACATTGAGGTAGAATAGTTTTTCGGCTACAAGTCCAACCTAACCCTTGCGCACTATTTCCCTCCAAGTCCCCTGTTTTCAAGGTCCCGAACCCTTAGTCCGTGCTGGAAACAAATAGTGTTTGTTGCAATATTATTTCACCTGCGTCAAAACGCTCATGTTAAGACTTCGGATTTTAAAAGGTTTACGGAATGCTTCGAGTCCTTCCAATACATCGGAACAGCCTGTCCATTCCGCTAACTTAAGTAAATACCTCTCCTTTGACACTTCTACCGAAGTAACTGAAAGCCATCAATGCAAACATCCAACTAAAAAATCTTCTAGCTCACGAACGGCTGCTATATCTTCAAAAATTTTATTGTCATGACGTTTCATTCTACTTACAATATCCGTCCTCAACTCGATATTGCAGGAAATTTCAATTGCTTTCTCAACGTATTCATCCACGCTATGCGTGATGGTGTCTTCCACACCCATTTGTTTGAATACAGCCGTTGCAAACCGGGCACTGTGCTTATTTCCTTCCAAGGTGATGTATGGAATTCCCGCTTCGATGGCATCGTACACCGTATTCGCTCCGCCTCCATAATGAAGCGTATCCAAGGCAACAGAACATTGAGCCAGTAACCCGAGGTAATCGCCTTCTTCCATGCGCGGAAGAAAGTGAACCCGCTGCATATCACGACCTATTGTCTTGGATAAGCGCCTTTGAAGACTTTCTGTGATTGCGTCTTGCTTGTCTTTTATAAACAAAACGATCCCTTCCGGGTCCTTTTCAAGCAAAGCAGCTATAAGTAAATCAAAATCTGGATGGACCTTTCTTACATTTTGCTGACAGATATACAACCGCTTGGTATCGGGCAAACCATAATAGGAAAGTGTTTTTTTAAGGCTCGGAACCGGAGGCCTATAGTAATACACAGGTATCCTTGAAAATAGAATTAATTTTTCGGTATACTGATCTTGTGCGTTATCCGACTCTAGTTGTTTTTGTGAGAGGAAATAATCAACACTTTTTAGACCAGAGGTAACAGGCCAACCCCAGCTTGTCACTTGCACTTTAGCAGGTTTGGTTAAGGCTAAAAAATAATTGGTGGCATCGGTTCCTATTTCCCAATAATATAAAACATCGAATTTCGAATCGACTAAAACTTCCTGTGCTTTATTAAAAACAAATGGAAGCTCTATAAATCTGATATGGCGGTTGGATAACGCAGGTTGAATAATTTTTCTACCATTAGGCAAACTGCATACTACCGATACCTCCATCCTTGTCGTGTCAATGTTATTCAAAATGCCTTTCATGCATTTCAGAAAAACTCCTTCATGGCCAGCCGTAACTACAAAACCTACATGAGGTTTGGTGTTGGAATGTTGAACGTTGAGCTTTGGAATAGCTTGAAATAAGCGATCATAAGCCACTTTAAGATCTTTGTTTATTCTTCCTTGGTAAATTAATTCAGAGGAAGGAAAACAGGCATTTTCTACAAGCTTAGCAATATTACTCATCGAATCTGGATTGGTGTTAGCTAATAATGACATCAACCCATTTCGGTAAGCATCAATATCTTGGTTGCCTGAGGGAATAATGGGCGCTTTGGTTTCTAACTCAAACCGCACGTACGCATCCTCCGGATTTAATTTTAATAATTCATTTACCCACTTTTTAGATTGCGAATCTTTTCCTGCCCTCGCATACAAGTGTACCAAATTTTTTATGGCATCCTTGTAATTGGGTTGAATCTGAATAGCCCGCAGATAATGGTTTTCGGCTTCATCCAATCGATCCCATTCTATCAACGCAATACCTAGATTGTTGAGGGCAGGTGGATAATCGGGGTTAACCAAAAGGCAAGATTCGTATAAAGAAATCGCTGATTTATAGTTACCCAAGGCCAGCATGGTATTCCCTGCATTATAATAAGCAGTAAAGTTCTTAGGATTTAATGCTATTGCTTTTTGATAGGCGGGAATTGCCTCTTCTAACCTATTCAGAGCTTTAAGTGCGTTTCCTAATTTATGCCAGGCTTCATCAAAATCAGGTTTTATTGAAATAGATTGTTGTAACAAGGGCAGTGCCTTTGCATAAGCATGTATTTTAAAGTAAGCATTACTAAGATTCGTGAGTAGAATTGGATTTTCAGGCCCTAATGCCAAGGCTTTCTCTAAATATAAAATTCCTTGCTCGTAATTTTGTAATCCACAATATGCAATTCCCAAATAGTGTAGCGCATCTATTTGTTTTGGTTTAACCTTCAAAGCTTCCTTATATAAATTGATAGCTATGGACAAATCACCATTTTGATGGCTTCGTTGTGCAAAACCCATTAGGCTATTGAAAGAATCTTGATCTACCTTTTTCATTCTTACCTTGGACTACATTACAAGACTTATTCTTTTGCTTCAGCGCTAGACCAATATGCGTCCGTATTGGTTACAAGGGCTCTGCGATGTTCTTCTTTTAAGGTATTTAAAATTCCAGGTCGTTTCATTCCATCCAAAAATTGAACATCATAAATCTCTTCTACGCTATTTTCATATTTGATATAACCGATTTGCTTACCACTTGGTAAGTGAATCGCCACAACACCTGAAAAGATAGATTCTCTGGCTATTGGTAAATCTCTAAAAGTACTTGCATTTTGCCTTAATTTGGAAAGACCAACAAATACGACATCCCCCTTTCTGCACATCCCTCTTAAAAAACCCTGAACTTTGGTAACCACTTCGTACTTTCCTGAATTTGTATCAATACATATTATTTCCCCTCTCGCAGAGGACAATGCATATAATTTCCCATCAAATATTCTGGGTGAATGAGGCATTGGCAATCCATTTATCACAATTTCATTGCTATCTACATCCAGTATAACGCCTCCTTCTAAAATATTTTCTCGCCATGCTTTTCCTACATTTGTTGCGCCCAAGGCCGTTACAAATGCAGGCCTCCCCTCCAGCATCGCCATGCCATTTAGATGACAACGATCGTCTGGAGTTTGATCAGAAACAAAGAATGGAGTCCATTTATTTTCAAAACTATACTCATCGTTGATCAAACATAAGCAGGAAAAACGAGTATTTACCCCCCAAAGACCTTCATTGCCCCAAGCCATATCATGCAGATCTATTTCGCCGCTATAATACGTAGCTCGTGGCAAGAACAAGGTATCATACATTCCGGGTGTCTTTCCATAATGCAGGGCCAGAGCATTTGAACTAGCTAATACTTGTACTTCATCTTTAGTGGCAACAGCCATTTTACTTCCACGGACTGCAAGTCCCATTGCCTTATCATATTGACGAGGTAACTGAACAATTTCTTCCTTATTTAAAGCACTAATTAAAATCAATTTACCAGCCTGGTAAGTTGTTAAAGCAATAGTGCCATTTAATTCGGTAAGGAGCTCTGCCATGTTCGGAGACATTGTACAGCTAAAGGGAGGAAGCGTTTGCCTCATAATTCGATCTCTATGGTTTAATTTTAATCTTACAAAATCTAAAAACGGTGTTTTTTATCAATTATTCAAACTATTTAATGCAAGACTTAGTAAGCTCTGAAATAAACCTCTCCATACATGAATATTGTTAAACCGGCTTTTCTCAATAGAAGCGAAGCGCACTATGGAGAAAGCTCATGGATCGTAGATCCATGGCCGGTAATCCAGACTTAGAAAATCATAGGATTAGAAAAGAATTTCTTTTATTCGATTCCTTATCAAGCCCTTGATTTTATTAGTTGTTTTTTCAATAGAAGAATTTCTATTGAAAAATTAGGGTTAAACTAATTTGACGCCAATGTACCCTAAAGCTGGAATTGTTACGCGAAATTGTATAAGATGTTGAATTGTTCGATTTTATTCCGAAAATGATTTTACATTTTGAATCAAAAGTTGGTGATTTATGAAGAAATAAAATAACTAATCAGTACGTGTACCGCAGCCCTATGAGGCTGGAATTAACTCAAAATATTTTTAGTCGAGGAAACTGCAATAATTGTGTCGGTTTCAATTCTGTTTCAGATAAATCAAAAACATCCTGGGATTTAAATTAAGTACATGAATGTAAGAAAATACTAGATCAAAGAAGGCCAGTGAACTTGATTGTTATTTAAAATGTGAAATACAAACGAATGACTTTCTTCCAACGTTATTTTGAATATGTAACTGACCTATTCTATTATTAACTTGGAATGAAGCGTGGCTCCTTCATTACTTAACTCAACCAAATACATTCCCGACACCAACGATGTGATTGTAAATGATTGATGGATCAATTCGGTTTCTAAAATCAATTTACCATTCAAATCAAAAACACGAACGTTGGCATTTTTTTCCAGGTCGACATACACCTTGTCTTTAGCCGGATTAGGATATAGTTTAACAGGAGCCTCAATCACATCCTGGAGTACAGAGGTGGTAGGACTGATGCTAAAGCGTTGAGCATAAATGCCCCAATTGCTTCCATCCTGATTTTTACTATCCCAGGTTATAATTAAATTTCCAAAATTATCCATGGCAACATCTGGATTAATCTTGACATGTACCGTGTTAGAATGTACCCGGATCTCTCCCCCCAATGGCTCGCCAGAAGAATGGTAGCATTGAGCATATATCCCAAAATAACTATCATTCGGCTCACCACTTATCCACGTTATTACAAAATCACCATCGTCGTCCATCGCAATGGAGGGAGATGTTTGATCTCTTAGAGTAACGGTATTAACCCTAAACTCTGCCCCCACTAATGCATCTGTTGATGCATAGCGCTGGGCATAAACACCAGTCAAACTACCATCCTGATAATAACTAACCCAAGATACCAGAAAATCTCCATCGTTGTCCATCGCAATGAAAGGTGCAAGTTGATTGTTTTCCGTATAGGTATTGACTTTAAATTCTCCCCCTTGGGGCATCCCTAATGCATTGAAATGTCTGGCAAATATGCCATAATAACTTCCATCCTGATCAGAACTGGTCCACGACACAACAAAATCACCATCGCCGTCCATAGCAATAGATGGTAAGAATAGGCTACTGACAGTATAAGCATTCACTCTAAACCCTTCCCCCTGAGCTACGCCTGCAGCATTATATCGTTGTGCATAGATTTCATCAGCATCTCCATTCAAACCAGCATTTTGCCAAGCGATGACAAAATCTCCATCACTATCCATTGCAATGGAGGGTAAACTTTGACTTCTTGAAGTATACGTATTCACTCTAAACTCTTCCCCTTGAGGTTCACCTATGGCATTATAGCGTTGGGCATAAACTCCCATACTACTTCCATCCTGTAGGTTACTCTCCCAGGTTATAACAAAGTCGCCATCACTGTCCATGGCAATGGAAGGATTACGTTGACCATCCACGGTATAGGTATTTACCCGAAATTCATCACTCAGTTTTGCACCTTGCGCATTATAACGCTGGGCAAAAATGCCCAAGCCACTTCCATCTTGATCTAAGCTTTGCCAAGTAATAACAAAATCACCATCGCTGTCCATGGCAACAGCGGGAACTTGTTGACTATTGGTTGTATAGGTATTTACTAAAAACTCAGACCCAACCGGAATAACTTGCCCTTGAATAGTGTTTAAAGAAGCAAGCAACGCAGATCCAGCGACTAAGCTTTTACCCAACGATTGCCAGTGAA
Organism: Cytophagaceae bacterium; assembly: GCA_025454925.1. Lineage (GTDB taxonomy): Bacteria > Bacteroidota > Bacteroidia > Cytophagales > Cytophagaceae > JALONM01. The sequence goes on from JALONM010000031.1 coordinate 9,385, forward strand.
TCAGTTGCCTTTTTAGTTTTTCCAGCCGATGCAATAATTGATGTTGCTTACGTTTGCTCAATTCACAAAATCGCCCTAAAGCAAAATGTCTTTGAAGTCGATGGTTTAATTTATAATACGTGGCTACCAAACGGCTGGATTGCCAATGCTGCAATGTTTTTTTCATGCTGAAAATAACCTATTATCTATTGGGCAAATAATATGAACACTTGAATTCAAAGAGAAGATAAATTTAAAAATATCAATCTTTATTATCAATAGTCCGGTAAAAAACCAGAATGAATACTCACTCAATTACTTAATTTCATAGCTTCAAAACTATAATTCGTAAAATATCACCACTGTATGAATTATTACTTTTTCTATGCTTTTTTCAAGAACCTTAAAGACGCATTAAACTTTTAGTGCAGAAAAAATCCACTATAATCGAGGGTCAACGGGCTCGCTTTCTAATGCCAAAATACCAAACACACAACGATGCACCTGGCGTAACGGTTCTTTTTTTACAAATCGCTCTAAGGCTTCTACTCCGAGCGAAAATTCACGCAAGGCCAGCGAGCGTTTGGCATTCAAGCCTCTTTTACGCAAGCGGCTAATATTAGCAGGCAAAGTATACTCAGGCCCATAAATGATTCGCAAGTATTCCCTTCCCCGAATTTTTACGGCAGGTTGAATAAGTCCTTTGGCATTTTCTGAAATAAAATGGAAGGGTTTTACCACCATCCCCTCTCCTCCTTTATTCGTAAGATTCAACCACCAGTCACATGCCTCCTGCCTCTGAACAGGATCAGTCAAAAGCACTTCTTTATAAGGCGTAGAGCGAAACAGGTGAGGCGCATGCAGAGCAATCTTCCGGATATGTTCCATGTGCCAAACATGGTCTTTATCAAAATGTGTATGATGTTCGGTAGCCAGAATATGAAAAGGAGCTAGCTTGTAATCATTCACGGATTGCACTGGCCAACAATATTGCTGATACGATTTAGTATATTTTTCGGCAACGTCGAGACGTTCTGAGTAATCATTTAAAAGAGTAGTAACTTCAGGTCCGGATACTATTGCTTGTAACAACACATTTTTAACTTCCTGTAAGGCATTGGTAGAGGCAGTCGCTACAGCAGCATATTGATCTCTTAACAAGGCTTGAGCCTTTGCTGACCAAGGCATTAATTCAGCATCCAAACACACCCAATCAGAATCAAATTCCTTCCAGAAATCGGCCAGGGTTAGCGCCTTTTGCACCTCCGAAATAAATGAAAGTTCCATATCCTTGTCGGTAAAGAAATTTCTACCCGTGCGGGTATAGCAAACACCTAAGCAATCTTCGTCTATACCAAACCGTTGTTTCACCGTTTGAGTATCTTTGCAAACCACAAGCACCACGCGCGATCCCATGTGCTTTTCTTCACATACTACTTTATCTACTCCATTTTTTATATAATACTCAAATGCTTCCTGAGGGTGTTCCAGAAAATCTTCCTTGTCGCTTGTTTCGGAGGGAGACATGGTGGGCGGAAGATAGATGAGCCATTTAGGATGCAAAGCAAACCTGCTCATTACCTCCAACGCAGCCATCGCATTTTCCTCACGTATGGTAATTTGATGTCCGTATCGTGTGGGTATGATTAGTTTTCCGCTGATATCGCCGATATCCAACACATCATCGTATTCCTGTTGCAAAGAACTGCCATTCGTAAATTCAGCATACCCCAGCGGACGTGCTGGTATGCAATACGTTTCATGTGCCTTAACAGAGATTATTTCTTTTTCCGGATAGCGTAACGCTGTTAATTTTCCTCCAAACACGCAGCCTGTATCAACATCGATGGTGTTGTTCAACCATTGGGCTTCAGGTACGGGAGTATGTCCGTAAACCACCATGGCTCTGCCTTTGTACTCGCTGGCCCAATTTAAACGCACCGGCAGACCAAATTCATCGACCTCACCGGTAGTTTCGCCATATAAGCAAAAGGATCTTACAGCGCCTGAACCTCTCCCATGCATTTCTTCTTTTAAACCAGCGTGAGCGACCACTAATTTTCCGGCATCGAAAACATAATGACTGACCAATCCATCTATAAACTGTTTAACCTTTTGTATAAAAAGAGGCGATTCCATTGAAAGCTGATCGATGGATTGTTGCAAACCATGTTTCACCTGAACAGAATCACCTTGCAGGTATTTCAGCAGCTTTATATCATGATTACCCGGTACGCAAAATGCTATGCCTTGGGCCACCATGGCCATGACAAGCTTAAGTACGTCTGGTGTTTTGGGTCCTCGATCTACCAGATCCCCCAGAAAGATAACCCTCCGCCCATTAGGGGCCTCTACAGTAACACCCAGGTCGCTATCGGACTCGGGGCCTCGTGTAATCACATATCCTAATTTTTCTAATAAAAGAAGTAATTCATCGTAACAACCATGAATATCCCCAATAATATCAAAGGGGCCCGATTCATGTTTTTTATTATTATAAAGCTGCTCCCGCAATATAGACTGTACCTGTTCCAATTCAGTAGGCGAACGAAATTCATGGATGTGCCGAAATCCCTCTTTCTTTAAAAACTTAAGAGATTTTCGTAACTGACTAATCTGTTGAGGAATGACATGAGCCGCAAGATGCCTGTCGGTGCGCGTTTTATTGCGTTCGGCACATACCTTCTCTGACATATTCAACACAATGGCTACTGGTAAACAATGATACTTTTTTGCTAGCTGAATTAACGATTTGCGTGCCTCCGGCTGCACATGGGTGGCATCTACCACGGTAAGCAATCCGTTTTTCAAACGTTTTGAAATAATAAAATGGAGTAATTCAAACGCGTCAGGTGTAGCCGATTGATCGTTTTCATTATCTGAAACAATTCCTCTGCAAGTGTCTGAGGAAACAATTTCTGTGGGCTTAAAAAATTTTTTGGCGAAAGTAGATTTACCAGAGCCGGATGCCCCTATAAGAATAACGAGTGATAGTTCTGGAACATTGATGTTCATTGCGTAATTGATGATTTATATTTTCACAATAAAGATAGAAATTAAATGATTCTCAAAACACAAGAATTCTCTTTGAAAAATATTGATAATTTTCTTTTAAAACTTAGCTGAAATTCAAATCTACTCCCTACTTGCATCTATTGCAGGACAATGGGAAGCAGCCACCTCACTCAAGCGATGATTATATTATTACTGAAGATAAAAAAGAGCAACAAGCGGTCTTGCACGGGGCTATGTCAATAGGGATTTGCACCCTTTTCCGCCAAAGGCGGAACCCTACCCCATTATTGGCTGACGAAGTATGCAATACCTACGGCATCCTTTTTATAATTCTTACATTCGATACATTAGAAAGAGCAATTATCGATACAAGCATTTATCCGGGGCATCGCATGCCGGGAGTCGAACCCGGGATCCTGCTTTCACAAAACCTCCTCCCCATGCACGAGCGAAGTAGCTCGTATCTACGACATCTTTCTAATCAGCTCCTCTTTCCGGATTCGAACCGGGACTTCCTGTGCATGACAGCCAGGCTATCCATGCACTTCCCTAGCAGACTTCTACGATGGGTCTTTCGTTGCAACTGAAAACTCGATTCGTCTTGCACGCAACCCTAACGACTTTCTCCCGGCACTGCACGGTTTCAACTTTTACCGCAGCGCTTCCTTTTAAGCTAAAGAGGCAACTTCAATATTAAGTATGGACTGAGAAGTCTTGATTTTTTTTCATCATTCCATACGATAGAAAATTAATAAAGGGCAACAATCGAACAGAGACGTATGCTGCTCTACCTTCTGAGCTACCCAGGCATGAATACACTTGTACCTGAGGTGGGACTCGAACCCACGACCCGCCGATTAGTAGTCGAAGTAACCCTGTTCTACGGCACCTTTAATCTTTTATGCTCCTTAGAAATTTAATCCAGATAATTATCCGGACTCTTCTATGGCACTTAAAAAGTTTTACTGAAAAAGCAATAATCGAAAAGCCTCTGGGGGTCGAACCCCACTCCTTTCAGAGTTCACCAACGAAGTATGGCTTCTCTACGACATCTTTCAGTTTAACTTACATTTTTCAATGAACATTTTTTTGTAGAAAACACCCCGGCACAAGGCCGGGATATTTTATCAGGCAGAGAGTATCTTTATACTTCTATCTTTTTTATTTCGTCCAATGCATTGCTTCCATTTTCTATGGCATTCAATACATCAAACACTTTGTCTGACCATCCTGCTATCAGGAACACATCTCGATCTTTCAGGCTCACGGCTACTTGTCCGTGTCCTGCGAGATCAAACAGATAAAGCTTCGCTTCCGGAGCAATGGATTTCTTATAAATATTCCATTCGTTGCTTAAACTATGGGTTCCATTCGTGCTATCCCAAAGTTGCATATCCGTAAAGAATAAAATTTTATCCATCTTCTGCTTTCTTGCGATCAGATCTTTAATAACAAGAAACCCATTTGTGGAATATCCTACTTGCCCTTCCATACTTCTTAGCTTTTGAGAGTTTCCAAGTACTCCTGCTTTCGGAAGATGGATTAACGTCCACGTATCCCCGAAAATTCCTGTTTCTACATTGGTAGAACGGTTTCTCATGAGCATACTTAATATCAATCCGATATCATAGTTTTGTATCGAACTATTTTTAGAAATCGCACTATACATTGAACCCGACACATCGGAAGCAATCAACACTCTTGTATTCAGGTCAAATCCTTTTATATTTTCAGCGCTTATAAAGACTGCTTTTTCCAGACAATCCATTATAAATCCGACGTAAGAAGAATTTACTTTCTGAACTTCTCTATAAGCAGACAGGAATCGGAAAGGAAGTTGTTTAGAATTTCTAACCTGTGTTTCTGAGGAAAGAATTTCGCCTACCTTTTTCATGGCATCGGAACTTACTTGAAGCTCCAGGATGTTGCGGAGATTTCGTAACAAAGCCATGTAACCTAGTCTACCGCTCAGAATTAATTCCTCCCATTTGGCTTTGAAAGCCAGATGTTGGTTTTCCTTCGTAGCATATTTTTGCTGACCTAATCTCGATAATTCAACTTCCCAGGTATATGGAATTTCCAAGGTATCCTTCACAATCTTATTGAACAAAGCTTGTTGTTGCTCATTCGTTGCTTTAGGGTGAACGATAAATAATGCATCACGCAGTTTTACTTGTGCCTCTCGGTTATATTTAGCGAATTGATATTCATCAAATTTACCAAAAGCTTCTGCCACTCCTTTCTGCAACTGCTTGGAAAGTTTATTCAGCTTTTTAGTACCGATTCGCTTGTTTGAAGCCTGGTAATAAGCCAGCAACTCTGTGATTTCATCGGCTCTTTGTATGATTCGATAAACCGTATTTTTTACCAGACTATCGCCGGAATGAATCTTAGCAAGTTCTACTGCCAGCACCAAAGGCACACTTCTCAAATGCATTTTCTCACGAGTATAGATGGCAAGCTGTGCTACAAACAAAGGATCTGATATTGAAATCAACGAAATAATTCTTGCCAAACGATCGTCTGCTTTTTCGTACATCATATCAGAAAGACTGGCAGTCACTACGGCAGAATAGAGTTCCCACTCAGGAGTGAGCCTAAAAGCTTTTCCACCTTCGTAGTTATTCAATTCCTGATTAGTTCTTTTTGGTATGTTAAATTTCATGACTGACACTGCTTTATTGTTTCACATAATCAACGATACAAAGTTGTACATCAACTACGCAATCTTTTTGCGCAGTAAAATATTTTTTCTATTTTTATATAAAAAAGACTTATACCATTCAAGCCATGCCTGTTAACCGAAATGCATTAATACGATATAAAACCATCGACCATTGCTTGCGCAACCGCCGCCGCAGATGGACGCTGGAAGACCTCATTGAAGCTTGTTCCGAAGCTTTATATGAATATGAAGGGATTGACAAGGGCGTCAGCAAACGATCCATTCAGGCAGACATACAAATGATGCGCAGTGAAAAATTGGGATATAATGCCCCTATCGTAGTGCTTGAAAAGAAGTATTATACATACGAAGATCCTGAATACAGCATCACCAACATCCCTCTTTCGGATCACGATATGAATACCCTTTCCGAAATACTGGGAATATTGAAACAGTTTAAAGGATTTTCTCATTTTAATCACCTGGACGGAATGGTGCATAAACTTGAGGATTATGTATATGTGCAAAAGGAAAACAAAAGGTCCGTTATTGATTTCGAAAAAAACGAATTACTGCGTGGTTTGGAACACCTCGATACCATTTACCAAGCGATTGTTCAGGAACAGGTGCTTGAAATAACCTATCAATCGTTTAAAGCCACCGAAGCTCATACATTTAAATTTCATGCTTATTTACTAAAAGAATATAAAAACAGATGGTTTGTAATTGGCATCCAAAAGAAAGGGCAACCCATCCTAAACCTTGCCTTGGATAGAATAAAGCTGGTGCGTGTTTCTCTTCAGGACAAATACCTTGTGAATACGGAATTTAGTGCGGAGGCATTTTATGCGCATGCTGTTGGGGTGACGGTAATTGAGGGGATGAGACCCGATAAAATCGAACTACGGGTTGATAAACACAATGCCCCTTATGTAGAAACCAAGCCTATTCACCCATCCCAAACGATTGTGGAACGGTACGATGATGGCAGTATCCGAATCGCATTAAAAGTGATTATTAATTATGAATTGGAAAGAGAAATCCTGGGCTTCGGAGATAGTATGATTGTGCTGAAACCCGAACGTTTAAAAAAACGAATTATTAAGAAGATGGAAAAAGCATTGCAAGAATACGCTCATCTTCTCGATTATTCTGAACCCAAGCCGTAATACCTCTGGTGGACCTGTTTTCCCTCACAGAAGTGAAGCGCAGGGTGGCGAACGCTTATGAATTGCCGACCCACAGCCGTTACTTGCGACATAGAAGAATTGTCAGGAAGAAATGCCATTAAAATACATGGCAGGTTTTGCGTGAGGGATAGAGTGGAAAGCCTGTTTGCGTGGTGGCGCAACATGCGCCACCACGCAAACAAAGGCTTGCAGCGATAGCCCGGCCCAAGTGTGGTGGCGCCGAAGGTGCCACCACGCGGGACACGCCCAACATAAAGACAACCTCGTGGTTGGAGAATTCACTAAATACCCAATTGCCATCAACATCTTAACATTTCGGGTTGAATATCATTCAAGAAGAATACCACTTATTACGTATGGACCATAACAATTCCTCTGCCTTTTGCCAGTCGGGTTCTTCGGGTAGATCGGACTTGTCAAATAACTCATTCATACTACTCATTTTTTCTTCTGCCAATTGAAGGAGATATTCATAACCAAATTCACCTCTTCTGATTTTTAATAAAAAATCCCGATCGTGTCGATGCACGATGACTCTTTTGTGTCTGGCAATCTCTTCGGCCATCGTCAACAGTCGAAAAACATGCATCATATTTTTCGCATCGTAATTTTTACCATGCTCCAGCGTGCCTTGATAACGTTCCTCGTTTCGAACCTCCACCCAATTCCAATAATCTTTATACTCTTTACAATACGTCGAATATCCATCTTTATTAACATGTACGATGCATAAAGGATCTATATGGGGAGGAATGGAACTCAACAAAACCTCCTGGGATTCATCTCCTGAAAAGACACCCCGAAGTTTAGTCTTTTCTATCCCTTGCGAAGAATGAAACAAAGCGTAGACATCACGGAAATGAGGAATAGCAGATAATCCGCAGTCTTGTTGCAGATACGCATAGGTATGGAGCCAAGCCGACAATGGAATACTTCCGGCACCTTGCTGCACATAACAAAAATCAAGCATTGATTTTTTCTCCTTGGAAAAAGGATTTACAATTTTTTTATTCAGTCCGCGTGCCTTTTTTATCTGAGCTTCTGCATATCCCGCAAAACTTTGTCGACACAGCTTAGATAGAAACCAACCCGGATTAATGTCATCCAGGCAAGGGTGCTTGTAAATTACACTTTCTTCCGGCGTATACAACAATTCCAGAATGGTAGGGTTATTTTTCATGAGCAATTCCATAAAGCGTTTTAATTCGTAATAAACGATATCACTTTTGGCATTACTTATTTGTTCAGCATATCGCCAACCATAGAAAATATTTTTGGGCAAAATATAAATGCCTTTAATATCCATATCGGATTGCGGAGTATGCAAGCCGTAGGCTCGGCTTCCGCTTATTACTTCTAATAATAAACAGGAACGATGAGCATATAGCCAATCCAGTGTTTGCATGGCTTCGTTTTATTTCATTGAAAAAACAGCCATTTGACTGGGAGCCCCAACCAGCTCATGCAGTGGCCCTACGGGCTTACACAGAAACGAGTAGCCATACTTTATTGCCAATCCCTTGGCCCAGGCTTCAAACTCTTGACGAGTCCATTCGAACCGATGGTCTGCATGGCGGAAAGAGCCAGCCGAGAGGGTTTCATACTGGGTATTGTATTCGGCATTGGGAGTTGTAATGACAATTGTTTTCGGTCTAGAATACTCAAATAAAACCTTTTCTAAAGTCTTCAATCTGTCTGTGTCCAAGTGTTCGATTACCTCCACCAAGGCTGCGGCATCATAGCCTTCGAGCCGTTTATCACGATAGGTTAGCGAGCCTTGAATCAATTGAATACGCTCCAGTTGGGTGGGAGAAAAGCGATCAAGCTTTAATTTTTGTTTTGCTAATTCCAGGGAACGATACGACACATCCATGCCTAGTATCATTTCAAACTGTTTTTCTTTTACTAATAAACGCAACAGGCGGCCTTCGCCACAACCCAAATCTAACACCCGTTTGGCACCAGAGGCTAGTAACTCCTCTTTGGCTGCCAGTAGCCGCGCGGCATGTAAGTTCAGCACTTCCTTTTCACCACTCTCAACTTCTTTCGTCCCTTCCTCTTCGGTATTTTCTGTGGCATCTTGTTGCATCAAGGCTACCAAAGCCTGATTGGTATAAGCAGGCATACTTTTTAGATAACGTTGCGTAATTTGTTTTTTCTCAGGATGCACTTCCAACCAACCTTTCCCTTTACTTACTAATTTCTCAATTTCATGTTCTCCAATCCAATAGTGTTTTGCATTATCCATAACAGGAATCAACACGTATAAATGAGAAAGCAACTCTTTTAATTTCAATCGATTCTTCATGGTTACAGTAAAATATCTGCTTTTCCCCCATTCCGGAAAATTTGCATCGAGTTCGTGTTGCTGAGCCATAACCTCATACCCTAAGGGCTCCAGGAGTTTTCGAAGAAATACTTCTCCTCCTTTAACAGGCAACACCGCTAGTTTTACTTCAAGGGGCAGCACCTCTTCCACAAGTTCAGGTTTATCTTTGCACGTTCCATTCATGGCCGAAGAAAACGCTTTGGCTATGGCATGGCTCATCAGCGAAGAGGCTACGTAAGGGCGGTCATTCACATATTGTTCTAACAAAAACCCATCTCCGGCAGGGCCTTTATCATTTCGCACTAAACCTACTGGATCAATATCCAAAAGTAAGGCAACAGTGCATTTTTCCTCTGAATTCGCAGTATAAAAAATATGGGCTTTGCCGGCAGAAAGTTCCACTTGCTGACATTTATCAGGTCTTTTATGAAGCAAATAACTAAGGTCAGATGCCTTGGTATGCGTAGATGTGATGGTTAAAAGCATTCTTTTAGAATTTAGTTCACCAACTATGATCAAATAAAACGTAAGAATTCTTTAACCATTAGTGTAGCTAATTACAAATTACAGGAACATCTACGCATTCTATGTGCGCAGGTCTATTTTACTTTATTTCTTTTTATGAAAAATCGATTAAATCTTGACAATCTTAAATTCAACCCTTCTGTTTTTTGCCCTGTTTTCTTCGCTGTCATTGGGCACCGTAGGTTTACTCTTTCCATAACCTTTAGGAATTAATCGATCTTTGTTAATGCCTTTGGATACTAAAAAACCAACCACGGATTCCGCTCTGCTTTGCGACAATTTCAGGTTATAGGCTTCCGAACCTTTATCGTCTGTATGGGCAGAAATCTCTACCTGCATGCTGGGATTTTTCAGCAGCATATCTACTACACGATTCAGTTCCAATTCCGATTGAGGTTTTAATGCAGAAGAGTCAAATCCGAAAAAAATATTGTTCAACGTAAATGAGGTATTCGCTTTGAGCGGTTTCAGTTTGATATCTTTATTGACGATCTGATACTTTTTTACCTGCGAAAGATCTACAAGCTCCGACTCAAAAGACTTCCCTTGTGAACTAATGGCTATATCGTATTTCTCTCCTTCTTCCAAGGCTATTTTATACTTGCCCGTGGTTTCATTATTTTTTACTTCAGTCGTTTCTTTCGTATCCAGATTAGTAACTTTGATGGTAGCAGGAATAATTTTATTATTCTCTGACTCGCGTACTACACCTTCGAGAGTGACTATTTTGTCAGGCCTGAATTCTTTTGGCAGTTCAACTTTATATATATCGTCGAGGTTATTGCTGCTGGTATTGGATAAGTAAATAATATCACCGGCTTCAGGTACTGAAATCAACTCATCATCCCGATGCGTATTTATAAACGACATAGGAACGGGTGCCGTCCACTTTCCTCCCCTTAATTTTGATTCGTATAAATCGTATCCGGTATTGGTTTTATCTTTGTACCTGGAAAAAATCAACGTCTTATTATCTGCCATAATTCGAGGATAGGCCTCACAGCCAGTATTGATAGGCAAAGGCAAAGCTTTCGCATTCATGTAAAAAGCTCCTCTTTTTTCGGCTACATAGAGGGAGCAGCAAACTTGCTTGGAAGAAGTCATGCGCTTATTTCTTCCATCGCGCATAAAATACAACTGTTTGCCATCGGCCGACAAAGAAGGAAAGCCATCGTAGCCTGAAGAATTCACACCTTGTCCCATGTTTTTCGGCACTTCCCAGGTAGTACCCGTTCGTTTGGTATACCAAATATCAATGCCTCCTAAAGAGCCTTTACGATTAGAGGTGAAGAACAAGGTTTTACCATCGTAACTCAAGCACGGTCCTCCTAAAAAATCTTCGGGCCCTACAAAATTACTTACAACAGTTAATTCCTGCGGAAGCGACCACACGTCAGGCTTTGTCTGCTGGGTAATGTATAATCGCCAGCGACCTCCACGATTACTTTCAAAAATCATGGTATTCCCATCGGCGGAAACCGTAGGTGAAAATTCGGCATGATCAAGTGTATTAATTGGTGTACCTAACGAAACTAATTGTGCACTTGGCTTATCTTGTTGTGTGGCTTGTACAAAAAACACAAACAACAACACTGCTATACCTATGCGGTAAATACGTTTTACCATTCTGGTTTCTCGTTAAATCAAAAATTTCCCCCATTTATACCTTCTCATTCCACACAAATACATGGCGGACGCATTGGTATACTCTAAGATACATAATCCTACGGATTCATTCTGAATGTATAAATTGATTTTTTGCACTTCAATGGATAACAGCAAGACTTGCATTCATTGCCGGCTGCCTGAAGTAGCAACGCGTCGTCTGATATGCATTGACCGTTTAAATGAAGTAGGAAAACCAGCGATCGGTTGTCATGTACAGGTTAGTTTATGAAACACCATGCATCCAGCGTTTCAAGATGCCAGATAGCAACGTCAACAGGACTCCGGCAGCTATGCAAATCCAGGCGATCCAGTTAAATACGTCCAAGTACACATCCAAGGAACGTATAGACTCAAAATTAAATCCAGCGGCAGCGGATAAAAATCGTTGAGATGGCAAACTCTCCTGACTGGTTAAATTGGTAATCATCCCCCCCAGCAAACCAGCGATGGTAGCGGATAATAGCCAAATGCCCATAATAAAGGCTACCAGCCGTTGTGGCGAAAGTTTGGATACCAGTGATAGTCCGATGGGAGACAAACAAAGTTCTGCGGTAGTATGAAACAAATACATCAAGACAAGAAAAACGACTGGAATCAATCCTATGCCATTGGCGCTGGACTTTGCCCAAACCAAAACCATAAACCCTATTCCAATCTGAAACATTGCCAAGGCAAATTTTTGAGGAATTGTAATGGATGGCAATTTTTCCCAGAGCAAGGAAAACAAGGGAGCCAGCATGATAATAAACAAGGGATTTACAGCTTGAAACAAGCTGGTTGGCAAGAGGCCCAAGCCACTAACCGTCCTATCCACGTTGCGTTCGGTAAACAGAGTAATGGCGCTTCCTGCCAATTCAAAGAAGGTCCAGAAGAGAGTAGTAAACACAAACAACACCAGAATTACCCAAAGTTTTTCGCGCTGCTGTTTTTCTTCTTTTAATGACATGTATAACAAGGTAGCGATAACACCAAAGCACACTGCGTATAAAATCATTTCAGCTATGGAAGCATATTTAATGAGAAGTGTAAATACCGGAACCAATAAAAATGAGCCGATAACTACCCATCGTTTGGCGGAAAGACCGGCCCAGTTATTCTGGGTAATGGAATTAATCGGAGCTAATCCTTTGTCTTCGTATACACCCTTTTGCTGTGCCCACCAGAAAATGATTAAACCCGCCAGCATGCCTATACCCGCTATGGCAAATCCGTAATGATAAGAATACGTTTCTCCGATATAGCCACAGGTGATGGGCGCCAGGAAAGCACCGCTGTTAATTCCCATGTAAAAAATAGTAAATCCGCTATCTCTGTTTTTATCGTCTGCATGGTATAACTTTCCAATGAGAGAAGAAATATTTGGTTTGAAAAAACCATTTCCAACAATCAAAAATCCGAGGGCTATTAGAAACACGGTATCGTTTTCTACGGCCATTGTTAAATGTCCGATTGCCATCAGTATGGCTCCTAATACGATACTCATCCGGGAGCCTATTATTTTCTCTGCTAACAACCCTCCCAGCACAGGAGTGGAATATACCAAGGCCACATACGCAGCATATATGGCGCTGGATTTAGTATCGGTGTATAATAAGCCCTTTACCATATACAACATCAACAGGGCACGCATTCCGTAGTAGGAAAAACGTTCCCAGAGTTCTACAAAAAAAAGATAGAACAAGGCACGGGGGTGATACTTTTTGTTGGTTAAAATGGTAAACGTGGTCATGATGGCTACAAAGAGCCAAGCCGAAATGAGTAAAATAAATCCATTATCCATGCCGGAATATAGAAAAAATAGAATAATAGAAAAACTAAGAATTTATTTTAACCCTAATTTGTCAATAGAAATTCTTCTATTGACAAACGACTAATAAAATCAAGCGCTTGAGAAGGAATCGAATAAAAGAAATTCTTTTCTAAGTCCATGATTTTCTAAGTCGGGATTACCGGCCATGGATCTACGATCCATGAGCTTTCTCCATAGTGCGCTTCGCTTCTATCGAGAAAAGCCGGTTTAACCGCAATTAGACAGTATAGATTGTAACGAGAGCCGAAAGCTCACCACCAGAGCGAGTACCCGCAAGAATTTACGAGGAAGGAATACTAACTCGTATTTCGACGAGGAAATTTGAGGAAACACACTCTGATAAAGAGATTTCGACTAGTAAATTTACTAATTGCGGTTTAAGGCAGCTTTATTTAAATACGCATCAATGCGTGCATGCGCCAGGTAAATAAGCGGGGTAAGAGCAACTGCCATCACAACTTTGTAGCAATAATTGATGCAGGCTACAGTAACTACCAACGAAAGCGTCCAGGCCTTATCGCGGGCTGGAAATACATAAAATGCCAACATCAAAATTACAAAGCTGTCGAGCAGCTGTGAAACAAGCGTTGACCCTGTCGCTCTAAGCCAGATGTATTTTTCGCCAGTTTTCTTTTTCAGCCAATCAAAAAGCAAGGCATCGGCCAGTTGTCCCAACAAAAACGTAACAATGCTGGCGGCGATGATGTTGAGACCCTGTCCTAAAATAACACTATAAGCATAGTCTATGTCCAACGAATTTCCATGAGGATCTTTGGAAAACAACGAAACCCAAAACCCAGCAGGTGTAAGCTGTATGGCAATGTAAAGCATGCAGAAGGCATAGGCTATGCAGCCTGCAGTGATAAGACTGATGCGACGCACTCCTTTGGGGCCAAAATATTCATTCACCAGATCGGTAAGAATAAATACAAAAGGCCAAAGAATTACCCCCGCAGTCATATTAAACTGAAATGGAATAACACCGAACAACAAGGTTTCGGATGGCTTTATACCAAGACTAGCTTCTAAGGAAAAAATTTTACTGCCTATTATTTCCGCCACCAATGCATTCGTAATCAGCAAGGCTGCCAACAGCACAAACAAGGCTTGTTTTCGTGATTCAGTATTATTCATGAATAAAATACGATTTACCTTCTTCGGCAAGTTGGGTATTCGGGAACACCGCTTTGGCTTCTTCAAAAATGGTATCCAACTCTTTGTACCTTGATGAAAAATGTCCGATAATGAGTGCTTCGGCAGGACATTGCAGAGCTACGTTTGCAGCATCAGAGGCCGTAGAATGAAAAGTAGAAATAGCACGGCTCCGATACGCCTCATCGAATGTAGCCTCATGATAGAGCAAATCTACTTTTTCTATCATGGTTGGTAATTCTTCGAAATACGCTGTATCGGAGCAATACGCGTAAGACAAGCTGCGCTTAGGAGCCAAGGTAACAGTATCATTCCTAATACACTCCCCCTTGGAGTTAACGATATCTTCCCCATTTTTAAGCGCCTGCTTTTGCACCGGTGTGAGTGCCTCGGTAAGCAAATGATGCTGAAGCCTTCTTTTTTTAGGTTTCTCTCTAAAAATATATCCAAAACAGTCAATCCTATGATTCAGTGGGAATGCAAAGACCTGCAAATCTGAAAACTCTGCTATGCATTGCTTTTGCTTTTCCTTGATTTCGTGCAAGTGTAGTTTATAATTAAGCAAGGTATCGGAGTATTTCAATTGTGTGAGCAATATTTCCGATACGCCCACAGGTGCATAAATATGCAAATCCTGCTGCCTTCCTACCAGGTGCATAGAACTGATTAAACCGATCAATCCAAAGAAATGATCGCCGTGCAGGTGGGTAATAAAAATATGGGTAATCTTGGTGTGTGAAATTCTGTATCTCAGCAACTGAAACTGAGTACCTTCACCACAATCAACGAGAAAATGATGATTGTGGTGAAAGTTGATGTATTGACCGGAAGGCCGCCTGTTACGAATAGGACTGGCAGAGCCGGTGCCTAATATTTTGATCTCTACGGACAAAAACTAACTCCGCTTTTCTTCGTCTTTGAGATTACTCTCAATATCATGCAAAAATACTGCGTCAATGGATTCTTCAATAGTTGGAAGAATGTTCAACACGGTATCCAATTGAGAAATCTTAATTAATTTTAATACGTGTTCGGAAGGACCGCACAATACAAACAAACCTTGTTCGTTTTCACAAAGACGATTACCAACCAGAATAGAACTTAAACCTGATGAATCGGTATATTTTACCGGACTCATGTCCAGGATAATGTTCTTTACACCTTCAGCATTCAACTTTACCAGTTCTGATTTCAAATCTGGTGCTATCACAGAGGTAAGTTTCTCCTCATTTAATTGGAAGATGGTGTACTTTTCCGTTTTTTCTACAGCGTATCTCATAAGAACATTTAAATAACCAGGTTTTTCTGACCAAAAAAATCTGGTCTATTAGTAAAAATACAAGTTTATTTCGGTCAATTTAAACTTTTTTTGATATTTTCTTCTATTCGACTTAAGGCATTAGAATAATCCTGAGGAACAAATTTGTCACCCGTAACCTGTTCAAAAAGTTCAATATAACGATCAGAAATGCTTTTCACCTTTTCTTCTGTCATTTCAGGCACTTTCTGGCCGTCTTTCCCCTGAAATCCATTTTCAATTAGCCACTGACGTACAAATTCTTTGGACAATTGTTTTTGAGCGTGCCCCGATCGCTGACGATCTTCGTAACCGTCAATATAAAAATACCGGGATGAATCGGGCGTATGCACCTCATCGATCAGATAAATGGTACCTTGATGATTCCCAAATTCGTATTTCGTATCTACCAAGATGAGTCCACGCTCTTTAGCAATTTCGGTTCCACGCTTAAATAAGGCAAGCGTATAGTTTTCTAATTGAATGTATTCTGATTCGGAAACCAATCCTCTTTTTAATATTTCTTCTCTTGAAATATCTTCATCGTGCCCTTCATGGGCTTTGGTTGTTGGAGTGATAATAGGTTGAGGCAAGCGATCGTTTTCTTTCAGCCCCTCGGGCAAAGCAACACCGCATACCTGGCGTTTTCCGCTGGCATATTCGCGCCATGCATGGCCTGCCAGATACCCCCGCACCACCATTTCCACCGGATATGTTTTGCATGCAAGCCCCACCGTTACATTCGGGTCAGGCACACTCAATACCCAATTGGGAACTATATCGGAAGTACGTTTTAAAAATATAGCAGCAATTTGATTTAGTACCTGGCCTTTGTAGGGAATGGCTTTGGGTAACACGACATCGAAAGCAGAAATTCTATCGCTGGCAATCATTACCAGTTTCTCGCCAAAAGAATATACGTCTCTTACTTTCCCTTTGTAAAAAGAGGTCTGACCCGGGAACGAAAAATTGGTTTCCTTAATGGATTGCATAACACAAATCTCCTTTATTTCTATAAACTCCGTCCTGTTAAGCGGAGTGGCCGAAGTTAAAAAATTATCGTGGATAGATGGATTTTTTTATTCTTTTTTCAATCGAAGGATCATATTCTTGCGGAGAATATAGCCATCCAGGTTATTGATTTCTAAAAGTTCATCAATGCTTAAGCCAAATCGCTGAGCAATACCACTAATGGTATCTCCCTCTTTCACCACATAACCTTGCACTGAAGGATCGCGGAGAGAAAGATCCACTTTTATTTTTTGATTGATGTAAATGGTATCGGAATTTAAATTATTGAGCACTTTCAATTCGTCTACCCGCATTCCATACAGCTTGGCTATATTGTACAAGGTATTTTTAGGTTGAGTAATATAAAATACTATTCCAGAAGAATTCCGATAACCATTGCGTTCTTCGTTAGCAATGCTATCCACTACATTCAGATACTCTTTGTTGGAGCCAAGATTCTTGTTTACTTCTTTGTTACGCTCGAACACTTTACGCTGTTCTTTTGTAAATCGGCTTTCATCCGTTACGTATGACTTAGCCAAAGCCCTGGTTGCGGGCGTCAAAAGACCATGCTCGGATGAAGTGCGTTTTACACGCAAAGGAGCAAATGCCTTTAACTCATCTCCTACTAAACCATTGGCTTCCTTCAACTCATCAACTGTCATATTGTATTCTTTCGCCAAAGAATAGAGGGTACGTTTGGGAGGAATAATTTCCGTCATGAAAGGAGTTTCATAACCAGAACCGCCCAAAATATAAAACTCCACACGCCTGTTTAACTGACGTCCGATTTCGGTATTATTATTGGCGATGGATTTGCCTTCCCCTACAGCATTTACTACTACTGAAGACTGCGGTAATCCGTGTTCTACCAGATAATCCTGAGCAGCACTTCCTCTTTTGCCCGACAATATTTTGTTGTAAGAAGGAGTTCCATAACTGTCTGTATTGGAGTATAATTCAATCTGAACATTTGGATTCTTTTTGCAATACTCAACGATGTTGTCCAAGGTTTTCTTCGCTTCTGGCCTAAGCTCATAACTATCGAAATCAAAATAAATATTCTCAAATAATGTTTTGGTAGAAACCTTGTCCGATCCGGAAACAGCCACGCTGCCTGCTTTCAGAGCACGATTCTGATCTTTTTTTACAGATTGCAAAATCACCCGGTACGATCGGTCGGCTGGAAGATTGGCAAACTTGTAATACCCGTTGGCATCTGTTTTTGACGTTTTTATGGTAGTACCATTATCATCTAGCAATAGGATGGTAGCCCCAGAAGCAGGCTTACCATTGTCTTCATAAAAGATTCTGCCTTCCACATTCATGCTTTTGGCTCCTTTGGCATCATCGGGACTGATGTTGCTTATTAAAGCATCCTGCACTTCTGCCACAGGCTTCTTGCGTTTGTAAGTAGTTTTTGTATTAGAAGCTGAAAACGATGCTGTTTCTGGTGCTTTGGTCGTATAGACAATCTTATACCCTTTCTCACCTTCTTTCTTCACCACAGTTTCGTATTTACCATTCACCAAGGGAACGCTTTTTACGGTATTCCCGAATTCGTCTTTCAATAAGACTGTACCTGTGGTTACTGGGGCTCCTTTTTCATTTTTGATTATTCCAGAAACTACGGCATGTTCGATCTGGTCGTGCAGCGAATCACGAGGAATTTCCTGAATTTCAAATTCGCGGGTGGTCAACACCGGAGCCGTTACTGGTTTAGTTTTATAATTCATTACGGGCTTATCTTTCCTGATTGCCAGCGTTCCCGGTTTATCGTTTACTACCGCTAACTTTAATGGCCTGTTAGATGGAATATCGTTGATTGCATAATTTCCATTAGCATCCGTAGTAGTTTCACTGATCACGTTGCCCACCTGATCCAAAACCTGTATTTTTTTACCTGCTAAAGGTTTGGAAGTTATGCTGTCGCGAATGGTTCCTTTAAAGTCAATCGTACGTTCGGGAGTCGCATCGGCTTTTACATTGGCTATAATTTCTGTTTTAGATTCCAGAGGCTTTTCAATAAATTTCTGTTCCGGCTTTGAGGCTATGAACTTAGTTTTCTTAGGGTCTTTATTATTTACAGCGATGGAATAATTGTCGTTTGGCACGCTGACGTTGTATTTACCATCGGAATCTGTAATGGTTTTGGCAACCACCTCTCCTGAGCTGTTTCGCACTACAATTTCCTGGTTTGCGGCAGGTTTGCCATTCAAACTATCGAGCAGATGTCCCTGCACATCAATGGTCGAATGATTAGGATCTTGTGAAGCTTTGATTTCAGCCATAGACTGCTCCTTGGGCTGCACCACCGAAGAATCCATGGCCACTACGTTTTCATCGTAGGTTGAATCTTTGATAATTTCTTGTAAAATTTTACGACTCTTGATATTAAACGTGTATATATCGTCAAAGCCAATTCCGTTTTCACGGTTTGAGGTTAGATACCCTTTCTTTTCTCCCAGGATAAAGTAAAAATCATCGCGGTTAGAATTAAATGGAGTTCCCAGGTTGATGATGTTTTCAAATCCATCTTCCTCCCGGGCCATGAAAATATCCAATCCACCACGCCCTCCATGTCCGTTGGAGGAGAAGAATAAAACCTTTTGATCGGAATAATACCGAGGGGTCATGTCCACGAAAAGTGTATTGATGCGATCCCCAAGGTTAATGGGAGGTCCCCAGGCATCATCGCCATTACAGGTGGAGTACCAGATGTCGTGCATACCTAAACCTCCCGGTCGCTTCGACACAAAGAACAGAATATTTCCATCCGGGGAAATACTGGGTTGACTGTTCCATTGTCCTGGCATATTGATGTTTTCATTCAAGCGTACACCTTTTTCCCACTTGCCATTGCGGTTGATGCTAACGTATATCGCACAGTTGTATTCCTGATAATTATCTACCTTTACGATTTCATCGCAACGAGTAAAATAAAACTTCTTCTTGTCCCCTGTAATAGAGCCGGCGCTCTCGTTGAAAGGCGTATTTAATTTCTGAAATTCATCGTGGTGACTATGGTGAACAGCGGTCCACAACGAATCGCTTTCTTTTTTAAATCGGTACATATCACTCAGTGCACCACCAAAAGAATTATCTTTCCCTCCGCCCACAGAGCCTTTCCTGGAAGAGGTTACAATTACCACGGAGTCGTTATCATAAATAACCGGTGAGTATTCCCCCTCCTGACTATTAACCGGTTTGGGCAATACTCGAAACTTATACAAATGCTTATCCTGATCGTGTTGTTTATCCGCCTCAATAGCTTCCTCACAACCTTTGATCTCCTGAATCGCTTTTTCACGGTACAATTCCGTTTCGAGATCGGTATCCGTATGCTCGTTTCGGTAACGGTTAAATTCTATAATTGCTTTTTGAAAATGCGCATTGTCTTTTAGCATGGTGGCATACCAAAATCGGGCAAAGGGATATTGCTCACGAAAGCGTTCCGCAACTTTTTTGTACAGACGCTCTGCATTTTTATAATCAAAAAAGAGACGGTAACATTCTGCCATTTGAAACATGGCGTAGGCATTACTACTGTCGTGGCGCAGCACGCGACCATATTCCTGGCCGGCAAGGTAATATTCGTGGTTGTTGAAATGCTTATCCGCAAGAATCAATACAGGATTGGGTCTTGCTTTTTTCTTAGTTTTTGGCTGAGCTTTCAGGCTCAATTGTCCAGACAAACCAAGTAACAATAAAAAGCCAAACAGAAAATAGTGAAGGGTTCTTGTTGGCATTTTCAGATTTAGTTGCATTAGCGATTTGGATTCTGAATAATAGTCACCATTTGTTTTCGTTGACGCTGAATTCTGAGTGTTACTTCCCAGGCTCCCTGTACTCCGGTATAATCTTTCAGGCCATTTTGATTCAAATCGTAACTAAAACCCAAGGTATATAAATTGGAACTAATACCAATGATTCCAATAATGGCATCTTCTACTCTGTACCAAGCACCCAGAAGGATTTCGCTAGGGGCCAAGTCCGATTCTTTTTCCACAAGCAAATAGCGCATGTACAAGCCTCCATTGATTTGCATATTCTCGCGCTGGTAGGCCAACAAGGCATTAGGAGCAATGTTAAACCGCGGGGAAAAAGAGTGTTCGATTCCAAGAACTCCTTTGTAAATTAAAGGCATCGGACTACGAACGGTGGAGAACATAGATTCGTTGGCTCGGTTGAGGTGATAACCGGAAACGCCCATCCAGAAACTGGTTCCACGTTGACGAATATCGCGATGAGGTTTACGAGCATACACAAAACCCGCTCCTAGATCCAAAATCATTCTGCTTTTAATCAGATTTTCACCTAAAGGATCTGCCGCTCTGCTGGCATCAAAACCATTAAACCTATCGAATTGTGACCCCCATTGCAAGGAGGAAAGATCGATGCTTTTCTGAATGGCTCCAATTTGTATGGCCCCGAGAAGTGCATTATCAGGGTTGTTTCGAAACATGTTGATGCTTCCGCTTAAATTAGCTCCCATGGTTTTAAAACCAAAGTCCCCGGCTGTACTTTGCCAGAATGAAGCACCGGCGCCGCCTATGGAATAATCAGAAAGTCCTTCCCTGTATATGGGCACCACCAACGAAACTTGACTGGTGGTATACGCAGAGCCCAAACTTCTCCATTGGGAACGATGCGATACATTCACATTCAGGTTTCGATCTGAACCGGAAAAAGCGGGATTGAGATATAAACTGGAGGCATAATACTGGGAAAAAATGGCATCCTGTCCATGCATGCACAGAGGCAACCAAACAACCCACATAACAATTAGCCTGTACAGCTTAAACATACCTTTCAGTAGATCCCTTTTAAATCTTTAACCTTTTAATTAAGAACGGAATACGAATTACAAAGTTGTAAATCTAAGAAAAAAAATGGATTTCCAAGGATTTTATAAGGGTAAGATAATCAAGCTAATGAAATTTTAATTTCAAAAATTGCATGTTTTTACCCATAAACCTATCATAATGGCATTTTCTCTTGATAATCAATTCTTTTAATGGCAAGCAATTACAAATGAAAGTAAACAAGTTGAAATAAGTGTATATTTTACAATAATATAGGAAGATGAAAAAATCCACTCATTCCTTAACATGTCAAACCGCTCTATGAACCTCCATTCTTACCGTATACATTTTCAGCACTCCTGTTTTAGGTCAATTAGTGCCCATTCTTACGGAGAATTGTAATTCATCCCGGTGTGCCCCAAGACACCTTGTATCTTAAAAACAAAAGTAAAAATGGAAAGGGCAACAAAAGTGCACTAATGCAAGAGGGATCCGGATCAGCAACTAAAGCAGGCAAAACCTGCTTTAAAAAACGATACAAAAGGCATCAGCATTGTTCCTCCGGTTTCAGAAAAATATTTAAAAACTCAAACTGGCTAAAAAGCATGTACCCATTATCGCGTATAATCGTCCGATTGAGGGGCCTTACTTGGGTTACTGACAAAATCAATTTCAGCATGAACAGCCATGATTCAGTTTGTGCGCGCTCATGCTTTGCAATCCGATTTGAACGAGAACATTGTTTTTGAAAATAACGTCCTGCCTTGTAACGATTAATGAATCCCCTCGCAATGTAGAAAATGCATCGACGACACCATCTGATATCTGGCGACGATAACCGCATCAATATTTTCGTTTGAAGGAAATTGGAGGTTGCCAAAAGGGCTTCCACAACATGCCGGCTCGTGCTGCCGAAGCGATGGATGCCTTGTTGAAGGGGACCTTTCGCGACTACGGCAAAGTAAAATTCTATAACAGCACCAAAAGAAATTATATTCATTCGAAGTCTCTCATAGCCATTAACAAGCATCTGTTTCGGAATATAAGAAACACCAATACCCAAACGAATAATCAGGGAATTCAAAATAATTTGCCCGGAATTACCAGTAGGTTTCCGGGCGTTTTTTTATTGTGACCAGGAAGTAGGGATCCTATCCCAACGATGCCGGCGCAGTTCCTGGTATAGTGCCTGACTTAAGGCAACACCATCTCCAGCGTTGCAATTGGCAGCTACGTGCGAGGGAGAACGCATACCAGGAATAGTGGTACTTACGACTCCGTTATTCAAAATAAATCGCAGGGCCATTTCAGCCATGTCCATGCCATCGGGCACCAGTGGCTTGAGTTGGTCGGCACGCTCTACACTGGGAATAAGATTTTCCGGAACAAAATACGTATTACGCCAATCACCTTCCGGAAACGTAGTGTCTTTGGTAAGCTTGCCGGTGAGAGTCCCCTCGTCAAAAGGAACACGCGCAATTACCGCAATGTCTAGTTCCTTGCACACCGGAAAGAGAGCATCTTCCGGATTCTGGTCAAAAATATTATAAATCACCTGCACAGAGTCGATGAGACCCGTACGCAGCGTTTGAATAACATTTTCGGGTTCCCATCGATTTACACTGATTCCAACATGCGCTATTTTACCTTCCTGCTTCAAGCGTGTTACTGCTTCTTTCCAATCGTCGTTGGAATGCCAGGAATCTTCCCACACATGAAACTGCTGAAGGTCGATGCAATCCGTTTTTAAATTTCGTAAACTCATTTCCGTGTATTCCCGAATGTAAGAGGAAGGAAATACATCCTTTAGCAAATACTCGGGACGAGAAGGCCATCTGCGGTTTTTGGGGGGAATCTTGGTAGCGGCATACAAGCGTTTTCCGGCATGCCGTTTTATCAAATCACCGAGCATTTCTTCACTCAGTCCATCTCCGTATGCCCAGGCCGTATCAAAAAAATTACACCCCAATTCAACCGATACATCGAGGGCGTGGTCGGTTGCGGCCCGATCAGAGCCTTTCCAGCCTGCCATTCCCCACATACCATAGCCGATGCCGCTCACTTGCCATCCTGTTTTTCCAAATCTTCTTCGTTTCATGATTAATTATTTGAACTGAATAAATGACTGTATATAGCAGGCAGTACCTCTATGGGAGCATACCACCCGTAATCGCCTTCGTTGAAGCGCACACCAAAAACACCAGCATTTCCTTTCACGAGCCAATCGAGCGCCGCTGAAGCAGGAACGCTCATGCTAAGAACCTTGTTGTCGTCATTGGTATAATGATGCAAACGTGCATAATCGTTTAGTTTGGTATTATCGGTAAATACAAGTACCCATGATTTCCCGTCGTGTTCTTCCACATGAGGCTTCATGGGTGCATCCGGATGAATTAAAAAATTCCAGTATTCCAACAAAAACAAACTACGCCATAATTTATCCAAATGTTCTTTCGAACCGGGTTCTCCGGTATATGGATCGTAGGCATTCGCCGATAGCGCATCAAAGTTTTCCATTTCGTAAAATAAAAATATTTTATGGAACTGCTTCGATTTCTAAAAAAAATCACATGAGAAATAAAATAATTAGGATGATTTACTTCGAATCCATCCATCTTTCAGCACTATAATATGGGAATGTTTTTACCTTTCAATCATTTCAGATAAAAAAGGTAAATTATTTAAAGAAGATAAATGCCACTGCAATGGCGGCAAGCACTCCCGCCAAGTCTGCGAGCAAACAGGTGTACAGCGCATAACGACTGTCTTTCACCTTTACATACCCGAAGTATAAGGTAAGGATAAAGAACGTTGTATCGGCCGCTCCTTGAAAGATTCCGGCTAAGCGCGCGGGAAAGGAATCGGGTCCTTTGGTTTCCATTACTTCTAAAAACATTGCGCGGGCACCAGAGCCGCTCAAAGGCTTCATGATTGCAGTAGGTAATGCCGGTATTACTTCCTGATTCCATCCCAGTGCCGCAAAAACATGCCCCAACCCACTCATCAACATATCCATCACTCCGCTGTTTCTAAACAAGCCTATTGCGATTAGCATCGCCACCAGATAGGGTATAATCTTAATGGCAGACTCAAAACCTTCTTTGGCCCCTTCAATAAAAGCATCGTAAACATTGATCTTTTTGCGCATACCTGCCAGAAGAAATACCATGACCACGGAAAGTAAAATGAACGCAGATGCATTGGATGAAACACGTTGCAAAGACTCAGCATCGAGCCCGGCAAAATACCAAACAATCAAGCCAACCAGGGCTGTCATTCCCAACAGGGTAAACAATAACACCGGTTGAAGCAAATTAATGCGTTGTATCAAACAGACTGAAACGAGCGCAACCAGCGTGGAACAATAGGTGGCAATTAAAATCGGCAAAAATACATCGGCTGGATTTGCCGCGCCGGCCGTGGCGCGCACCGCCATTATGCTCAGTGGAATGATTGTTAATCCGGAAGCATTCAGGGTAAGAAACATGATTTGAGCATTACTCGCCTTTTCTTTCTGTGGATTTAATTCCTGCATGCCCTCCATGGCCTTCAATCCTATGGGCGTGGCAGCATTGTCCAACCCTAGCATATTGGCGGAAATATTCAGAAACAAATGTCCGGACACAGGACTTCCTTTGGGAATTTCAGGGAAGAGCTTTAACAAAAAGGGCGCAATTACCTGAGCGATGCGATCTGTTAAACCCGACTTTTCTCCGATTTTAAGCAAACCCAATCCAAAGGCCAGAGTTCCCGTAAGGTTTAAACAAAATTCAAATCCGGATTTGGCCGAATCAAACATGCCCGTGGAAAGTTTGGGAAGCACTGTCGTGTCGCCTAGCAAAAGACCAACCAGGGCGGCTAGCAGCGATATTAGTATCAACCCAATCCAAATGAAATTTATAATCATAGCTTTCTTATTCTCAATATTGATACTTATCGCCCCACAATCTTTTTAAATAATTGCGCAACTCTTCTTCCCGCGCGTTCTTTCCGGGGTTATACAATTTTTTCCCTTTCAAAGCCTCGGGCATGTATTCTTGCTGCACAAAATTTCCTGTAAAATTATGCGCATATTGATATTCTTTCCCATACCCCAATTCCTTCATCAGCTTGGTGGGTGCATTGCGCAGATGCAGCGGAATCTCCAAATCGCCGTGTTCGCGCACCAGTGCTTGAGCTTCGTTGATGGCCATATACGAGGCATTACTTTTGGCCGAAGAGGCCAGGTAGGTAGTAACCTGTGATAATATGATACGGGATTCCGGAAATCCTATAACCCGCACGGCTTCGAAGGCGCTGCTGGCCATGACGAGAGCCGTTGGATTGGCATTGCCTACATCTTCCGAGGCAAGAATAACCAAGCGACGCGCAATAAACTCCAGATCTTCTCCACCTTCGATCATACGGGCCAACCAATAAACCGCCGCATTGGGATCACTGCCACGTATGCTTTTGATGAATGCTGAGATAATATCGTAATGTTGCTCTCCATTTTTATCATACAAGGCTACCTTGCTTTGTGCTACTTGCATGACGAGGTCGTCGGTAAGCACCACGGCCTGGTCGTTTACAGACTGCACCACCAATTCAAAAAGATTAAGTAATTTGCGGGCATCACCGCCAGATAATCGCAACAGGGCTGAGGTTTCTTTTAGATCTACCGATTGAGACTTCAGCCAAGGATCCCGTCGCAGGGCTTCCGTAAGCAGAAAGGTAAGTTCTTCTTTGCTGAGCCCCTGTAAGGTATACACCTGGCAGCGGGACAACAACGCGCGATTGACTTCAAAGGATGGATTTTCGGTAGTCGCACCGATGAGAATGATATACCCCTTTTCTACCGCACCAAGTAAAGCATCTTGCTGAGATTTACTGAAGCGGTGAATTTCATCGATAAATAAAATGGTTTTGCGACTGGACTTGGCCCGCTCAATTACATCACGCACTTCTTTCACTCCTGAACTGATAGCACTCAAGGTAAAGAATGGCAGTTTAAGTGTATGAGCGAGCAAGGCAGCGAGGGTAGTTTTGCCTACACCGGGTGGGCCCCAAAGAATCATAGAGGGCAATACCCCCGAGTCGAGGGCACGCTTCAGTACAGCCCCCTCCCCTACTAGATGGGCCTGGCCTACATAATCAGCCAATGTTAAAGGCCGCATGCGCTCTGCCAAAGGAGCTTCGGTATGAAACAAACTCATGAACGAAAATACAAAAAAAAATGAAAAGAGAATGATGGAGTGATAGAATGATGGAGTGATAGAATGATTGAATGATGGAGTGATGGAATGATAGAATGGTAGAATGGCCAGTACCAGCACCTGCTATTTGTGGTAAAAATTTCAATTCCACTATGGTACGATTAGATTCCTTTGATGTGACGTTGACCAAATAACACAGTTGTAATTTCAATTCCACTATGGTACGATTAGATTCAATACATCTAACGCAGTACTATAATTTACATACAAATTTCAATTCCACTATGGTACGATTAGATTCATTTTTAGGCCCTCCGTTGCGCTCTCTATTCCTATATTTCAATTCCACTATGGTACGATTAGATTCAGAAGCAAACAAAGCTTGTTTGGGTAATTTAAACAATTTCAATTCCACTATGGTACGATTAGATTCATGAATTCCTTTGATAACCAGGAAATGATGGAACGCATTTCAATTCCACTATGGTACGATTAGATTTATTCAAAAAGCTTCGTGAGCTGGGAATTCTCTATCATTTCAATTCCACTATGGTACGATTAGATTTTATATCAGGCGCTACGCAAGCAAAGAGTAAAGCCAATTTCAATTCCACTATGGTACGATTAGATTATTTAAACAACAAAAGGGGGATTCATTTGAGCATAATTTCAATTCCACTATGGTACGATTAGATTTAGGACTTCATTTTTTTTACTTATTAAAATTGGGCCAATTTCAATTCCACTATGGTACGATTAGATTTTACAGTGGTGAAGTAAAAAGAACAAAAATTTTCTAAAATTTCAATTCCACTATGGTACGATTAGATTTTTGCAGCCTTTTTATTTCCAAATTGGGGATCAATAATTTCAATTCCACTATGGTACGATTAGATTCCAGTCTGGAATAGAGTACTGTAATCATAATGCATAATTTCAATTCCACTATGGTACGATTAGATTTTAAAATGAACCCTAAATTTACCCTAATTGTACGTTATTTCAATTCCACTATGGTACGATTAGATTGTTACGCGGTTTAGCGATTACGTAGACGTGTGTGTAATTTCAATTCCACTATGGTACGATTAGATTGGTCGTAACGATTGACGAAGACTTTGAGTCTGTAAGATTTCAATTCCACTATGGTACGATTAGATTAAAAAATTAACATCAAAAGTTATTATACCTTTCCAATTTCAATTCCACTATGGTACGATTAGATTCATTGTAGAAATCGATGCGTTTTGCTTCGGTTTCTTATTTCAATTCCACTATGGTACGATTAGATTGTATATTCGAATTATGGATCGAGAAACCTTTGAATAATTTCAATTCCACTATGGTACGATTAGATTACCAAGCTCCTGGATTGGGTTACTCCTGTCCTGGAAATTTCAATTCCACTATGGTACGATTAGATTCCATCTTTGTTCTATTGCTTACATCATGTCGCTCTTATTTCAATTCCACTATGGTACGATTAGATTTCAAACGCTGTTTCGTTTTCGGCTTTCATTTTTATGCATTTCAATTCCACTTTGGTACGATTAGATTAAATTTAGAAAGTAGGCATATAGTCTATGTCGGTGGTAATTTCAATTCCACTTTGGTACGATTAGATTGCTGTCTACCTCCGAATACCCGGCAACAAAATACAATTTCAATTCCACTTTGGTACGATTAGATTGCGCCCTTTCTGAATCCGCTTAGCCAAGTAGTCGGATTTCAATTCCACTATGGTACGATTAGATTTGGCACTTTCTGGAGATACGCTCGGATTGCTGATGTAATTTCAATTCCACTATGGTACGATTAGATTCATGTGCCATTGAAATAACCTTCTTGCGCATCACGTCATTTCAATTCCACTATGGTACGATTAGATTGTCTCCACACACCTACTGCCGCTGGGGTAATTTCCTATTTCAATTCCACTATGGTACGATTAGATTGTATTACCGCTCACAATTCCGCGGGGCTTCACTCATATTTCAATTCCACTATGGTACGATTAGATTCAACGATGGATTTTTTAAAAACACAAGTGAATATTTATTTCAATTCCACTATGGTACGATTAGATTAGGGGTTTTAAACACGTCATGTACGTTACAGGTTATATTTCAATTCCACTATGGTACGATTAGTTTACAATTTGCCTCTAGCTGAAATACAACAGAAGTTAGAATTTCAATTCCACTATGGTACGATTAGATTGGGGTGGTCTTGTTAGGTGAAACTACTTTTTTCTCATTTCAATTCCACTATGGTACGATTAGATTGAGGCCGTCCAAAGGGTTCTAAAAACAAATTTACTAAATTTCAATTCCACTATGGTACGATTAGATTAATACAGAAAATTTTTAAAAATTGATAAGATATTTTTATTTCAATTCCACTATGGTACGATTAGATTCGGTTTCTCCGGAAAGCACCACAGCTTGGCTTGTTGAATTTCAATTCCACTATGGTACGATTAGATTAACACAGGATTGAACTTGCTCAGTGACAATGGATATATTTCAATTCCACTATGGTACGATTAGATTCGGTTGAAAGCGCTGGGTCTGGATTCTTTAAAGATGTATTTCAATTCCACTATGGTACGATTAGATTTAGGGGTTTTAAACACGTCATGTACGTTACAGGATATATTTCAATTCCACTATGGTACGATTAGATTTCATCGTAGCTGGTTTATTTATGTTTCTGAGAAAAATTTCAATTCCACTATGGTACGATTAGATTTTTGAATTCAAAAAAGGTGTTCGCATCGGAAAGGCTTATTTCAATTCCACTATGGTACGATTAGATTTTTTGAAAAGTTAGCTTGTCACACATGTTAATATACATTTCAATTCCACTATGGTACGATTAGATTGGAGCCAACCGAAGCAGTAAAAATTTATCAAAACATATTTCAATTCCACTATGGTACGATTAGATTCATCTGCCGAAACATAACAATTGTCTGGCTTAACTTATTTCAATTCCACTATGGTACGATTAGATTTGGCGTATGGAGATGCCTCGCTTATGTGCGAGATAATATTTCAATTCCACTATGGTACGATTAGATTAGCAGCCATCAGGCCGGCAGCATCTTCTGGCATCTTATTTCAATTCCACTATGGTACGATTAGATTCTAAGAAAATTAATAGAGTCCATCAGTTTTTTAGTCATTTCAATTCCACTATGGTACGATTAGATTGTGAAAAATTTAAAGCGTGGGAAGATGAACAATCTATATTTCAATTCCACTATGGTACGATTAGATTAATCAAGGCACCCTGCTGCTTGCATTCTTAGGTTGTATTTCAATTCCACTATGGTACGATTAGATTTGGTTAACGGCTTTGCAGAAGTATTAATTTTTCGTTCATTTCAATTCCACTATGGTACGATTAGATTCTAAAGGGCAATTACAAGAGATATTCACGATTAACCCATTTCAATTCCACTATGGTACGATTAGATTCGTAGCGCCTGTATAAATAAATCGAATAGAAGAATTATTTCAATTCCACTATGGTACGATTAGATTGTTGTTTTTTAACTACATTTTTAGCTTCTGCATCTGTATTTCAATTCCACTATGGTACGATTAGATTCACCGATCGCCTTAGAATTAAACGCGGATCTTGACATATTTCAATTCCACTATGGTACGATTAGATTCAGGATATTCAACAGCAATAACACCTACATCAAACTAATTTCAATTCCACTATGGTACGATTAGATTAATAACAGCTCCGTCGCCTTTTAGCTTGCGGAAGAAATTTCAATTCCACTATGGTACGATTAGATTGGATTTTACAACGATATCAAAGCACAGAAAAAGGAAAAATTTCAATTCCACTATGGTACGATTAGATTCAATGCTAACCCGACTTGGGAAGGATGGAAAATTGTATTTACGATTAGATTCATCCATGACAGGCGGGTTTACGAGCTGGTGATTCTATTTCAATTCCACTATGGTACGATTAGATTTTTTTTGAATGGATTTGATGTTGTGATTTTCGGTATATTTCAATTCCACTATGGTACGATTAGATTGAATAAAAAACAAAGACCTGGCCGATGGGGTAAATGTATTTCAATTCCACTATGGTACGATTAGATTTTTTGAAGTTTTAACCAGTCTTCTCTATTTCTTAATTTATTTCAATTCCACTATGGTACGATTAGATTGCGAGAATAAAATATATCATAAAAATTAATTTAAGATTTCAATTCCACTATGGTACGATTAGATTCTTTCATATAACCACCAAAAATTATCCTCACCAAAATTTCAATTCCACTATGGTAC
>JALONM010000094.1 GCA_025454925.1 Cytophagaceae bacterium
TGCTTTATTCATCACCAAAGTAGCCTTTGTCATTGCTCCTTATTTCAAAAACATAAACATTCGATTTGGCTAAGTTATAATCAATCATAAGTTATGCTAAACGTTCACCGTCAATTAATATTATGGTTTCATTTCTTGGCTGATTTCCTTTAGCTTCATTAGCAAAACTTGACAATCATTGGTGCGCCCTTTGTGTGTGTGATGGAGTATTGAGTTGGAATTTTAAGGAGTGCCGCTGAGGACCTTGACATAAAAAAGTAGGCACATCTTGAGGTCCGGAGACGGTAGGATGTGCCTGAATAATTTTAGAAGTCGATACTTCTTCTTTTCACTCTTGTAAAAGAAAAACTATTGTCCAGTGCGCAAGGAACGGACGAAGGTTTCGATGTCCGATTCCAGATTTTTGCTGGCTTGCAGCATGCGAATGAACGCGGAACCTACGATTGCGCCTTGTGCGTACTGACATGCAAAAGAAAAACTGGAATGATCTTTTACATTGAATCCGATTAAGGCCGGATGTTGCAGTTGCATTGCACGAATGCGCTCAAAATACGGCGCTGCCCCGCTGATATCTTTAGCATTACCAGTGGTGCTGTCGGTAGACACAACGTAAATAAATCCGGTGCTTTCCTGATCAATTTCTCTGATGCGCGCTTCGGAGGTTTGCGGTGTTACCAGAAATACATTGCTCAGATGATTTCTTTCAAATGCGTTTTTGTAGAAGGCTTTATATTCGTCGAGTGGCAAATCGGGCAGTATCAATCCATCGATGCCAATACTTCCCAACTGATCGCAAAATTCTTCTACGCCGTATTGCATCACCGGATTAAGATATCCCATGAGTAAAATCGGTAAGGAAATTTCTTTGCGTATTTCGCGGAGCTGCTCCAACAGCAACTTCAAGGTCATGCCTTGACCAAGGGCCACCATATTGCTTTCCTGAATGGTGGGACCATCGGCCAGTGGATCTGAAAATGGAATCCCGATTTCCACTAAATCCACTCCTGATTTTTCAAGACTGCGTAAAATACGCAGAGTATCGTCGAGCGCAGGAAATCCGGCAGTGAAATAAACGTTCAGTATATTTTTTTTACCAGTGCTAAACAGACTGGTTAATCGATTGCTTACGATAGGTTGTGTTTCCATAACTTAGTCATTCATAAATTCTGATTTGCGATTGATGTAGGTTTGCAAATCTTTATCGCCTCTGCCGGAAAGATTCAATACCACTACATCTTCTTTTTTAAGATCCAGGTGATCGAGCGCGGAAATAGCATGCGCTGATTCCAAGGCAGGAATGATGCCTTCCAACCTGCTGAGAAGCACGGCAGACTGAAATGCTTCTTTATCGGTGATAGCCATGAATTCTGCTCTTCCGGTTTCGAACAAGTGTGCGTGGATGGGACCAATGCCTGGATAATCCAATCCGGCCGAGATAGAATGAGGCTCTACAATTTGTCCGTCTTCGGTTTGCATGAGCAAGGTTTTGCTTCCATGTATAATTCCAGGTTTTCCCAGCACGGTCGTAGCAGCAGAATATCCGGAGGTAACGCCGAGGCCTGCCGCTTCTGCGGCAATCAGGCGCACTTCCTTGTGATCGAGAAAATGGTAAAATGCTCCGGCCGCATTGCTTCCTCCACCCACGCAGGCAATGACATGGGTAGGCAATTCGGAACCAGTTTTTGCTTTCAATTGTTTTTTCACCTCTTCGCTGATCACGGACTGAAATCGCGCAACCATGTCGGGATATGGATGCGGACCTACCACAGATCCAATGATGTAATGTGTATCCACCGGATTGTTGATCCAGTCGCGAATGGCTTCGTTGGTAGCGTCTTTCAGCGTTTTGCTTCCACTTCGGGCAGGCACTACGGTAGCTCCCAACATGCGCATACGCTCAACATTGGGTTTTTGCCGTTCCATATCTACCTCGCCCATGTATACGATGCATTCCAATCCCATTAAGGCACATGCGGTGGCCGTGGCTACCCCATGCTGTCCGGCGCCGGTTTCGGCGATAATGCGGTGTTTGTTCAATCGCTTAGCCACCAATATTTGTCCGATGGTATTGTTGATTTTGTGAGCACCCGTATGGTTCAAGTCTTCGCGCTTGAGATATATAGTAGTGTTGTATTTCTCCGATAATCGCTTGGCGAGGTATAACGGTGTAGGTCTTCCTACATAATCGCGAAGTAAGTCCTGGAACTCTGCCTGAAAGGCCGGATCGTGAATGATTTCCAGGTAATGGTTGCGAAGCTCCTCCACATTGGGATGAAGCATTTCGGGAATATAGGCACCGCCGAAATTTCCGTAGTAGCCTTTTTCATTTACATTAAAGTTCATAGTACCCAAATTGCGTAAGGCGCAGGAGGCTCATGAGAACCTCTTTACGCGCTACAAGTTAAAATTTTATCAGTGGAAATTAAAATCAGGAGAGACGCCATCGCAGGTCTCTGAGCATGGATACGTCTTTACGACCAGGTTCCAGTTCGAATTTGCTATTTACGTCAATTCCGGCAAGGGGAAGCGATTGAAGCGCAGTCAAACCTTCGACGTTTTGTAAAGACAAACCACCACTCAAAAAGAATGGCTTATCGTAGGGATATTGATGCAAAACCGACCAGTCGAACGCGACACCACTTCCACCATGGCCTTCGCTTTTGGTGTCAAAGAGGAAATAGTCGCAAACGTTCAGATACGGCATCATGACTGCAAAGTCGTAATTTTTTTCTAATAAAAAAACTTTGAACACTTCCAGTCCGTCTTCCCGGAGGGCCTGGGCCATTTCAGGAGACTCATTTCCATGGAGTTGCACAGCTTTAAATCCGTAGCGCTTGCATACTTCCCGGATGGTGGAAATGCTTTCGTTTACAAAGACAGCTGTTGTTTTGATCTGAAGTGCCAACTGTTGCATGAACAACTCATCCAAAGGTTCTGCGTAGCGTTTGCTGGGAGCATAGAAAATGAAACCCATGTAATCGGGCTTCAATTCTGCCACTTTAATGATGTTCTCGCGGAATTTCATTCCGCATACTTTCAACAACATATAATTACGATTGCGATTACCTTAAGCTCTCAGAACCAATACCCGAAGCATTATCCATGAAACAAACTAAGCCTGGCTATTGTTCCCGTATTTTTTGAAAGCAATGGCTTCCTATTATTTGGCAGGCGAAATAGGACCTTTAAACTTCGATTCTTTGAACAGTTTGTTGGCATCCTTTTCTTTCATTAATTGCTGCAAAGACACTTCTGGATGTTCTTTCATGTACTTGCGAATAATCTGCCAACCCAGCCACCGGCCTATTCTACCCGGGCAATTATCGCCTATGGCCACTACTTTAGGAGACTCTCCACAATACTTTTGTATCAGCTTGGGGTTGGTTTCGAAGAACAATTTTTTTTCAATAAAGTGCCCCCATACTACCCCCAGATTTTCTTCTGTTTCTTTCAGTTCCTTGGCACTGTAACCAATGTTTAAGCTATCGTGTAAGTCCGGCATCATGCGTTCTACAAAATAATGTGCTTTGCCATAATGAATTATATTAGCCAGCATGGTTTCGTCTTTGGGATTGTGTTCGTTATACTTGGAAGAAACTGCCATCATCATCATGGGCACCAGGTATTCCTTTTTGTAGCGTTTCAATATATACCCAAACATATCAGGTTTATAGCTGGCAGAGTCGGGCATCAGGTAATCAATACTTACCACGATCAAACTATCAGAAAAAGAGAAATCGCGATCGAATTGAAAGCCGGTAACAATCGTATTCACTTCCGGAATTCTATCTTTCGGATAATAATATTTTACATAAGAGAAAGCCGCATTCAGAGGAGCAGAAAGTTCCGAAAAATCTCCGTATTCCTTTTGTACTTCCTGGTTCCAGCTGCGAAGTGCCGCATTGGAATATAAGTTCAAAAATTTATCTACCAACACCCGCTCCTGAGAGGCATTTGGAATATCCAAGTAATCCTGGCAAAAGGCGGGATGATTTTTTAAAAATGAAACCACCTCTTCTCTCTTTTTAATAGAAAACAATTGCTGCTCCAGACGTTCTACTTTTACCTGAACCTGAGGCATTTTTTCTTCTTCAATGACCACCTTTTTTACAGGCAATTTCTGCTGATCCGTCTGATCGCAAGCAGTAATGATCGTTAGGGCCAGGAAAGCCAACAAACTTTTATAGCAAGCTGCTGTTGAACACATTTGCAAACTCTTCATTTTCGTTTACCAGAATACTCCATTTAAATCCCTAAGGTAACCAAATTTCAATTGAATTCCTTTCCGGGAAGGCCACTTTCAGAATACAGGAGCTTTGTGTACTTTCGTAGCCTATTCCTCCGGTGCAGGTTATATGATTTGCTGTAGCAACATGGTATTTGCGCTGCGCTGGAAAGAAATGATAAGGAAGGCCTATGATGAAGTATCCTGCACTGCAATTAAAAGTAAAACGCGAACGTTCTATTCTACTAAGACATCCATGGATTTTTAGCGGGGCGGTGCAAAAGCTGCCTCAAGCCAAGGATGGCGATATCATTGCGATACAAGATCATCAGGGAAAAAACCTGGGCTTTGGCTTTTTCTCTCCCAAGAGTCAGATCGTATGCAGAATTTTTCATTTTGGAGCGCAGGAAGATTTTGAATCTGTAAGTTTTTGGCAAAGCAAACTTGAGAGGGCAGCCGCCTTGCGCAAAGCCTGGTTACCAAGTCATACCGATTGCTACCGTTTGCTGCATGCCGAAGGAGATTTTCTACCGGGTATCATTGCCGATGTGTACGGTTCGGTGGTGGTAGTACAAATTCTGGTAAAAGGAACCGAACGCCTGAAAGACATACTCATGGAGGCTTTTAAGGCCTGTGGCTATTCAACTATTTATTTAAAAAGTAAATCCAGCAGTCAGAATATTGAAGAGGTGGGCCTGAGTTCAGGCTTTCTGATGGGACATGCAGAGTCTCCGGTAGTAGCTCTTGAAAACAACGTGCGGTTTGAAGTAGATTTTATAGACGGTCAGAAAACAGGTTTTTTTCTCGACCAGCGCGACAACCGATATTTGCTGGGCCAATTCAGTCAAGGTAAAAAAGTACTCAATACGTTTTGTTATACCGGTGGATTTAGTCTGTATGCATTGGCTTCGGGAGCCAGCGAGGTAGTGTCGGTAGATATTTCCAAAGATGCTATTGAGCGCTGCAACCGTAATGTTTCATTGAATAATTTTCCAGGTGTACATACGGGTATTGCCGCAGATTGCTTCGACTATTTAAAAGACATGCCTGGAGATTACTTTGATGTGATTGTGCTCGACCCTCCTGCTTTTGCCAAAAACGCACGCGCCGTAGACAATGCCAGCCGAGGATACAAACAAATTAACCTTAGAGCCATTCAGAAAATAAAGCCGGGAGGAATTTTATTTACATTCTCCTGCTCGCAGAATATTGACAAATTATTGTTCCAAAAAATCGTATTCGGTGCCGCTGCCGACGCAGGAAGAAACGTACGCATCCTGCATCAGTTGCATCAACCTTTTGATCATCCGATCAATATATTCCATCCCGAAGGCGAATACCTCAAGGGCCTGGTAGTGCAAGTAGAATAATACTTTCGTTGCCTAATCTTTGTAAATCATGGCAACAGCGAATGCATTGACGCCTTCTTCGCGGCCTACATATCCTAATAGCTCGTTGGTGGTGGCTTTGATGGAAATATCTTCCGGGTCTATTTGTGCCGCCTGAGCGATGGCTTGTTGCATGGCAGGTATGTGCGGATTAATTTTTGGTTTTTCCATCACCAGAGTGGCATCGATGTTTACGATCTCCCAACCCTTGCCACGTATGAGTTGACACACCTCTTTCAATAATATTTTACTATCGATGCCTTCCCAACGAGGATCTTTATTTGAAAAATGAAATCC
This sequence comes from Cytophagaceae bacterium, assembly GCA_025454925.1. Lineage (GTDB taxonomy): Bacteria > Bacteroidota > Bacteroidia > Cytophagales > Cytophagaceae > JALONM01. Next base: position 5,911 of record JALONM010000094.1, read on the forward strand.
GATGTCGCGCATATTGGCGGCACCCAGCAAGGCATCACAAATGGCATGCAGCAATACATCGGCATCGGAATGTCCGAGGGCTCCTTTTTCTGCTTCTAATTTTATTCCCCCCAACCATAGTGGCCGGTCGGTGGTAAGGCGATGCACGTCAAAGCCCATGCCCACACGTATATTTGGTTTTGGCATATTGTCTGTTTCGTTAAGGTTATATGGAAGCTTGCGCAGCTTCAGCCTGCTTACTCTGATACCAAAGACAGTTGGAACACTCTTCCTTTAGATACAAAGAGGCTACCCGCCGGAGATCCTCCAATTGTACTGCCTGTATGGCAGCGACTTCCTGGTTGATGAGTTCGGTATTACCGAGATTGGTAGCGAATGCCAGGTTCATGCAACGCTCCAACAATTCTACTTCGCCAAACAACAAGGTGGATTCTGCCTGGATCTTTGATTTTTCAAGTTCGGCTTGGTTGAGGGATTGTAAAGCTTTTTCCAGGGCCTGCATCATAGCGGCTTCACCTTCTTCTAAGCGAACCCCTTTGTTGAGTTTTCCTTCAAAGACCATCAATCCGGGATCGTGAGAACCCATATTGAAAAAAGAGGCCGAACTAAATAGTTTCTGTTCTTGCACCAGCGCCTGGTATAGGCGGGAGGATTTGCCGCGACCAAGGATATCGCCCAGCAAATCGCAGGCATAATAGTCGTCGGAAAGTTTACCTGGCATGTGCCAGGCTTTTACAATGGCGTGCAAAGGCACCTCTGCTTGTACGACTTTTCGGCGCGGAGTCTGCTGCACGGGCTCTGCGGGCAATGCCCGCCGATAGGGAACTCCAGCGGGTATGGTGCCAAACCATTTTTCTGCCAGGGCTTTAACCTGTGGCACAGCAACGTCGCCTCCCACTACGAGTATGGCGTTGTTTGGAATATAAAAACGTTTGAAAAAATTTTTCACATCGTCCATGGTTGCTTGCTCGATGTGAGCAATCTCTTTGCCTATGGTTGGCCAGCGATAGGGATGTGTGGTATACGCCATTTCGCGCATGTGCAGCCAGGTATCGCCATAGGGCTGATTGAGGTAACGCTGTTTGAATTCTTCAATCACTACCTGACGTTGTACCTCCAACACCTTAGGATCGAATGACAGGGAAAGCATACGATCACTTTCTAACCAGAAAGCCGTTTCCAGGTTGGCCGATGGAAGGGTGATGTAATAATTGGTAAGGTCGGGAGAGGTAAAGGCATTATTTTCTCCTCCTACTTTTTGCAAAGGTTCGTCGAAACTGGCAATGTTGACAGAACCTCCGAACATGAGATGTTCAAAGAGGTGGGCAAAGCCAGTGCGGGCTTCATCTTCGTCTTTGCTGCCTACGTTGTAAAGTACATTAAGCACTGCCAGGGGGGAAGTATGATCTTCGTGCACCAACACCTGCAGTCCGTTGGATAGGGTAAATTTTTCGTACTGAATCATGGAGGAAAGTTACAGAGAGCGTTGTTTAGTTCCTATACCTGTGCGGAGGATGTGATTAAAATTATGCGTGCATGAGTGTTTACGTGTATTTGCAAATTGCTGCGTAGTATCTTATTTTTGATTTATGCAATTTGACCGGAAACAACTGAGCAACGATACGTTGCTGGATCTTTATCGCGAACTTCTGAAGCCTCGTTTGCTGGAAGAGCGTATGTTGGTGTTTCTGCGTCAGGGAGGCATCAGCAAATGGTTTTCGGGCATCGGCCAGGAGGCCATATCCATAGGGCTGGTAAAGGCCCTGGAAAAGGATGAATTTATTTTACCCTTGCACCGCAACCTGGGTATTTTTACAGGTCGCAAAGTACCTATTGCCCGCCTTATTGCGCAGTTTCAGGGTAAGCGATCGGGCTTTACCAAAGGGCGCGACCGCTCGTTTCATTTCGGGTCTCTGGAACATAGCATTGTGGGGATGATTTCACACCTGGGGCCACAACTCGCCGTGGCCGATGGCATTGCCCTTGCCGATGTGCTCGACAAAAAAGAACGAGTAACGGCGGTATTCTCCGGCGAAGGCGGAACTTCGGAAGGAGATTTCCATGAGGCCCTCAACCTGGCCGCCGTATGGAGCTTACCTGTATTGTTTGTGGTAGAAAACAATGGTTATGGCTTGTCTACTCCTACCCAGGAACAATTTACCTTTGAAAGTTTTGTACAGAAAGGGCCTGCCTACGGAATGGAAGCTCACCGGGTGGATGGCAACAACATTTTAGAAACCTACCATTTGTTTCAATCGTTGGCACAAAGTATGCGCACATCGCCACGCCCTGTATTGGTGGAGGCTCTAACGTTTCGCATGCGCGGACACGAAGAAGCCAGCGGCACGAAATACGTTCCAGAAAAACTTTTTGAAACCTGGAGCGCCAAAGATCCAGTAGAAAATTTTGAACGGTTTCTTTTTGACGAAGCCTTAGTCACGCATAAAATGATTTTGGATATTCGCCAGGAGATAAAAGAAGAAATTGAAGAGGCTATTCAACGATGTCAGGAAGAGGGTCTTCCGGAAGCCAATACAGAAGCGGAACTCAGAGATGTGTACATGCCCTGGATTCAACGGATTTCACAACCTTCAAGCAACAAAAAAACTACACGTCGCTTTGTAGATGCTATTTCGGATGCCTTGGCACTCGCCATGGACCGGCATCGCAATCTATTGTTGATGGGTCAGGACATTGGGGAATACGGTGGCGTATTTAAGGTGACCGAAGGATTTGTAGAGCGGTTCGGAAAGCATCGTGTGCGCAATACGCCCCTGTGCGAATCGGCGGTATGCGGCGCCGGACTTGGACTCTCGGTGCGCGGATATAAATCGGTAGTGGAAATGCAGTTCGCTGATTTTGTAAGCTGTGGCTTTAACCAGATTGTTAACAACCTTGCCAAATCGCATTATCGCTGGGGACAGCATGCCGACGTCGTGGTACGCATGCCCACCGGTGCTGGCAATGGTGCTGGTCCATTTCACTCACAATCCAACGAAGCCTGGTTTTTTCACACACCCGGTTTAAAAGTAGTGTACCCCTCCTCTCCTTACGATGCCAAAGGCTTACTGCTTGCGGCCATCGAAGATCCGAATCCTGTTTTATTTTTTGAGCACAAAGCCCTGTACCGCTCCGTGTCGGAAGCCATTCCCGATGAATATTATACCATTCCCTTCGGACAAGCACGAATGGTAAGAGAAGGCGCTGACCTTAGCATTGTTACCTATGGCATGGCCGTACATTGGGCGCTGCAACTCTGCGAACAGGAAGGTATACAGGCTGACATTATTGACTTGCGCAGTTTGTTGCCCTGGGACAAAGAAACCGTTGCTGCCAGCGTGCGCAAAACAGGGAAAGTGCTGGTGTGCCACGAAGATTGTTTGACAGGAGGCATCAGCGGAGAAATAGCAAGCTGGATTTCGGAACATTGTTTTGAATCGCTGGATGCGCCCGTGTTGCGCGAAGGCGCCCTCGATACACCAGTGCCATTCAGCAAACACCTCGAAGATAATTTCCTTCCTAAAGAGCGCATACGCGCCAAACTAAAACAATTGATGGAATATTAATCGGACCTTTCTCCACAGAAGCGAAGCGCACGATGGAGAAAGCTCATGGATCTATATCCATGGCCGGTAATCCAGACTAAGTAAGTCAGGGGCTTCGAAATGAATTTCTTCTGAAGCCCTCGATTTTAGTTGACATTTTTTCGTTGGAAAATTTTTTTTTAGAAAAATTAGTGTTAAATCTCAATACCCAAGCTTAAGATTTTATTTTGGGCGTGCCCCTGCGGGTCGGGCTATCGCTACAAGTCCCGCGCTTTGCGCTTGGGCCTTTTCGCTCTATCCCTCACGCAAAATGCCAAATCTCCTCTAAGGTTGACTATACCCGTACATTACCAAAATCGGAATTTTAGAACTAAAAAAAATGGGAGGAGGTATTACTACCTTCCTCCCAACACATTACTCAAAACACAAACGTTACTATGAATAGGTAATCATTATTTTACAACCACTAATGATTTCATGTAGACTTTTCCTGCTGTGGTGATGCGCAGGGTGTAGGCGCCGCTGGACCACTCACCAAGTGCCAATCGATGGCTTGCTCCTTTAAATTGCTCCGATCGAACCAATTCCCCTAAGGTATTAAATACATCTACCTGCACTACATCGGCATTTTTTTCTATTTGAATGGTGGCTTCTTCGGTTGCAGGATTCGGAAACACAGCAAAGCCCAATTCTGCTTGCTCTTGTTGGGTGCTGGTAATACAACTTTCGTCTACTCCGCATCCGCAAACCCCTGGCTGAATTTTAGCAGGATCCGACGGACATTGATCGCCAGCGTTGGACACATAACCGCTTGGCTGGGTACATTGCACCAGGGTCTGCGCCGGGTCACCGGATCCATCACCGTCGCTGTCGAGGTACCAGGTACCTGGAGCTGTAAATTGTATGAGTCTGGCCGCCGCTTCAAGGCTGCATCCTGCCGGTGTGCTCAACACAACAGTATACGAGCCTGTAGAGGTCGCACTGTAACTCACAGCACTAGCGCCTGGAATTGCGTTGCCATCCTTTTTCCATTGATACTGATACCCTGCATTCGTCTGCAACTCGATGGACTCTCCATCGCAGGCAGTGGAAGTTGCAGAAGAAATAGTAGCCGAAGAAATTCCTTCTACCTGCACAGTAAAGGCTGGTGATAGGGAAACACAACCTGAAGCATTGGTCACCTCTACGGTATAATCCCCCGCAGCATTGGCCTGATAGGTAGAGGAAGTAGCTCCTGAAATGAGCGTTGAATTAAACATCCAACGATACGAAGTTCCTGCACTGGCTTGCAAAGTCAAGGTAGATCCCTGACAAAAGGTATTGGATGCTGCGCTGATGCTGGCCGCAGGAACGGCATTTTCAGTGATGCTATACGGTGCAGACAAGGCAGCACAGCCAATGGCATTGGTTACCTCTACCGTATAAGAACCGGCAGCATAGGCTGCATAGGAAGGATCTGTAGCCCCTGTCAGCAGATTTCCGTCTTTAAACCAACGATAAGAGGTACCCAGGCTGGCATTTAGCGACAAGGTAGAGCCCGCGCAGAAAGAATTGGAAGCCGCACTGATGGAAGCCGAGGGCAAAGAATTCTCAAGTATACTTTTTGCCGATGAAGTAGAGGTACATCCTGCCGCACTGGTTACCTCTACCGTATAAGAGCCTGCCGCAGTTGCTGAGTAGGTCTGTGAGGTAGCTCCGGCAATGAGATTGCCATTATTAAACCAGCGATAAGAGGCACCCGCGCTGGATGTCAGACTTAGACTGGAACCTGCACAGAAAGTATTGGATGCCGAGGAAATCACAGCCGATGGCAAAGGATCCAAGGATATCACCACTGCCGCAGAGGTAGCCTTGCAGCCTGCCGCATTGGTCAGTTCCACGGTATATGCCCCGGAAGCATTAGCGTTATAAACTTGTGATGTAGCCCCTGTAATGAGATTTCCGTTGTAGAACCAGCGGTAGGTTCCTCCCGAACTGGCGGTAAGCGGCAAGAAAGAACCGGCGCAGAAGCTTGTGGAGGTGCTTGAAATACTGGCTGCGGGTAAGGCATCCTCTGTAATAACTCTAGGCGCTGAAGTGGCTTTGCACCCGGCCGCATTCGTTACCTCCACTGTGTACGAACCGGCAGAAGTGGCAACATAATTTTGTGAGGTAGCTCCTACTATCAATACCGAATTGTTAAACCAACGGTATGATGCCCCTGCGCTGGAAGTCAATGTAACTGAGAATCCGGTACAGAAAGAATTGGCGGAAGTACTGAGGGTAACAACAGGCAAAGCATCAACGGTAATCACTTTCGCAGCAGAGGTGGCTTTACATCCTGCGGCATTCGTTACTTCCACCGTATAAGAACCGGCCGTAGTGACTGTGTAGGTTTGTGCCGTAGCACCCGAAATCAGCGTATTGCTGTTGAACCAACGGTAGCTGGCGCCCGCGCTCGAAGTCAGTACCATGGAACCTCCGGCGCAGAAGGAGTTGCCGCCTGTGATGCTGGCTGTAGGCAAGGCATCTATCGTTATGACTTTAGCCGTGGAGATGTCTTTGCATCCCGCAGCATTGGTTACCTCTACGGTATAAGATCCAGCTGCTGTGGCTGTAAAGGTTTGTGCCGTAGCACCCGTAATGAGTGTATTGTTATTGAACCAACGGTAAGCAGTTCCGGCACTTGACGTAAGCACCAAAGATCCTCCGGCGCAGAAGGAGTTGGCAGAGGTAATAGTAGCGGTAGGCAATGCATTCACCGTGATTACCCGTGCCGCGGAAGTGGCTTTACAACCAGCAGCATTGGTTACTTCTACGGTATAAGAACCGGCAGCAGTAGCGGTATAGGTTTGCGCCGTAGCTCCCGTAATGAGAGTAGCATTGTTGAACCAACGGTACGAAAC
>JALONM010000095.1 GCA_025454925.1 Cytophagaceae bacterium
AGCGCATCCGACTACAATAACCGGTTCTATCGGAGTGTTTGGGTTACTTTTGGATGCCAGCGGATTTATGAAAAAAAATCTCGGAATAACTACGGATCGTGTGCGGACGGGGGAGTTCTCCGATGTAGGTACCATTACACGTCCGATTACTGCGTATGAGCGTTCCGTGATTCAGGAAGAGGTAAATGCAATTTACACTGATTTTACCACCAAAGCAGCTCAAAGTCGCAAGATGAAATTAGAAGACCTGGAGAAAGTAGCCGGAGGACGGGTGTGGTCGGGGAGCGATGCTAAGCAAGTTGGACTTGTAGATGTATTAGGTGGGTTGGACAAGGCCGTGGAATTGGCAGCCAAGGCCGCAGGCTTTAATAAAGATGACCTGCGTGTGGCCTATTGGCCTGAATCTAAATCCGGTTTCTTCAAGGAATTGCTGTCGAGCATGAACGAGGAAGAGGCAAGAATGAAAGAAGAATTCGGAGCGCTGTATACCACCTATGCTACGTTGAATAAACTTAAAGCTCAACAAGGAGTTCAGGCTAAAATTCCATTCGAAATGATTATTGAGTAGGCCGGGTTGGGGCTTATTTCGGCAAGGATTTGGATTGCCAGAGAGTATGTAGAAACCCGACATGCTCTCTGGCAATGTTTTTTAAAGTCCTTTAACCACAATTAGACAGTAATAAATTTCCTAGGAGTCGAAATCACTACTGTCTAATTGCGGTTAAAATGGAATGAATGGCCGCAGTTTTCAACAGGCATTCTTCGTATTCTTGCTCCGGTATGCATAAATGGGTAATGGCACTTCCTGCCGAAAAATGTATTTGTTTAGTCGAAATCATTTGTTGGGTCAATGTATCCTAATGCTCCGGAAAATAAGGCTCTATGTTGCGATTCCAATAGTTCGGTATACAATACCGCTCTTGATTTTGGAGCACCGGTCATGCTGCCCATGGGGAATGTAGCCTTAATGGCTTCCGTCCAATCCTTGCCGGAATCGAGAGTCCCTTTGATGGTGGAAATCATCTGAAATAATCCAGGCAATTTGTAAATGCCACAAAGTTCCTCTACCTGAACGGAACCTCCTGTACAAATTTTAGACAAGTCATTTCTTACCAAGTCTACGATCATCACATTTTCCGAGCGTTCCTTCTCGGAAAAAAGGACACGTTCATCTTTATTCGCCGCAACAGTTCCTTTGATGGGTTGAGAAATCAGTGTATTGCCTGTTTTCTTCAGGTATCTTTCCGGCGAAGCCGAGAGTATGTAAAAGTCCTGGCACTTGTACAATGCTGAAAAGGGCATAGGACTAACTTCCATCAAATCGCAAAAAACGGCAACCGGATCGATAAGCCCCTTGCCGCTAAAGCTGATGCAGTAATTGGTTTCGTAAATATCTCCTAAGGCAATATGCTTTTTAAGCTTGCTTACCGCTTTATAATATTCGGAAGGATTGCTGTGCTGCCTAATTTTCAGAGGCCGTTCATCGGGTCGAGAGGTTGGAGCGGGCAACGTGCCGGCAAACCATTCCCAATCGGATTGTGGTATCAAAAAAGAAGGTTCGAAAAAGTGCATGGTTGGCACCCGGTATGGCAAGGTAGCCAAGGGCTTAATGCCTGGTTCTAATTGAGCCGTCAATTCGTAACTCAGGTATCCAAAAATTTTACGTTTACTATCGCTGGCAAATTTTCCTAAATGTTCAAAGTCATGGTCACCCTTACCTGAAAAATATCGTTCGGAGCCCAAGGCCAGCCAACCATCAAAAGACCCTTCCGGGTAAGGGATTTGCCCATTGGAAAAAGTCAAGGCAAAATGGCTGTAGTGTCGGTCTGCATGCTGCAGGATAGTTTCGAGCACAGTTCTATTCCAATGCATATTATTCTTTTAGTCGGTTAAGCGCGGCCTTCGCTTTGTTGTCGATGCTATTTTTGTATTCGTGATTTTTATATTTCAGTGCCTTTTCAAAATATTCTTTGGCAGCCGTTTTATTTTTTTCGTTTTCCAATATGTAGCCTAGCTGCAACGCTGCATTGGGCGCAAAATAGAAGGAATCGTCGCCGTTGAGCTGGATGGTTTTTTCATAGTACGTTTTGGCATCACTCCATTTCCCCTGCTTATGATACAAGCGTGCAGTGCGGTAATAATATTCCAGTTTATCTTTTTTGCGATGGTAGTTAGAAGAAGAAATTGTCGCTAGTAATTTTTCTGCTTCAGTATAATACCCACCATCGGTGTAAAACCGAACCTGAGATAAAACTTTGTCCGGAAGTTCTCCGGTTTCGGCAATGCGCTGTGCGTATTTATCGGAGTCGTACACTTCCTGTCCCACTTTCAAAACTTCCTGCAGGGCGCTGCGCGCTTCCTTTTCATTACCTTCGAATAAATAGCACAAGGCAATTTTTAACCAGGCATCTTTAATGCTGTTCTTGCCTTTGAATTGTTTAAGATAGGTTTGGAATTCTTTTCGAGCGTCTTTGTATTGCCCTTTGTACAAATATAATTCGGCCTTCAATAAGCTTAAATAGGGGAATGCCGGATACTCAGAGCCGACTTGCATGGAGGTAAGCGTTTCCAAGGCTTTCGCACCTTGTGAATGTTTGATGAGGAGCGTTGCATAAATATAGCGAAACAGCAAGCTTTGTGGTCTGCTTTTAATTTGTAGTTCCAACACGTGAAGCCGGTTGTCGGGGTAGTTCAATACAAAATTATGAAACACGGTAAGCAGGAGGGAGGCTTCTTCACGGAAATCCGTATTGCTTTTTTCTACTTTGCTCAGGTAGTCCAGGCCCGTTTTAATATCGGCTTTTACCCCTATCAGGTCTGTAATCCAAAGATATTTATCGGGAATGGATCCGAAGAGAATATGCAAACTGCCTAAGGTTTTGTAGGCAGGCAAAAAATCGGGAAATTCTTTTCGTTGCTCCTCCAGCATTTTGAAAGCCTGCCGCAACAGGTACAGGGCTTCCATTTCTTCCTTGAACTTTAACTTCAAGGCTCCATGCTGCATTTTTAGTTCACCGATAACAAAACGTTTCCATTCGGAAGTGCTTTTGCTGTCTTCTAATTTGTCGATTCGCTTTTCATACTGCTGGCTGTAATTCTTGTATTTGATGGGATCTTCGCTGACAAAAACGTCAGCTGCTTCGCATGTATTTGCCAGGTAATCCCAGAGAAGATTTTCTGGTTCGGCAGTTGAGCCGGCGCTGATAAGGACTTGTGCTGCGTTTATTTTTAAATCGAGGATGTGCAAGTAAGCCTGTCGATGCGATGCCGACCACTGGAAGGTCAGATCCGATTGAGCCGGACAGCATACACCGAAAAAGAAAAGAGGGAGGAATACCCAATATTCCACCCTCTTTTTATATATGTTAAAAGTATAAATCAAACTTTCTTCAACATGTCTACCGTTACAATGGCTTCTACGTGAGAGAAAATTCTACCGCAATGTTCGCATACGATTAGTTTTTTCTTTTCACGGATTTCAACTTGCTTTTGAGGAGGAACTGTATTGAAGCAACCACCGCAAGCGTCGCGGCGAACCGGAACAACAGCCAATCCATTCACGGCATTTCCACGGATTTTATTGTAAGAAGTGAAAAGTCTTTCTTCGATGAATGTGCTTGCCTTTTCTCTTTCTTTCAGAAGTTTGTTTTCTTCGTCTTTGCTTTCTTCAACGATTACTTCCAATTCTTCTTTTTTCGTTTTAAGATCTTTTTTGCGCTCGGAAAGAACCTTTTTCGTATTCGTAATTTCCTCGTTCTTGGTTTCGATCTTTATCTGGGCTTCTTTAGCCTTTTTGATGCAAACTTGAATTTCGAGCTGTTGCAATTCCATCTCTTTGCTGATGGCCTCGAACTCGCGGTTGTTGCGGACGTTCTTTTGTTGCTCAGCGTATTTCTTGATAAGTTTTTCAGCTTCTTTAGCGGTATTTTTTAAGTTGGTAATGTCTTCTTCCAACTTTTGAATTTCTGCTTCAAAACGCTTTACACGAGCTTCGTAGCCGGCCAATTCGTCCTCCAGGTCGCGTACTTCTTCCGGAAGGTCGCCTCGCGTTTTACGGATTTCATCGAGCTTTGAGTCTATTGACTGAAGTTTGGCGAGTGCCTCTAGCTTTTGCGCTACAGTAGTTTCCATCAAGTTTTAAATATATCGTATCGGGTTTGTGACAGTTTCCGATATTCGGACTGCAATATTACTAAATTTTTTAATTAAAAAATCTCTTATTAAATCTTTTGTAAAGGCTTCGCTCTCGAAATGGCCAATATCGGTCAACAGAACTTTCCCATCGGCGTCAAAATATTCGTGGTACTTCACGTCTGAGGTCAGGTAGGCATCGGCTCCTGCGGCGATGGCGGTTTTCGTTAAAAAGCTGCCGCTGCCGCCACATACGGCTACTTTCTGTATAGGGCGCCCCAAGGGAGCGGTTGCTTTCAAAAAGGGTACCTTGAATTGCGTTTTTATAAGGCTAAAGAATTGATCCTCAGTTAATGGAGTCTCCAATTGGCCGATCATGCCAGAGCCCGTGTCCTGATCGGCATTTTCTAATCGAAGCAGGTCGAAGGCGGGTTCTTCATAAGGATGGCTTGCCATCAAGGCTTTTAAAACAGCTCGCTCGCAATAGGACGGCACAAGCACCTCCAGGCGGTACTCCTGCACCCATTCGCGCTGCAAAAGGGTACCTAGGTGCGGATTGGCTTCGGCTCCCGGTTTAAACGAACCAAGACCTTCGCTCACAAAGGAACATTCTGTATAATTCCCCAGTTTCCCGGCTCCTGCTCCGAATAATGCTTGTTCCACGGCTTCTTTGTGGGCCAGTGGGACATAAACGACAAGCTTCTTTAGCAGACCCGATTTGGGCGCCAGAATGTGGGTTTGACCTAATCCCAGTCGTTCGCAAATTTTCTGATTAACCCCGTGGCGCACGTTGTCCAGGTTGGTATGGATCGCATAAATGGCTACATTCTCCCGTATGGCTTTAACGAGCGTACGCTCTACATAACTGCCTCCACTGAATTTCTTCAGGCCCTTAAAAACAATCGGGTGGTGTGCTACAATGAGCTGACATTGATTTCGGATGGCTTCTTCCACCACCTCTTCCGTACTATCCAGGCATACCAATACGCCCGAAACCTCCGATGCACCATTCCCGGTAATAAGGCCCGCATTGTCGTATTCTTCCTGCAAACTCAAGGGAGCCCATTGCTCTAATGACTGACATATTTCGCGTATTGTATTCATACTTGATCTAAGTGTACTTCAACGATCGATCTTGCTTACTCGTTAATTAGGATAAGCAGGCTACAATATAACCCTTATATTTTTAACCCAAAATATGGATCCTAGTTGGTCAAGCAGTTAAATAATCAACCATTACCTTGTCTTTATCTTTGTATTCATACTGCAGATTTTTCTTTTGGGCGTGTCCCATGTGGTGGCGCCTGAGGCTCCATGCCACATGGGCCGGGCTATCGCTGCAAGCCTTTGGTGGTGGCGCTACGAGCGCCACCACCAGGCTTTACACTCTATCCCTCACGCAAAACCGCCCAATAGATAAATGGAAATATCCTTAGAAATTCTGTTATGAATCGAAATTACCAGCGATGGATCGTAGATCCAAGAGCGTTCTCTCTTCCACACTTCAATGGAGAAAACCCAGGTAATAATGGGACATTCAGCGGAAGGAACAAGGCAGCTTACGCGTGAGGGATAGGAGTGGGGCGCCGGAGGCGCCGAAACGGATAGCCCGGCCCCGCGCGGCCTATCAGGCCGAAGGGGACACGCCCAACATTTTTAGTACTACTTTGAATTCAAGATTATCCTTGGTGGGATACTAAATACTAGAAGTAGTGTTTAGTATTTAAAATAAACGAAAGTTTTATCCTGCATCCTCCGAAAGGCCTTTAGGGCTTACCAGCAGCACTTCTTCGCGTTCCACAATGACACTTCCTTCCGGAGCTCCTTTCTTTTTGCGAACAAATTTTTTAGGCGTCACAATCACCGGACACATGCTTTCTGTTTTTCGTTTGGAATACCAGGCAGCCAGTTGAGCGGCTCGTTCAATAACGAGTTTGGGGAATGTTTTACCACTCTGGTATTTCAGAATTACATGCGAGCCAGCTGCGTCGCGGGCATGCAACCATAAATCTTCTTTGTGAGCATGACGTTGGGTAAGCTCATCGTTGCTCCGGGCATTTTTACCAATACGAATTTCCCATCCTAAAAAGACTGTCTTTTTATACGGTAGAATTTTTTCTTCCTCTTCTGTTTTTAGCTGTTGTTTATTTCGCTTCCGTAAGGCAGGCCAATCGCTGATGGCTTGCAGTTCAAGAATCGAAGTTTCAGTTTCCTGCAAGGCCAGCTGTTTTGATTCCCACAGGGCTTCCAGTTCTTCCCATTCTTTCTTTTCATTCTTCCCTTTTCGGTAAAAGTTTTCAGCATTTTTTTGGGGAGAAAGTTCTTTTTTAAGTTTGATGGTTACGTTCTGGTTGGTATAGAAATTCAACAATGTTATTTCCTGGCAGCCGCCTGGGATCTCATGAAGATGTGCCATGAGAATGTCGGCCAGATGGGCGTAAGGTATTTTTTCGGTAAGCGCTTGTTTTCTTTTTTCTAATTGTTCCAGGTATTTTTGTAATCGTATTTTTTGTTGAAGGAGCGGCTGAAGAAGTTTTTGCTTTGTAGTGGTAAAGAAAAATTCTCCCAGGTAAAGCCTGTTAAATTCCTGCAAAGCATCGAGTGCAGAGCTATACGATTTGTATTCTTTATTAGGGAAAAGGCTAAGTTCCGGCGGATTTCCTCCTACGAAAAAATCTGAATGTGAAAGCTGATCAAGTAGTTGAAGGAATTGCGTGTAGGTCTGCGATGATTGTTTCCATTGACTGCTTAACGCTGCTTCTACAGCAGCAGGAAACAAGGGGAACCGATCAAAAGGTTTTTCGGGATTAAAGGAGTCTGAATCCGGAAGTTTCATGCCATCCATGGCCTCGGGGTGCAGCGAAGCATCCGAGGCGAAGTGGCGATGGTAAAGCTCATTGTTTTTCCCTGGTCTGAATAAAAGACAATTACTCCTTTTTCCATACATTTTAAGAAGAATGGTATGCTCCGCTTCGAGTCGTATGCGCAAGCAGCGATCAAACGAAACTACGTCTACCTCCTGGACTTTTTTATTCCAGGCGTCTTGAAAGCAATGAAATACCTGGCCTCTGGCTTTGGAAAATTCTTTGGATACATAAAACGATTGGAATGCCGGAAAGAGAAAAACCTTTAGGAAAAAGTATTCTTCCCCTAAGCGAAACTCCAGAATCAGTTCATTTTTTTCATGCGAATAAGCTTCCGAGAACGTAGCTCCTTTTAACAGGTTGTTGAGTTCCTGAGAAACTTTTGCGAGTACAAAGTAGTGGTTGTGCATACACTTGCAAAAGTATCGAAATATTTAGGATTGCCCATTCTAGGATGAGGATACCTTTTTTGAAATTGTTTTTAAAATTTCGTATTTACGACACCATATGGTATCTATCGGATGCACCATGCAGAGAAAGAGATTCCATTAGGCTTTACCTAAAACCATTTTGATATGGCCAAAAAAGATCTGAAGAAAGGAAAAAACAACTGGTGGAATGTGTTGTTAGATCCTGAATGTTGGTTTTTACTCTTATTTAATGCTTTCTTATACTATGAGTACAAAAAGAATCCTAGTTTGGAAACGAGCATTATTTGTACGTTTTATTTGCAAAGTATTGTGATAGGTGTCTTTCATGTTTTTAAGTTAGTTTATTTCGGAGAGCGATCCGGTTCTCCTTTAACTACCACCAGCGGTGCTTTGGTGGCTAAAGGGAATTGGGCCATGGCTGGTTTTTTTGCCTTGCATTTCGGGTTGTTTCATTTCGTTTATCTTATTTTTTTGGTTGTCATGGTGGTGATGAAAAAGCAATATCCCGATCCTAGTTGGTTAGGCATATCCGTAGCCATGATTGTAGTGAATGCATTGTTCTCATTATTGAGTGATGTTCGCAGTCAAAAATCAGGTACGCCTGTGAAAGTTGAATTTGCAGCTCCATACTTGCGGATACTGCCGATGCATTTTACGATTATCCTAAGTTTTATTGTTGGATTTGATCAGGAGATTCCTTGGTGGACATTTGGATTGGGAGTATTTGAATTTTTTCTGATTCTTAAAATTATAGCCGATGTTATGTCTTATATAATGGTGAGCGGAGTGTTGAAGCGAGAGCGCAAAGGCGCCTGGACTTGGTTTTTAGGTAACAAGTAAAAGTATTGGTATTCTTATTCAATTCATTTACTTTTGTAGATTATAAATACCTACTAGACGGAACGATTACCATGCAAAATGCCCGCAAAATTGTTGATGTGCTATCTGCTCTGCAGGAGGGGTGGATCGAAGAAATGCGTATGGAGCATGGCGATTTAAATATTAAAGTAGATTGCTCTCATCTGGCTCAACTCATTGCCCCTACCTATCAATTCTTTTACCTGGTATTAAAAAAGGTTGAGGATATTTATTTCGAACCTTGGGACGAAGAAGAAACTAAAATAAATTCGGTAAAGGATATTTTGATTTTTAAACCGGATATCATCAACGTAGAACTCGAAGACAGCGGTTATATAAAATTATATTCCAATTGCACGAATGTGTATTCGGGCGGAAATATTTTTATGTTGGCTCAGGATGTTTTAATTTTTGACGAAGATTTTATTGAATTGTCCCCGGAAAGGCTGAGCGAACTTTCAGAAAAGTATTGGTATTCTGATAAGACCTAGTAAAAATGGATGTTCTTCCTTTTGAAATTTCAAGCGATGCCCTGGCTGAAATAGAGAAGATTTACGCTTCCAAAAACATACCTGCACATTATCATCTTCGGATAGGCGTGAAAGGAGGAGGATGCTCGGGCATTTCTTATGTATTTGGTTTTGATGAGCAAGGGGGAACGGACTTGATTTTTCCATCCGGCTCCATTTCCTTTCTGGTAGATAAACGGCACATGCTCTACGTCGCAGGGTTGCGCATTGGTTTTGAAAATTCAGCAGAAGCGTACGGCTTTACCTTTGAAAGTCCTTCAGGTTTGTATTAAATAATTAAGTGCTTCAGTAAAAACTTTCCTACTAATATTTTGGATTCCAGAATATCTCACGCACTCCCATTTCTTTTGCCATCCAGCGGGAAAGCACAAACAAATAGTCGGATAGTCGGTTTAGGTAAGTAATGATGAGAGGATGTAAATCTTTTTCTTCTCCGAGCAAATGCACTACGTGGCGTTCGCAGCGTCTGCATACGGTGCGAGCGACGTGTGCAATGGAAACATCACGATGTCCGCCAGGTAAAATAAATTTGGTGAGAGGTGGCAGTTGTATTTGTAAAGAATCTATTTCTTTTTCAAGGATTTCTACATCCACTTCCTGAAGAGGAGGTTTCTTTAACGATTTTTTAGAAGGATCGGCAGCTAATTCAGCACCAATTGTAAAGATTCGATCTTGTATGGATCTTAATACAGGTTCATGGACGTGGTTTACTTCCATGTCGCACAGCCAACCTATGTAGGCATTCAATTCATCGGCGCTGCCGTATGCTTCCAGGCGAATGTCGGCTTTGGATACGCGTTTTCCTCCAAATAAGGAAGTTTCACCTTGATCGCCGGTTTTGGTGTAGATTTTCATGATCGATTGCTTACCTATGTCTAACATTCCGGAGGCTGCAAGGTTTTGCTAAATCAGGATTTTTTCTTTTTGGGCTTGGTTCCAAAAGGTTTCAGGAAGTAACGGGGATTGGCTTTGAACTCCTGAGCCAGGGAACTTATTTCATCCAGGGATTTATTTAAGTTCTCCACAGTCTTTTTGTCATTGATAAGAGCACCCAGGCTTCCTTCTCCGTTGTTGATTTTAGCGGTAATAGCGGCAATGTTGGCCATGGCTGCATCCGCTTTTGCCACTGTTTTCTTAAGCTCCAGGTCATTCAAGGAATCTGCAAGTATATTCATTTTCGCTATGAGAGGCTTTATACTTTTTTCTGTTTCTACTAGGGAAGCGGTTAGTTTGTTCAGGTTGCTGGTAATGCCTGCAATGTTATCTTCGTTTTTCCGAAGCATGGATTTCGTATCTTCCGATATGGCCGCCATGTTGGAGAGTGTTTTGCGCAAGCTTTCGCTGTTTTCCTCGCTGAGCATTCGGTTAATTTTCAATACTGTGGTATCTAAATTGGCCATTACCGGAGTAGCTTTGTCGGACAATACTTGCGTGAAACTTTTTTCTAATTCGCCAGCCAGCGTGTCTCCGTGCTGAAACACTTTGGTGTTGGTGCCCAATTTAAGATCAACGACTTTACCTCCTACCAGAGAAGGGCTAGAGATGATGGCCCGTGTTGAATCGCCAAGTTGAATTTTTTTGTCAATCTGGAGTTCTACCAGAATCCTGTTTTTACTTCCCTGTTGCACCAGTTGCGTGGCGTTTACCCGACCTACTGCCAGTCCATTGACCGTTACGGCATTGGAAACCGTTAATCCTTCAATTTTATCATACCAAACATAGTACGTATTGGAAGAAGAGAAAAAATCTTGTCCTTTTAAAAAATTAAATCCAAGATAAAGAATGCTTCCGGCGATAAGTGCCATGAGGCCAATTTTAAATTCTTTGGAAAAAGTCATAAACAGATACGATCAATATAATGGGAGCAACTTGGTATAAGCCTCCTGTTTCTCAAATATATAAAACTTATTCTAAGGGTAAAAAGGACATCGAAATTTCCCTTTAAGTATTTAATACCTTAAGGAGATTTTTCCATATCTGTTTTATAGGATTTAAAGGCCCTGAATATTCCGGAGGCAATGGTGCCGCGGTTTTGAGCATTACTGAGGTAGGATTCCTCTTGCTTATTGGTGAGGAATCCAATTTCTATCAATACCCCAGGCATGGTTGTTTTCCACAAAACCAGCAATCCGGCTTGCTTTACGCCCCTGCTGTTGCGCTTTAATTTGACTTTAAACTGTTCTTCTATTAATTGAGCAAATTTAAGGCTATTGGCCATATGGGCATGCTGGTAGTTGGAAAGCATGATGTGCGAAACAGGTGATTTGGGGTCATAGCCATCGTAGTTTCCTTTGTAGTTTTTTTCATGCACGATAACTTCGTTTTCCCGTTTCGCCACTTCAAGGTTTTCGTCGCTGGTATGGAGACCCATGGTATAGGTCTCCGTGCCACTCACCTTGCCAGGTCCGGAATTACAGTGAATGGAAATAAATAGGTCGGCATTGTTGCGATTGGCTATGGCAGCGCGTTCGTGCAGTTCCACAAAGTTGTCGCTCATGCGGGTGTAAAGCACCCGTACATCCGGATAGTTTTTTTTGATGAGTTTACCCAATTCAAGAGCGACCTGCAAAGTCACTTGCTTCTCTTGCTTGCTCTGGCCTTTGCAGCCTGGATCTTTACCTCCATGGCCAGCATCGATGACAACGGTACGAACTTTGTATTTAAGGTCTCGGGCCGGCCCAAACGACTGGCAAAGCAAAATAATCGTAAAGAAAAACAGGCTATATCTTTTTTTCATCCGATAACGACACAATAGGCATCTTGGAGATTCCGATAAATTTAATTCTGAATTCCATGATAAAAAGGTTATGAATCAGTATTTTTGGTGCTTTAAAATTAATAATTTCTGAAGAATATCCGTCATATCCTTGGGCTTTGTTTGGTTTTAGTTCTAAACGTGCTCTTCGGACAGTCCGATTCCACGCAAGTCAGGGACAGTAGCGCGGCACAAGCCGATACTGCTGCCTACGCAGGTGTTATTACCCCTGCATACTCTTCATCCATTAAATCTCCTATTTATTATTCTGCCAATGATTCCATTGTTACCGATGTGCTGGAACGCAGAGCTACCCTGTATGGGAAAGCATCTATTAAAACCAATGGCATCGAAATTCAGGCGGATCAGATCGATATTTTCTGGGAAGACCACCTGATGGCTGCCAAGGGCAAAGTAGACAGTACCGGTAAATACGTTGGCAGGCCCATACTTACGCAGGATGGAGAAAAAATAGTCATGGATTCGGTGCGCATGAATTCCGAAACTAAAAAAGCAAAAATTTATGGTATGGAATCCAAGCAAGGCGAAGGGTATATCACCGGCGATGAGGCTAAACGCACCGATGATGCCATTTACTTGCGGGAAGGGCATTATACTACCTGTAATTTAAAGCACCCACATTTTTACATAAACGCAAGAAAGTTAAAAGTGATCCCGAATGATAAAGCGGTTTGTGGCCCCTTTAATCTGGTGATTGAAGATGTGCATACGCCGCTTGGTTTTGTTATGGGCTTTTTTCCAATGATTAATAAACGTAAGTCCGGACTTATTTTTCCCTTGATAGGTGAGGATATTTCCCGTGGATTTTTTATGCAGGAAGGCGGTTATTACTGGGCGGTCAACGATTATCTGGGGATACGCACGGTTGGCGATCTGTATGCCAATGGAAGCTACCGGATTAATTCGGCGGCCGATTACATTCACCGGTACCGGTTTAATGGTAAAGTTTCCATTGATTATAACAGACTGAAGCAGGGATTCGACAACAGCACGCCACCGAAACAATTTCGTTTTAACTGGACACATTCTTCCAAACAACGCAAAAACAGTTCGTTTCGAGCCAATGTTTATATTACCTCCAGTAAGTTTTTTGAAACTGTCAACACCAATCCTATTGTCAGGAACAACAACGTTACTAATTCTTCCATTACTTATTTCAAACAATTTGGACCATCGCCTTTTAATATGACGGTAACCATGAGAGGCGACCAGAACGTAAACGGACGTTCTTCAAATTCCGATGTGCCACAAGCCATCTATAATGCCTCTCTTCCTGAGTTTTCGTTCAATATGAATCGTATTGCTCCATTTAAAAGAAAAACGAAATTAGGGTAAAATTGATTTAGGAAGAATCAAACTACCAAGAATCACAATTGTTTCTTTAAGCAAAGAAAATGGCCTATGGACACTTACAAAT
>JALONM010000096.1 GCA_025454925.1 Cytophagaceae bacterium
AGGGTATTGTCGTTGAATTGAACCGTGGTACCATCGGGTTTATACAGTCTCCAGAAAATATCGTTGTTGGGCTGGTTGAATCCCAGGTTGATTACTTCGCCCAGGTTACAAATTCGGATTTTAATCCGGTATATCGCATCTGCCTGCGTGGAAGCCGAAGAGGAGTTGGAAGTGATGGATTGGTAGGTGCCAGATTTTCGGCGGGTATCGGACTGATCCCAAAATTGAATACCATAAAATTCACTGGGTTGTCTCTTGGTAGAGTCAAATACCAACGAACTGTTTACAAGTATTTCACGAGTTCCTTCTGCCAACGTGGAAAAATATCCCACTAACAAGAACGCCCAGAAGAATCTTTTAAATTGTTTGGAACTTTTCATAAGTGCTACTCTCTCATTTTCATTTTTCTCCGAGAAAAATGGTGTTCGGTACCTTATATAGTTATAATTCACCTCTTTATTGTACGTTTATTTTAATTTTTGGTTCTGTTCTACGAACAGAAGGGTAAGGATGTGTGGGGTTTCTGATCTTCAATCTTCTTAAAATTCAGGCATTTATGAAAGTTTTATTTTTCCACACTATTCTTTTTTAGCAAATACATTACCAGAAAATTACAACATCAAAAGAAAACTAAACAGGAATTTCTACATGAAGGCACAGCACTGAGGTAGAATTTCATGGATCCTATCTTCATGTTCAGCCATTACGACAAAGAAAATCATCTACATCGAAAAGAATTTTTCCGGGTCATGGCTACTGAAGTCATTGATGATAGTTATCGTTTCTCCAAAGAAGAAATTCTTTTTAAAAATACAGGTTAATCCTGAATCACAGGTTATAATTTGTAATTTTGTGAATGAAGTTTGAGCGATACGCTGTTGAAGACAGCATCAAGAAGAGTTTGGCAGAACATGGCTACGTGCGGCCTACCGATATACAATACCGTGCCATCCCTTCCATTCTAAACGGAGAAGATGTACTTGCCATTGCCCAGACCGGAACCGGCAAAACGGCCGCTTTCGTTATACCGGTGCTGCATCTCCTCTTGCAACAGCCAAGGGAGGAAGGGCAAGTTTCTTGCTTGGTATTAGTTCCTACACGAGAGTTAGCCTTGCAAATCCAGGAAGTAGTGGTGCAACTTGGAAAGTATACTTCATTAAAATCAGTATGTGTTACCGGGGGATTAGATCAGGATCCTCAAGTAAAAGCCTTGGCGGGTGGAGCTGATATTCTTGTCGCCACGCCGGGCCGAATGTTTGACTTGATTTATCAGAAGGTAATTAAAATTACTCGCACCTCCATCCTGATCCTGGATGAAGCCGATCAAATGTTGGATAAAGGTTTCTACAAGGATATTCTTGACGTAAAAAAATTTCTACCGAAAAAGCATCAGACTTTATTTTTCTCAGCGACCATCAACGAAAAAATTAAAGACCTTGCATACTCATTAGTAAAAAATGCCATCCGCATTCAGATCTCACCCAAAGAACGAATTTCTAAAAACGTTCAGCATGCCGTGGCATTTGTGCATATGGACGATAAACGATTTTTTCTGGAGCGATTATTAAAAGAAAATCCGGAAACGAAAGTCATGGTTTTTGTGCGTACACAGGTACGTGCCGAACGTGTGTGCGAAGCCATGAAACGGGTAGGACTGGAAACCTTGACGCTGCATGGAGGGAAAGATCAGCAGGCGCGCATTCAAGCCTTGCAGCAATTTAAAGAAGGGGCCTGCCATGTGCTAATTGCCACCGATGTCAGCGCCAGAGGCATTGATATTAAGGGGGTGCAAATGGTCGTGAATTACGATGTACCAGAAGTGGCAGAAAATTATGTACATCGCGTTGGACGCACTGGACGTGGCATGGACAAAGGTTCGGCTATTTCCTTGTGCAGCCTGGATGAAAATGAATTATTAGAAGCCATTGAATCGTATCTCGAAGGAGAAATAGAGGTAATGGAAATTAAGGCGGAAGAATACAACCAAACCGTCAAACAAAGCATGGATGCGGCGAACAACGATTGGAAGTCTTTGATGAAAGAAGCCGATGAAAGTAAGAAAAAACCGAAATCTAAAAAGAAAAAATAAAAATCAACGGATACAGTCTAGGTGCTTAGGGGAGCCTCTTTCGGTAGCTCCCATTTTTTATACCAGCGGTACGATTCCTGCTTCGTCACTTGCCAAACCAGCCAGCTGAAAAGCAGTAACATTGGGCGGATCAGCGGAATGGAGGCCAAATGCAAAAACAATACTTTTCTTTTTTTGGGAACAGAAGCTTGACTTACACTTTCTTCCCGCACTCTGTAGTGAACTAGTACTTCCGGTACTCTTGACTTTTGGATACGATGAAATACTTTTCGCCACCATACGCCATCCGAGCCGTGAATATTTTCCTCGTGAAAGGGAATTTCCATCAACAGTTTTTTGCGCAACAACCAGGTTGAAGGCATGGAAATATGCCGATTAAATCCATAGTACAAGGCTTTTCCGGTTTCGTCTACATGCAAATGTCCGCATCCTATAAAATCAAGTTGGTATTTTTGCTGCCAACGGCATTGACATGCAAGTTTATGGGGTAGCCAGTAGTCATCCGCATCGCAAAATGCTATCCAGTCATAACGGGCACAACGCACTGCCGCGTTGCGTATGGCACCCACAGAGGCCAATTTCAACACTAAAACAGTAATGGGGGAGTCTGCAAAATTTTGTAGAATGCTGGGGTACCACGAATTCTGTTGTTCCACGCAAAGAATAATTTCTCCTACATGATCCTGGTGGATAACAGAAGCCAGGCATTCTTGTAAGAAGACTTCTTCAGCATCTGTCATGCAGGTTACAATCACCGATACCGGCATACGTTCTTGGACTTCCTTGCTATTCACCTGCATCAATCTAGGAATATTTTTCTTCGAATTGCAGTTACGGAAAAAGTATTTTCATAAGGTTTTTTTCTATCCCGCATTTGAGTTTGTCTTTCTGCCATCAACATTGATCAATAGTAAAAAGCGTGATTCAACGAATAGAATAAATACCGATTCATCCTTCTTTCCACGTTTCTATTTCCAAATCCTTTCATCAAAATAGGCCCTCTCAAAATCGTTTGTAATTGTATTATAGTAACAATTCTTAGCACCCAATCAAATGTGGATACAGGTAATCTTGGTATTCTCTAAAATATAAATATTTTAATTTATAATGTTTACTTTTTTATAATTTATAGGATATAAGTCCGTAACTGAGTCGTTTTCCCCAATTAATAAAAACTCTAATCGTAGACTTATGCGAAAAATTGGGAATGTAATTTTTGTACTTTTTCCTTGTATTTTACAAGCTGCACACATTTCGGTCGCGTTTAATTTTGTGGCCGACCCTGGTAATTTAGGACTAAGCGGGCATGTTAGAATTTGTAATACCTCTTCACTACCTGTGCCGCCAGGCTATCACATCGATTTTCGTTGGCCTTCGTTGCAGGCATTAAGCTATGGTCCAGTGGCCACGCGCCTGGGTGCTGGTGCTTGCGATCGCTGGAGGTTGAGTTTTGAGAACTGGCAATTACCCGCTCCAAATTCATGTCGTGATATTTCCGCAGGAAATGCGAATGGCGCCTACCAGGCTCCTTTGCGGTATCCTGCTTACGGGATTGATTCGGCTGGTGACACAGTATGGGTGATAAACGGCGGCAATTCGTTTATTCCTAAATCCTATAATCAAAGCAATGGGCAGTATACCTTCGACCCTTCCTGTTTTTTGCCTACAGGAGCCATTTGTTTGGGTGAAGCACAACTCCGCGAATGGAACGCCCCCTGGGATGTTCGTGTCCCCGATAACCGCAAGTCCTGGGCCCTGGCGGCAGCCCATATTTCTACTTTGTTTAACAATATGGTAGGTGCCCAGGTAGTATCGGTAAATTATGCCTTTGCCCAATCCATGATTGAAGGAAGAATGGGATGCGATGCTACCTTTATTCCCCCGGCCTCCGACAATAATCCGTTGCAATTCTCTTCTCTCTCGCAGGCGAGTGGTTGCTTTCAGATTCTTCCTCCAGGTTTTGCTCAACTCCAGCAATACTATCCTTCGCTCATGGCGCCGCTTTCCTACAGCAACATCATTGCCAATGAAAATTTTGTTACCTCCGGACTTGCTAAAGCTCTGTACGACATGACCACTTTTGTTAAATACGAAAAAATAAATTGCGTAAATCCTATTGGTTTTTTTACCCAATCGGCCGATCCCTATGCCGCCGAAGAAATACTTGCGTATGCGTATCATGAAGGCCCGTATGGCTCAGAAGCAGCCTTGTTGAATATGCTGCGCGATAACCGGGCCGCGGCCCTAACAGAGCCTAACCTGGCCCGATACCTGCAATTGAATTTTGCCAATGCCAGCACGCAATACGCCGAGCGCATGCGCAATAATCTTATTCAACTGGAAAATAATTTTTCTGTTCCGGGTGCACATTCGGCCATCTCCATCGAAGCAAGCACCAATTGGAGGGGAGGATCTCCTCCCGACGATTATGAGTGGCATGGATGTTACAACGAATCGTTTACCTGGGCCGAGATCAGCGACTACATCGATGAAGCAGCGCGTTTGTTTTGGACGGGTAATGTGCCCTTGATCAAAGCAAATACCAAAGCAGTGTTTGATAACCTCAACGGAGGCGCGGCAGTGCCCTATGCTCAGTTGGGAGTGGTAATAGATGCCATTGTGCTGAATTTTCCAGCGTATAGTCCGGATGAAGGATTGGGGGATTTATTTTTTGCGTCTGCCTGCGGCTCTCCATCGGTATCCATGAGTTCCTGCGATGTATTGTGTTCGGGTCAGCAAGGAGAACTTTGGGTACATCTGATGGGTACTCCTCCGTTTTCCTATACCATACAAGGACCAGGATCGACGCTTTTTGTGCGAAACCATGTAAGCGTTGCCACCGATGTCATTCGCGTAAATCAGCCCGGAACGTACAAAGTCCTTTCCATACAAGATGCCCATGGAAATGTATTTTTAAATTGTCACGCGGCCTCTGCTTCCATCCAAACACCACCGGCCTGTACATTGCCGGTCGAATGGAAACACTGGGATGTGCAATCTACGCAGGATGGATGGCATAGCCTTCAATGGTTGGTATTGGAATCATACAACCACCAAGGTTATTGGATAGAACGGAGTTTGGATGGAAATGTATTCGAACCATTGGAGTGGGTCGAACTACAGCAAGGGCAAGGCTTACGGAGCTATGCGCGCAGCGTGAAGGCCCCAAGTCAGCCCCGCTCATACTATCGCTTGGTACAACAGGAGATGGATGGTGAAAAAAATTATACAGAAATTCGATGCATTACCGATCCTTTTCTATTTCCTGCACAGGTATCCGTTTTGGGTTCGCCTGCTTATTTGCATATTCAACTACTCGATCAAGAATTCGATATTCAAAAAATCTATTTAATAGATGCGGCGGGGAAAATCGTTTGGAAACAGGAAGGCGGCGCGCAATCCCTTTATTCCCCTGCATTGCCAGGCGGTTGGTATGTATTGTGTTTGGAAATGCAAGAAACTTTTTTCACCCAAAAGGTAGCTATTTGGTAAGGAGGTTAAACCGGCTTTTCTTCATAGAAACAAAGCGCACCATTTAAAAAGTTCGAGGTTCGCAGCTCTTTGGCCGGTAATCCTTTGATTTTGGTAATTGTTTTTCCAATGATGAATTCCTATGCCCACTTAATTCTCAAACGCTTTACGCCAAGTCACGAATCCAATAGGGGCGTGCCCCGGCGTGGTGGCGCCACTGGCGCCACGCCACTTGGGTCGGGCTATCGCTGCAAGCCATGTGTTGTTAGTGGCGCTATGGGCGCCACCAACAACACATGGGCTTTTCGCTCTATCCCTCACGCAGCGGAAACGCTTAGCTTCAATTCATTCCAAATTTCTCTGCAGAAATGAATGCCAAACGATAAGGATGCTTCCATAAGAATGAGCACAATGGGGAGATAAGAGCATATAGGCTGATACGAAAAAAATCACAAACGGATTTCTTGGGTATGCAGGCACGCATTATGTTCGGAGGTATTCGACGAAAGCATAGGCATATTTATTTTTTTCATCGGCAGGCATCGAGACTCTGCTAATCTCGGTAAATTCAGATAAAGGCAAATGGATGGATGCATCGGTTTCAAATACATGATGTACTTCCGTACAATATATTTTTTGTACTAAGGGTAAGGCGGTTTTATAAATTTCCGCTCCACCGATAATAAATAATTCTTCTTCTTGCTGAGATTCCGCAAAGGCTATGGCCTCCGGCAAAGATTCAAAACTATGTACTTGTTCGTGCGGAATACGTTGGCTGCGGCTGATCACCAGCGAGGTGCGGTTTGGCAATGGTTTCCCAATCGATTCATAGGTTTTTCTTCCCATGAGAATATGGTGACCACTGGTTTTGGATTTGAAAAAAGCCAGGTCCGCGGGCAAATGCCAGGGAAGTTTATTTTGAAAACCGATACCTCCTTGCTGATCTTGCGCAACAATCATGGAAATAAGCATATCAGAAATATAAGGTTGAATTAAAGAGTGGATCTATGTGTATGATGCGTTCGGTAAATTCTTCCAAGCTTGAAGCTTTGTATAAAACTTCAGTAGTAGAAAATAAATACCTCCAGTAGTTTCCATCAGGACTATGGGTGCCTTCAAATTTATACAAGCCTTTCCTGTGCAGGAGCTCATAAGAGTTATCAAGTAAGTTGTAATGCAGGATGGGATAACATTTATGCATAGTTTCCGGACCGCCCGGAATGATGAACATTGGAGAGTCGTACAAATCCAACCCATAGAACTCATGCACCAGGTTGCAATTGTAAAATTCATAAGTACAAAATTCGGAAGGTTTTTGATGCCGTAACAGGGTTTGTTGCAGCGCTTGCAATGAGGAACGTAGTTGCTGGAGCGGACTACGCTCAAAAGAAAATTCCTGTATGGGCTTCCACGTAGTACTCACCAGGTCAAAATATTCGAGATCCGCGTTTCGTATTTCCAGTTTGTAATCAAACATGCGATAGCCAGGAGCAAAATAGCCTGGGTAAAAATACCGCAGCCCAAGTCGATGGCAATATTCTATTTTGGAATAAATCAGAAATTTACCGATCGAATATTTTTTGTAATCAGGATCGTAACATGCGGAGATACCTGCCGCCGAATGTTTTCCGAGATCAAAAAAACCGAGTCCGATTAACTTTTCCCCATGGTACAGGCAAATTTCATAGGTATGGTAAATGGAAGTTTCTTCTTGTCCATATAAAAGATCCTGCAAGGATTCGCAAGGTGAAAAGGGCACATGAAGACGGTACTTTTGATACAGGGCTTCTTTTTCTTCATTCAAACAAGCTTCCTGCACAACTACCTGAAAACCGGAATTTATTTTTTTTAACTTTAAAAATGTTTTATCCTCTTCTATTCCCGATACCAGAAGCCGCAACCAGATCGCATCGTAGAATTGTGAATTAAAATTTAAAAATGCACAGGTAAAAATGCTCTGCCCCATCCGGAACCAGGCTTCTTCCAGGTATTGGTCCAGTTCCTCCGGAAACAAATGGGCAGGAAATATCATTTTACCATACATCCCTGCAAAGGTACTAAATTTCCGCAAGGGTAAATTTTAATTTTAGCCTGCTTTTCTCAGTATAAAATAGAATAGGTGCTTCAGCGGGAGTTCGCATTTGCACAAGGCAGAGAGAAGAGGGAGATGCCCAATACAATACCTGCTCCGCTTATAGCCAAGAGCAGGTATTGCTGAAGTATTTATTTTCTGGCCACCGAAAGGGCACGGGTTTGCACGTAGCGGCCATTGGAAATGCGCACCATGTACATGCCATTGCCAATGGTTTCCAGATGGAAGAAACCGAGCGTGCTCCCTTTGTATACCGTTGTTTTTTGCAGCACATGGCCGTACATATCTACGAGTTCAACACTGTAGTCTTCTTTTACCAAATCGCCGATCTGTACAGCGACCATGTCGGAAGCAGGATTGGGAAATACCTCAATGGAAAGTTGATGGAATTCGGATTCGGAAACAGCGCTTGTGCTGGGTGTATACGTAGTGGTACTTTCAGTAATAGAGCTTACTTTGCTCGCGCTTTTTACTCCGTAAAACGTAGGACCAACAGAATAGGGATACGCAGAATTATGATTCGCATCTACTGTACAGAAATAGGCATAAATGCCATTCGGATACTCGGGCGTTATACAGAAGCGTCCATTGTGAACGTCCAGGTAATCGGATTCTGTAGAGTGGTCTACATAGGCATAGTCCTCTTTGTAATGTCCCAAAGGATAGGTGGTGCTTACCGCAGGACCATCGGTTACATCGCTGCCATCGGCATAGTGCGTGCGTACCGAAATGTTGCGCAATTCATAACTAGATTTCATGCGCGTAATACCTCCGGTACCGTTGGCGTTTTTGTATCCATAGGCGCCATAAATGGGAAATCCATCGTAGGCATATCCGATCAGAGGCGAATGTTGTGTGCTGTTGATGACATAAAGTCCATCGGAGTCGTAGGTACTACAAACGGTTGAAACCACATCCAGGTCGAGGTCAAAGGCGCTGGGGTTTTGGTGGTGGTGGTAATTGCCCATGGCCGGATGGCCTTTAGAACAATCGAAGCCTGCGCGTTCGGCCAGCACGGCATCGCGGTTCCACACGCCATCGCCGCTGCCTCCGTAAGGACCTCCTTTTTCCGTGCCGCTGGAGCTTTGGTACGAAACACCATCCCGGTAATCAAACAAGGCAACGCCATTGATGAAGATGCCAATATTGCCTGAGGTAGTAGGAGAGAGCGTGCCAGTGTTTTGAACAGGGTTTAAAGGAAATTTAAATATCGCATTTTGGTTGGTCGCATTCGATGGATTGCCATCCAGGAATGGCCCGGTGGTATAGGCGGGTACACCGGTGGTAGTTACATATACGTAATTGGTGGAGTACTTCACCGACTGACAGTTTACCAGAATGCTGTTGGATTGAGGGGTAGAATTACCATTGGTATAATACGTGCCGGTAATGGTGGTATTCTGGAGCCAATTGGTAATGGCGGGATTAAGCTGGGCCTTGATCGTAATCGCAACCAGCATTAGGGTAATCAACGTTAAAGCTCTTTTCATACGGTTTCTACTTTTATTGGGGATGATTTCTCGTATTTAGTTTGATAGCTAAACACGTAGGTGTTAAAATACCCTACTTGACCAACATTTTTTTTACGTAGAAATGGAAAGAATGTTTAACGCAGAGTGTATCTGCCGGTTTGATAATTTTTGCGCCGCATTGTTTGTTAGCAGATGCGATATCCCGTGTAGGGGCGAACCATCGTTTGCGATATCCCGTGTAGGGGCGAACCTTTATGTTCGCCCGGTATCATAATGTTTTCGCCCGACATCATTAAATATTTGCCCGGTATGGAATCGTTTTCCCCGCAGCGTTTTATTTATTTTACATAAAAAGGGATATTTCCATAAGCCAGGTTTTTGTTGTCGTCGTAAGCATAAATAAACAACCGGTAGGCGCCGCTTTCTTTTGGTGTTGTAAAAATGATTTGATTAGAGTTTCCTTTTTTGATCAATCCTTTTAATTCTGCCGGAGTTTTTTCAAAATCTCCACCGGCTTTTTTGTCGGTGCTCTCAGGCATTATCACCCATGTGTATTTTATTTTTTTATTTTCCGGATCAATTATGGTCGCCGAAGCGCTGGCGCTTACGCCGGCAGAGAGGTACACGTTTTCCAGCGCCGTCTTCCCATTTATTTTCAAATCAGCGATGGAGGGGGCTTTGTTGGCCGGCCATTGACCAGACCAATTATATTGCATCACATCGATGACTTCACTTTCCGATCCATCGTTCAGAAACATAGAATACCAGGTTGGTGTAGTTTCTTGTTTATTTCCCCAAAGAAATACATAAGAGCCCAGGCATTTTCCGCTATCGCTCTCAATTTTCTGGTATCGTTGGCGATATACCGATGCCTTTTCCGAACTCGTTTGTTCGATAGGAATTTTGAAGTCAGTGTTGGCGATTTCCCAATGTCCTGTGGGTCCCCATTCTGTAATCATGTACGCTCCTTTCCAGTCTGCTTTGCGAATGCCAGCGGGTACTGTATTTTCGAGATCCCCGTAGGTGTTGATGCTCATGAAATCTATATCCGGACAACGTTCGTTGATCAGTTTGATTTCTGCCGCATCGAGCCCTGCAGTCACAGTAGTGGTAGGGTGATTGGGGTCTATACGATGGATCATGCTGGCGACGTCTTGTACGGCATTCCATACATTGGTATTTTTGTAAAATAAATCCACTTCATTTCCTACGGCCCATGCCAGCAGTGCCGGATGATCTTTTAGTTCGGTTACGGCATCCTTGAATTGTAGAAGTTGATAGTAAACAGCTTCCTTATCATCATAGTTAAATCCATGACGTTCATGTTGCATCCACAATCCCATCATGACCGTGAGCCCATGCGCATGTGCGCTATCCAGGATGGCTCTGGCCCCATCATGACTCCAGGTGCGCAGCGAGTTCCCTCCGTATTTTTTAATTCGGTCCATATAAACATGACCACCGGCACCTTTAACATAATAAGGTTTTCCGTCGCGCATCAGGACAAACGCATCCTCGCCGGTTTTTTCGATGCTGACTTTAATGGGACGTAAATCTGAAGTTTTTTGAGTGATGGCTTTTTCTACCATCACGGCTCCGGCTTTTCCTTCCACATAAATCTCGTCCAGGTAAACGGTAGCAGCGCCCCGGAGGGTGATTCCGAACAAGCCATTGATGGAATATAGATGCAATCGGTTAAGCGGAAGCACTACTTTTCTCCAGGAGCTAGTGACAGCTATATCCTCTAGACTGGTATTGGGCTCTGAGTGTTCACCAAAAGAAATGTTAACGGTGGTAGCTTCTTTGGCTCGTATGTGAAGCACAAGGTTTTCGTAATGATGCAAATACTGGAGCCGGCTGGTATCTCCGTTTAATTCGGCTCTCCACTTGCCGGCACTGAGCGCAAAGAACCCAGACCAGGCTTCGATACCGTTTGTTTGGATGCGAATACATCGTTGGCCGGAATAAGGAAGCGTGTCGAAATTATGAATGATCTTCATGCCTGTGCCGTTTCGCTCACCAAAATAACCCGAAGGACTGCCTGCTTCCCAGCGATCGCTGTAAAGATATTTCTTACTTGTTGACTGTGCGAATAATTGAATTGCCAGGAGGAGAAGCCCAGGCACGATGAGTTGTTTCATAAGGTGATTAATCGTTTCTTTTTTCGGGTATATAAATAAATTTTCAGGACTATCCGAAATAGAATGCTTTTATGTGCATAAGAAGGTGAATGGAATTCCTCCAGGGAACAATTTGTAATACGTTTAATCTCCAATTCAAAACGTTCATAGATAAGGTGTAATACCATAATGTAAAAAAAAGTAAAGGATAAATCGCAAGATTAATGTAGATTTTTAAAGTGCTTTTATTGAGAAGTCAAGCTGTAGAATGCAGGCCAGCAGAATGATTTGATCCCGATAGGATACTAAACCTACTTTTCGGGATTGGGAGACACGCTAAAAATGATACCAATGAATGTATTCGTCGTTGATTTTTTATCGCCGCCGAAATTCGGGAAATTCGTTGATTTTTCTACCTCTAATTCAATTGAAAACCAAATTGGTGGTGGTTTCTTTTGATGGGATGGGAGAGGTGGAGGAAATTTCAAAGTTGATTATGAGGGAGATTTATTGAATTGAAATATGACCTAAATTAGATAAATTAAATCCAATATAAATTACTATATTCCATTTATGTCACTCATAGTTCCTTTGCATTTCCTCTTTTTTTTGACTGGAGTTGTAGCAACTGCACAACATTTCTTTTTTCTTCATGCAGATACTATTCCATGTAATTGTAAAGGATATTATAGCATTAACGCTAATACCAAGGATACTGTAGAATTTTTTCAAGTGAATTCTAGTGGACGTACTATAACGCGAAATGAATTAAGAAAAAGTGGTTTTAGGATAGATAGCATTAAGTATAATAACTTCAGTAAAATCAAAGAATATAAAATTACAATAGGCTTTGAAAATAATTTATCTATTTATATTAAGCTGTTTGAATACTCAAATTATGGTATTTTAATTATATCTGACGTACCATACTTTGAATTGGTTGGCGACAGCCAGATCGGTTCTGCGGTTGACGCAGTTACGGCAGAAAAAATACATAGAAACAGCGCAGTCAACAATAGTTCGCG
>JALONM010000032.1 GCA_025454925.1 Cytophagaceae bacterium
ATGCAACGCGAAAACCTGATCAAGGAAGAGTGGGAAGCATTGAAGCGTGATAAAGAAACTGCTGAGTTGAAATTGGAGAAAGCACTGCAAGAGAAAGAGAGAATACTACGGAATTTTATCTCGTATCTTTCTTCTTCAGGGGTTCCAATAGGGGATATTGCTACTCAACTTAACATTCCGGAATCTGAAATACTACGATGGCTGGAATAAACTAGTCTTCATAGCTGAAAAAAGAATCCCATTCTGAGAATTCCGCAGGCATAAGAAAAGAAATCATAGAACAGATGCAACGCGAAAACCTGACCAAGGAAGAGTGGGAACCAATAGCTAAAAATTTAGATAATTATTTAATTCCATTTTTACTCCTCATGAACGGCCTTATATATTACTAAATAGGAGAGTATAAAATTGATACCGACGAAAGCTAATGCAGGTTACCCAAAGTGCCTAACCTCATGTATTCCGGGTTAAATTCTAACTTCAAAACTATTTACAGGGACCTGCTATTTGTTCAGACTTGATTGCCGTTATCAATAAATCGATTTCAAATAATGCTCAACATTTAATGTACTTTGTAATGTTGAATGGATTTATAAATGACTTCCTGGATTGAGGTGCGTACACCCATCCGGATTAATTTATTGTTGGAAACATCTGGATGAATCCGGTTGGATAAAAAGATGTATACCAGGTTATAGTTCGGATCCACCCAGGCGCAGGTGCCTGTAAATCCTGTATGGCCATACGTTGACGAGCTGGCTAAAAAATTGGTAGGACCAAATCCATCGTCCGCAGGTTTATCCCAGCCCAGGCCCCGGCGATTGGTTTCTGTTTGGCGGGTGGTAAAACGGGTAAGGGTGCCGGGCAAAAGAAAACGATAATTCCCGTAGGCACCTTGTTGCAAATTCATTTGAAATAGAATAGCGAGATCGTGCGCGTTGGAAAAAATTCCGGCGTGCCCGCCTACTCCTCCTAGCAAGGCTGCTCCCGGATCATGCACCGTTCCTTGCACCAGTGTTTTACGAAAATATTTGTCGTATTCGGTAGGAGCAATACGACCGGCAGGAACACGACTCAGAGGTGTATACATGGTATTCGTAAGTCCCAACGGTGAAAAGAAATTATCCTGCATAAAATCTTCTATAGGCTGATTGAGCAGAGTTTCGGCAAGTCGTTTGGCAATATAAAATCCAAGGTCGCTGTATACATACTCCGGTGTAGTAATTTTCTTTTTCTTTCTGCCTTTGCGATCCAATTCGTACTTAGGTTCATTCAGGGCAGACTCTTTAGTCCATTTCCATAAAGAATCCTCAATGCTTGCCAAGCTGTAGAGCCCTGGCACTACTTCATTTGGAAAGGAATCCGAACGGCTGGGACGTAGGAATAAACTATCGTACAGGCTTCCCCGCATAGTTTTGCGCCAATGTGGCAAAAAGGGCTGCAGTCCGGCCTGGTGCAATAAGATATCTCGAATTACCAGCTCTTCTTTATTTGTACCTACCAAATCACTCAAGTAGTAAGAAGCTTTTTTATCTATGTCTAAAAGTCCACGTTCTTCCAAAAACATAATGGCCTGAAGTGTTCCTGCTACTTTGGTAACCGAAGCAATATCGTACAATGTATTGGATTGAACCGGTGCCTTGACATCGCCAGACAGTGTGCCGTAATTTTTTTCAAAAACAATGTAGCCATCTTTGGCAATGAGCACCTGGCAGCCTGGTGTAGCGCCTTCCCGAACGGTTTTTATACAAATGGAATCTACATAGGAAAGCATTTTGCTATCCATTCCAACATTTTCCGGCCAGGCATACCCTAACCTTCGAATGGAGAGGTCGCTCGAAATACCTTTGCCTTCCGATAGTTTTGGCCCTGTGGAAACGGGAAGCCTGCCTGTCATAGGAACCGCACCAAATAAGGCTTGAGCGGCCAAGGACTGGGTTATTTCCAAATCTTCGTAAGCGCAAATAAGGTTGGGAACTTCAGAAAAATATTTTAAGCTATATGGGTTTCCAAAAACCACCAACACTGATGGTTTGGCCTGTGTAAGTTGGGTAATAAATTTTTTACTCGATTCAGTAATGCCGAAGGTTCTTGAAAATTGATTCATGCCATGCAACCCCAAGTATACCACTTCCACTTTTTTCAGGGAATCGAGTAAGCTCAGCCATTCTTTTTCTTCGGCATTTTTAGAAATAAAATAACTTTTTACGCGTGTGTATTTTTGGCAAGTTCGGATGAATTCAGTTTCTTTTTCTGTTCCGATCGATACTACCGCAATGCTGGTGGTGTCCAGATGTGCAGCCGGAACGAGCTTTTGTTGGTTGGATACCAGGGTGAGAGCTGCCGCATAACAGGCTTGCTGCACCGCATGTGCCCGGCTATTGGTAAGATCCTGCTGCAAGTGCGCGAGTTCAACTGCCTGATACTTCGACAAGCCCATCCAATGTTTGGCTAGCAATATTTTTTTTACTCGACGATTGATTTCCTCCTCGCTGATTTCTTCTTTTTTTATAGCTTTTTGAATTTTTTGTATCGCCGTAGGGACGTCTTCTGCAAAGAGCAGCACATCGTTTCCTGCTAACAGAGCCAATACATCCACTTCTCCGGGCTTGTAATAACTGCTCACCCCTTTCATATTCAACGCATCGGTAAATACCAATCCCTGAAAACCTAATTCTTTTCGCAGCAAAGATTGTATGGCTTTAGGGGAAAGTGTAGTGGCCAGGTTGGCCTGACTTTCGATGGCGGGTACTTGCAAATGCCCTACCATGATGCTACCGATAGAATCTTTGATTAGTCTTTTAAAAGGAAATAATTCTACCTCGTGAAGTCGCTTTAAATCATGGTTCACAAGTGGCAGGGAATGATGAGAATCCGTTTCGGTATCGCCATGTCCGGGAAAGTGCTTGGCATTGGCCAGTACATGCTGGCTCTGCATGCCTTTCATATAAGCTACTCCTTTTTCAGCGACATTAAATTTATTTTCTCCAAAAGAGCGAATGCCGATGACGGGATTGTTGGGATTGCTGTTGATATCCACCACCGGAGCAAAATTGATGTGCACTCCGAGGCGCTTGCATTGGCGCGCTATTTCCACTCCCATGGCATACACCACCTGATTATTTTGAATGGCGCCGAGCGTCATTTGCTTAGGATATACCAAGGTACTGTCAAGGCGCATAGAGAGCCCCCATTCGGCATCCATTCCAATCATTAGCGGGACCTTGGAAAGGCTTTGGTAATAATTGGTCAGTATAGCCTGCCGTAAAGGGCCACCCTGAAAAAAAATCAAACCTCCCAAGTGATGTTCTTGAATGAGTTTTTCAATTTCTTTTACATGTTTTTCATCCTTATTGGAATACGCCGCCACCATGAACAACTGGCCCAGGCGCTGCTCCATGCTCATTTGCTGAAGAATGCTGTCGGCCCATTGTTCGGGTCCATGCACGGTTTGGGTCGCTGGGGCTGCCACCGCGCTATCTTGTGCAGCGGCTTCCAAGCCAAGCAAGAGGCCAGATAAAAGAAGTAGAAATTTGTATTTAAAATGGAACTTAAGCAACAATGTATTATTAATCAATTGTTCAAATATAAAGAAAATGGTTTATACAACGATGTGTCTTGTGGAAAACAAGCAAGTACTTATACGATTTTTAGGAATTGGGTTTCCTAATGGCCACAGCACAGGGTAATGTGGATTATATATTCACTGATCGAACTGAAATATTTCTATTTTTGTCTTCAATTTTTGAGGTATGTCAGATATCATACAACTGTTACCGGAGAACATAGCCAATCAGATTGCTGCTGGAGAGGTGGTACAACGCCCCGCTTCGGTAGTAAAAGAACTGATGGAAAATTCCATTGATGCCGGGGCAGATAAAATCAGCCTGATCGTAAAAGACGCAGGTAAGCTGCTTGTTCAGGTGATCGATAATGGCAAAGGTATGTCGGAACGTGATGCTCGGATGTGTTTTGAACGGCATGCTACTTCTAAAATAAAGCAGTCGGGAGATTTATTTAAACTCCACACCTACGGATTCCGTGGAGAGGCCATGGCCTCTATAGCGGCGGTGGCGCAAGTAGAGTTGCGCAGCAAAAGGGAAGAAGACGAATGGGGCACCGCCATACGCATGGATGGCTCTGAATTAAAAGCGCAGGAACCGGTGGCTTGCGACAAAGGAACTTCCATTGCCGTGCGCAATCTCTTTTACAATGTGCCTGCGCGTCGTAATTTTCTTAAATCGAATTCGGTAGAATTACGGCACATCTTCGATGAGTTTCATCGTATTGCGCTTGCTTATCCTGCCGTGGCTATGTCCTTGCACCAAAATGATCTCGAAGTATATAATCTACCTAAAGAAAAGTTGGCCCAACGAGTTGTCAATATTTTTGGTAAATCTTACCAGGGGCAACTGATCTCTTGCTCGGAAGACACAGACGTATTAAAAATACAAGGATATATTGGCAAACCGGAATTTGCCAAAAAATCGAGGGGAGAGCAATTTTTCTTTGTGAATGGCCGCTATATCCGCAGCAATTACCTGCATCATGCGGTTTCATTTGCTTACGGTGAATTGCTGGGGGATGATAATTATCCGTTTTATGTTTTGTTTTTGACAGTAGATCCTGCAAAGATTGATGTTAACGTGCATCCCACTAAAACTGAAATAAAATTTGAGGACGAAAAAACCCTCTACCATATTCTAAGAGCCACGGTAAAAAAAGCCTTAGCTACGCATAACATTATTCCCGCCATCGACTACGACCTGAATGTCAATTTTGGCATATCTCCCTCTGAAATGACTCAGGGTACGAATTTTGATCTAGGTAATGGTGGAAACACATTTCAAAAGAAAAAAAATAATCAGGACTGGCAATCTTTATTAGAAGGATTCAGGAATACCAGTCCAAGGGAAGAGCCCTCTATGGAAACATTAAAATTTGAGAGTAAGATAAACGACGGAAACAACGAGCGCTTGAATAAGGATCTTCTTTACTCCGATAATACCACTACATTTCAGTTGCATCAACGGTATATAGTAACCCAAATAAAGTCCGGCATGGCTTTAATAGATCAGCAGGCAGCTCATGAGCGCATCTTGTATGAGAAATACCTGAACATGCTGCAGAACAAATACGTGGCTTCACAACAATTTCTATTCCCTCAATCCATTGAATTAAATGCCTCTGATTTTGAATTGGTGATGGAAATGGAAGAAGAAATCAAGGCACTGGGATTCGTATTTAATGTGTTTGGCAAAAACACCATTGTAGTAAATGGAATTCCGGCAGATTTGCCTAAAAACAGTGATAAAAATGTTTTTGAGAATCTGATTGAAGAATACAAACGCAATCAGTCAGAACTTCAATTGAACAGACACGAGAATTTGGCCTTGTCCATTGCCCGTAAATCTGCCATTAAGGCAGGAACCAAATTAACGCTTACCGAGATGAACTCTCTGATTGACCAATTGTTTGCATGCAAAGTACCCAACTATGCTCCGGGCGGTAATCAAACGGTAATTTTGTTGAGTATGGAAAAAATAGCCCAGCTGTTTAATTAAAATCTATGCAGTTTCCTCCGCTTACTCCAATAGTTCGAAATCTCATACTGATCCATGTGGGTTTGTATATGGCGGAGCATTTGCTCCACTTGCCACTGCACGATTGGATGGCACTGAAATTTGTAGGAGCAGAAACATTTTTGCCCACTCAGTTTTTCAGCTACATGTTTTTGCATGCTAACCTGGGGCATTTGTTTTCCAACATGTTGGGTTTATTCTTTCTGGGAACATTTCTAGAAATGATTTGGGGCCCCAAACGATTTCTTACATTTTACCTCATCACGGGTATTGGCGCAGGTATCGTGTATTCCATTGTTCGATACATCGAAATCTACCAGATCGCCGAAGCGTTGCAACGTTTCCTGAGCGAACCCAGTTATGAGTATTTACTTGGCTTCGAGCGGAAAATAGCGGTTAACTTACCCTTGGAATATCAAATCTCCATACAAGAACTGGAGGGGGCCAACGGGACGATTTACCTCCAACAATATGGAGCCTGGGCAGAAGGTACTTACCAAGCGGTAGTAAACACAGGTTGTGTGGGAGCATCGGGCTGTATTTTTGGAATTCTGGCTGGCCTGGCTCTGGTTATGCCCGACCGGGAAATTCTTATTTTCCCCATTCCATTTCCAATAAAAATGAAATATTTCGCTATTTTTTATTTTTTGATAGAACTAAAGTCTGGCGTTATACGTGTACCTGGAGACAATGTGGCGCATTATGCACACCTTGGTGGGGCATTGGTAGCTTTCCTATACTTGCGCTATTGGGAAAGAATCAGAAAATTGTTTTCTTAGAATCATGTTTCAAAGCATTTGGGCCGATATAAAGTTTGAATATTCGAAAAAGGGGAATTACCTCATTCGCCTGATTCTAATCAATATTGCAGTGTTTCTTTTTTTAAGCATCTGCTGGTTTGTTAGCCGTTTTGCTTCTTTCGACATTTTTTCCTGGTTGCTGCATTGGGTGTTTTCCATGCCAACTCCAATGCCGGAGTTGATGTATCGACCCTGGACTTTTGTCATCACTTTCTTCACGCATTATGATTTTTTTCACATCCTTACCAATATGCTCGGCTTATATTGGTTTGGCCGCATTGTAGAGGATTTGGTGGGAAATAAAAAACTGCTGGCCTTATACCTATTGGGTGGACTTGCTTCTTCCCTGCTGGTGATCGCCTTGTATAACACCGTTCCTTATTTTGTAAATATGCCTTCTACTGTAGTAGGGGCCTCCGGAGCTGTGTTTGCAATCGCGGTGGCCGCCGCTACGCTGGCCCCTAACTATTCTTTGTACCTGATGTTGATTGGACCAGTCCGCATCAAATACATCGTAGCAGTTTATATTTTTCTTTCGCTGTTGGGCATTGCAGGATCCAATGCTGGTGGTAATGTAGCCCACTTGGGTGGTACCTTGTTCGGTTTTTTCTACGTGGCCATGTTGCGCAACGGCAACGATTTGGGAAAACCCGTGTATTGGATCATGTCCTGGTGGGAACCAAAACCTAAAATGAAAACAACCTATCGTAACAAAAATACGATTAAGTATACGAATGAATCTCCAGACCAGGACGAAATAGACAGAATCTTGGATAAGATTAACAGATCGGGTTATGAAAGCCTAAGCAAAGAGGAAAAACAAAAATTATTCAAAGCCAGTCAAAATCAATAATTCATGTCTCAGTACCAATTCCTTCTATGGGAAGTAAAAGGTGGTATCGCTTACCTTACCATCAACCGACCCGACAAGTTAAATGCTCTTAACTTTGCTTTGCTCGACGAACTCCGTGATGCAGTGCGCACGATCTACGACGATGAATCGGTGAAAGCAGCCATCTTGCGCGGAGCAGGGGATAAGGCTTTTGTTGCCGGGGCAGATATTGCTGAATTCATAAAGGTCAATGAATTTAATGGTCGAAAAATTGCTGAAAACGGACAGGAAATTATGACCATGATTGAAAATTGTCCTAAGCCGATACTTGCAGCCATAAACGGATTTGCCTTGGGCGGAGGCTGCGAATTGGCGCTGGCTTGCCATATCCGTGTGGCCTCTACCAATGCCAAACTAGGCTTGCCGGAAGTGACCTTGGGCATCATTCCCGGATACGGAGGCACTCAGCGTCTTACTCATCTGGTTGGGAAAGGCAGAGCGTTTGAACTCATTATGACCGGAGATATGATTAGTGCCGAAGAAGCATGGCGCATGGGAATTGTGAACCATATTACTGAACCAGGAGCTACGGTAAGCAAATGCGAAGAAATATTGTCCAAAATTCTGATGCGTGCTCCTGTGGCCATTGGTCAGGTGGTAGAAACGGTGAATGCCGCTTTTAATGAAACCAAAGATGGATTTCAGGTAGAAGCCAATTCTTTCGCCATTTGTGCGCATACACACGATTTCAAAGAAGGTACTCAAGCATTTTTAGAAAAAAGAAAGCCTCAGTTCAACGGAAAATAATGCCGGTCACCAGTAGGGTTTCTTTTATATAGAGTTTTTAATTCATCCAGAAGCGCCTTACTATTTTGGCTGATGGGTAATATCTTTTTTGGGTTTCCCCCCAAGTTTTGAGAAACGTTCGTGGACTAACGCGTTTCTGAATTAAATAGTAAGGTCAGGTTCGGTTGCATAGTGCGTATTCGGTAAAAAGGGATTGCCGGGTACTCCATCGGAATACTAAGGAATAAAATTGTACATGGGCAGACTTGCTTCTCTTGTTGGTCAAACTGCATGGTATGGACTCAGTTCTATGCTGGGAAGGGCTATTCAGTTTTTGCTCGTGCCTTTTTACACCAGCTTGCTCGATGCAGCAGAATATGGAATCGTTACAGAATTGTACAGTTATGTCGCTTTTCTAAACATCGTTTATTTGTATGGGATGGAAACTACCTATTTCCGTCAGGTAAAGGAAAATCCATTACAGGAAACTCACTTGTTTCGGTTGATACAGAGTTCGATTTTTTTGAGTACTCTTCTTTTTTCAGCACTCCTGCTGGCTACCTCGTCGTTCCTTATGGAAGCCTTGCAATACCCTGGGAAAACAGATTACATGATGATGCTGGTGCTTATCATGGCCATTGATGCCTTGGTGGTCATTCCCTTTGCCAGGTTGCGAAATTTTAACAAAGCCCCGGTTTTTGCATTCAACCGCCTGATCAATATTTTTCTGAATATTTTACTCAATTTGTTCTTTTTATGGCTCTGTCCGAAACTCATAGATCAAGGCTATGAGCTTGCCTGGTTTCATGCCGAAGATCTGGTATCCTATATATTTCTTTCCAATGTATTGGCCAACGCCTGTTGGATTCCTTTGTTCTACAGACATTGGAAAGAATACCGTTGGCACTGGGATGGACCACAATGGAAAAAAATGATGTTGTACGCAATGCCCTTGATGGTAATGGGCTTGGCCGGCAT
Source organism: Cytophagaceae bacterium (assembly GCA_025454925.1). GTDB lineage: Bacteria > Bacteroidota > Bacteroidia > Cytophagales > Cytophagaceae > JALONM01. The sequence goes on from JALONM010000032.1 coordinate 8,979, forward strand.
GGTAAACGAAGTTATGGATAGAATTTTACTGAAGTATTGGCTACCGGTAGGTTTTTATCCTCAATGGACAAGTCAGCAGGCACTGGGAATTTACGGAGCATGTTATAAACTTTCCATGTTTATGTCCCTGGCCGTGCAAGCGTTTCGCTTTGCAGGAGAACCTTTCTTTTTTAAACAATCTTCATCGAGCGATTCCAGGCAGCTATTTGCAAAAGTTACTAAATGGTTCACCATCTGTTGCGCATTGTTATGGTTGGGTGTGAGCGTAAATTTATTCTGGATAGCACCCATCTTTATCCGCGATGCGGAAATGAGACAAGGCTTGGAGGTAGTTCCCTGGCTTTTGTTGGCCAATTTGTTTCTCGGAGTGTATTACAATCTTTCAGTTTGGTTTAAGTTGAGCGATACTACCATGGCTGGTACCTGGCTCGGATTAGCCGGAGCAGTGCTTACACTTGTGCTGAATTTTTTCCTCATTCCTGTCTTGGGATTTATGGGAAGTGCTATCGCAACGCTTGGTTGCTACACCGCTATGTTGCTGCTGAGCTTTGCGTGGGGGCAAAAGGCTTATCCTATTCCGTATGATTGGAAATCGTTCCTTCGTGTGATTTTAGTTTCTGCATGCCTCATCTTCGCACAAACCTGGATACCACCGCACATGGCTTGGATGCTTGCGTATAGTTTTACTTCCATCCTTCTTTTTCTTCTAATGGTGTATTACGAATACCAATCTGAGTTGAAAAAGAAATGATTTGTTCTCTTTCTCGTCAATAATCTTACATTGGAAATAAAAATTCGAAAAAGGCCTTTGTGTCTTCCCAGTTAATGTTGTAATAAACTGAAAATCTATTAGTTATTTTATTGCTGATCGTACTTGCGTTCATGTAAAGCAATTTTTTAATGTAAGTATTGCCGATAAAGAGGAGATGAAAACCGGTAAATGAGTCAGAATAAAAACAGACTATAAAAATCTTACGTAGGGAGAAAAGCGATTTTAAATACCCTCGAACTAAACAGCATGCAGCCTCGTTCTAACTACAACAATGTTACAGTTGTTTTAAATAAGGTAAGGTTTATTAGTCCAAAAAGTGTCCCGGCTCCCCGCCGGGCTTTTTGGTTTATAGGGTTTACAAAAAGTGCAGCAATTCTTTAATCGAAAAAATTTCATAAGACGGTGCAGCAGGAGCGCTAATACGGTGATGATTGAGAAAAACCTGGTCCATGCCGGCATTCATTCCACCTACAATGTCCGCTTCGTAATCATCTCCGATCATTAAACTCTCCGAAGGACTTGCCCCCGATTTCTTAAAGGCATATTCGAAGATGCGAAGGTCGGGCTTTTTGAATCCGCAGTCTTCCGTTTCTATCACTTCTGCAAAATATTTTTGAAGACCTGAGGTAGATATTTTAATGTGCTGCGTTTCCTTGAATCCGTTGGTGATGATATGCAATACGTAACCTTTGTTTTGCAGATAATCGAGTACTTCATGTGTGCCCGGATAAACATGTCCTTGAGCCGGACAGATCTGTAAAAATTCTTCATCTATTCCAGCAGGAATCGTGTGTTCCTTAAAATGATGGAAGGTTAAAGTAAACCGTTGCGACCGTATTTCTTCTTTCGTTACTGTCCCTTTGTGAAATCCATGCCACAGAGTATCGTTTACCTCTCGGTATTTTTTTATGAAAGCATCCAACGGAATTCTCTGCGGATCGAGTTGATGTTTCTCATGCAGCATCGTAAGCGTTAAGGCACAATTGGTACCAAAATCCCAGAGGGTATTGTCGAGGTCAAAAAATAAGTGTTGATACGTGCGTGGCATGCAGGAAGCGTTAAAATGAGTGGTGTGAAATAAAATTATTGAGGCAAGTCAATGCGCAAGCGCTCAACGGGATTACCAGCAACCAAATGTTCGTTAAATATTTCCGTTAGATCTTCCACAGAAACATTTCCATAAAACACACCTTCTGGGTATACCACCATGGCAGGACCGTGCTGGCAGGTATCAAAACATCCGGCTCGTTGCGCCCGCATTTCTTTTTGTAGCTTATGTTCCTTAATAAGATTTTTAAGGCAGGCTACCAATTCCATTCCTTTTTGTTCACCGCAGCATTCGCGGCCATCGTTGCGTTCGTTGGTACAAACAAAAATATGCTTCTTATACTTCATTTTCGTACTTGCTAATATTCGACATCTTTAAAGGGCTGGAAGTTTATACTTTTTCTGTTTGGCATGCAGTTTCCGTATGGCCAGCTCATTATTGGTATACAGGGTGCGGTATTCAAACAAATCTTTTCGCAAATCTTCCACCTGGTCTAATTCCTTGCAATACATTTCAAACAGGCGTAAGTATTCTTTTTCGATTTTGTAATAGACCCATTGATCAAATTTTCGGGCTTCCAGCATGCCCAATCGTTTCATGTAGTTCAAATGCCTGGAAGTTTTGGTTTGGGTAAAATCCAAAATAAGCTCCAGGTCTGAAATGCACATCTCTTCTGCTTTATAAATCAAATAAAGAATTCTCAATCGGGACGATTCTCCCAGGCATTGAAAGAAGTGTATGTGGTAATCCAGGCCTTTCATCTGCATGAACAAGCAAGGTACTGCTTTTGTTAAGGAATGACAAAGGTAAATTCAAGGCACCCGAAGGAATCGCATTACCCCCGGAATAAGAAACGGCGAAAGGAATACTATCGGCACACGCACTTCTGATTCCTATTAAGCTGTTTAGCAGGGAAAGGCGCTCATTAAAAGATAAGCAGTTGTTGCGTTGATAAGATATAAGTAATATGCATGGCATTATTTTCGGTTATGCAGCGTTATAAAATGAATAATTACTATTTTTGATAGTACAATGAGGAGCATACTAATACTTTTAACACTGGCGTTTTCCGCGCTTGTATATGCCCAGGGGCCTCGCGCATTGGTTCAGGTGAGTGGACTGGTGGTGCGCGGCGACAGCTTATATGGAATTCCCGATGTACATATTTTTAGTCCCAAAACCGGTAGGGGCGATATCACTTCCTACGTAGGCTATTTTTCATTCCCTGCTTTTGCAGGCGATACACTCATCGTCTCCAGTGCAGGATATAAACGCAAGCATTACCAAGTGCCCGATACGGTTAAAGAGAAAATTTCGATCGTGATTGAACTTATTCAGGATACGCTCATACTGCCAGTAGTGGATATTTTTCCATGGCCTACCGAAAAGCTTTTTAAGGACGCATTTCTTGCCTTAGAACTCAACAACAGGGATGTAAACAACATGAGAAATAACCTAAACGAGCAGGTTATGAAGCGCATGTTGTACTCCTCAGATGCAAGTGGCGCCGAAAACCACCGATATTATATGCAGAAACAAACCATGGTGGCCGATCAGCGCAATACGATGGTATCGCCGGCCATGGTATTTGGAAACCCTTTTGCATGGCATCGCTTTATTCAGGATATCCGGAAAAAGAAATTTAAAAGTACCCTTCAGGAAGAAGAATACGAAGAAGAGGAGTAGTTGCCTGATTTACTGCTGAATAGATAATAATCTTTTTTTTTAACCTTATTGGTACGGGATTTGTCTTCAGTTACCGTATAAAACTTATATTTGTAAGATATAATTTGGAGTTATATGAATCGTCTGATCTACCTTGCCTCCATTGCACTAGGAGTTAATTTGGCTGCACAAAGCAGCAATCTGAAAACACATTCAGTTGAAATTCAGAAAATTGTTAAAAATGATATGGTTGGCGTAGTACGCGGCTATGATTTCGGTACACCTGCTGATCAAATCAAAAAAACAGAGGATGCCAAGTTTGAAGCAGAAACTCCCAACGCTCTTATCTACAAAGTTCAGATCAATGAAAAGGAATTTTGTGAAGTAATTTATTACCTCGATGCGGCGAAAAAAGTAAAAAGCTTTGGTTTGGAATTTTTTGAGACCAAGGATGCCACACCCGAAGAAAAGCTAGTCGATGATTTTCAGGATTATTTTACAAAACGTTACGGAAATTTCAAGGTAAACGACAAAGATGATGAGGTTTGGACTTCCAAAGACGGAACCTATCAAATTGAACTTAGTGATGAAACTTCCGGTGACATGGTTGAAATCGAAATAGAGATTTATAAGAAACAATAATGTTTCATTTGTTTGATTATCAGAAAGATAATTAATCTTTGAAACATTCAAGACTATAACAGGTTGTGATTTTTTATTACATGCCTTGGAGCTTTCTCCAAGGCATAATTTTTTCCATTTTTAACAACACCAAATCCCCGATTACGTATGCTTACCTATGGGAGTTATGTGTACTTTAAATTGGTCAATTCTATGAAAATAGCGAAACTGCTTTTTCTTGTGTTGGTAAGTGCGGTTTTCTGGAGCCATGCGGAAGCATTACGCATAGATCCTGCAGCCAAAGAGTACTACAATAAAGGCATTCTGCACTTCAAACAAGGAAACTATGCCGAAGCGGTAAACGATTTTACCTCGGCAATTGCCATTTACCCGCAATACGAACAAGCATTTCATCAACGAGCCTTGTCGCATGAAAAACTAGGAAATACCAACCAGGCAATCTCAGACTACGATCAGGTAGTTCGTTTAAATCCTAAAAACAGCCAGGCTTTTATGCTTCGCGGTCATCTCAATTCCAAAGTTGGAATGGATGATGAAGCCATCAAAGATTACACTAAAGTGATTGAACTCGATGCCCGCAATTATGAAGCTCATTATGAACGTGGTCTCATTTATAACATTATGGGGCTGTATGCCGAGGCGCTCCGTGATTTTGAAAAATGCACTCAAATAAAACCAGGTGCTGAAATCGATTACATGACTGGTACTGTGGAATCTAAACTTGGAAACGAAGAAAAGGCCATTCATTTCTTTACCAATGCCATCAAATACGATAAAGCCAATAAAAATTTTTATTTCCACCGGGCGGATTCTAAATTAAAAATTGGGCGCTACAAAGAAGCCATGGAAGATCTCCGGGTATCGCAATCCTTGGATAAAGATCAAGGAAGTTTGGCGTATGTATACCATCGATTGGGCTTGGCTTTCCATCATATGCAAACTTACGACAGTGCCCTGCTGTACTTCAATAAAGCCATCGAACTGAATCCTGTTGTGAACGACTTCTTATACCATAGAGCCAAAACAAATTTCCATCTGAAAAACTATGATGAGGCCATAAAAGATTATTCTACCGTAATTGAATTATCTCCGGATAATCTGGACCCGATTGTAAGCAGAGCTCAAGTATACACGGCCATGGGTAAATATGCCGAAGCAGAAGCCGATTATACCAAATACATTGAGATGAATCCCTACAACTTCTACATTTTTCAGAAGCGGGCAGACGTGCGTTTGTCACAGAAAAACTTTGAAGGCGCATTGGCGGATCTCAATGCCCTCATCGAATTGAAACCAGAAAATGCTTCCGCATATTTCAACAGAGGGATGCTTGAATTTAACCTCGATCGTAAAAACGACGCCTGCAAAGACTTCAAAAAATCCGATGAGTTGGGTTATAAAGAGTCAAATGATTTGCTGAAGAAAACGTGCGAATAAGAGTTCCTGCACGATAGATACTCCGAATACCGCCATACTGGTCTCTGATTGTTCAGAGACCATTTTTTTTGCATTCGATTAGCACCAGTTCCTCATTTAACAATGTAGTGGCGAATAAATACGTATCGCCTCCATCGGCGATCTGGCATTGTTTGCGGATTTCAGCTACTTCCAGTGGGAAATTTCGAACCGCAATATTAGCCTTCGTCCATCGCTTTTCCTTTTTTATTTTTTTAGGACTGAATGTATGTACGGCCACTACTTCAAAGGTCCTGCCTGGAAAATCGGATTGGAGAATTTCGGAGGTATAAAGATGAGAATGAGATCCCATTTTAAAAACATCAAACCATGTACAAAGCAGCTGATAAGGACCGGCTTTTAAAAGGGCAACATCGGGCTCATACAAATAACGCATGGGCGCAGCAAAGCGGGGAGTGGCCAGCGATTCTTCCTCTTCGGTAAATCGAAAAATACGTTCTTGGTCCTGCAACAACACCGCTGAAATAGAAGGCTGATCGGATGGGTAACGCAACAACACTTCTTTACACTCTTGTTCACTCGAAATCACATATACATCCAAGGGCGATGGAAGTGACCTCCGAATATTTTTTATGTCAACCAACGGCGAAAGTTTTACTAGCAGTTGATGGCTTTTTTCCAACAGCAAAGGCCAAAGCAAATCAAGCCGTGGACTGCAATCGCTCAATTGAAATACTTTTTGGGAATGGAGTCTGCGCGCCGGATCTAAATAAAGAAGGTCCAGTTTTTCATCTAACTGTTCCAAAAATTCTTCTGCGGTTTGATTCAATACCTGAATGTTGTTCCTTCCCAATTGATTAAAATTGTATCGGGCATGCTGGCAAAGTACTGCATCTTGTTCTACATAAAATCCGCGTTCGAACGATGCTCCTAAGGCCCAGCAATCTACCCCCATTCCTCCGCTCAAGTCTGCATATTTCTTCCCATGTACCAGGCCGGCTTTAAAAGAGGCAGTTTTTTCAGAGGAACATTGTTCCAAAGCCAATCGCGGTGGAAAGGCCACACCCTGGGCATTCCAGGTAGGTAGCTTATGCTGTGTTTTAGATAAACCCAACGTTTGGCGAAGAAACCGCTCCAAAATCGCATCGGGCAGTTTTCCTTTCCAACGCAAAGCCAATGCCGATACTTCCTCTTTACGAACAGGCGGAATATCGGGGTGGTCTGGTGGTATAAAAATCTCTTCGGATAGGCTCAAGCGATCGGTATCAATTCTTTTAAATTCTCGTAAAGTTACTAAATTGATCGTTGAATTGGACCTTATCATAGTATCCTTGTTTTAACTAAATACTTTTTTTATGCCTGTACGCATGGTAGAAGACGAGAATAACGATTCTCGTGATAATAATTCGGGTGGCGGAAATTCCGGTGGTCGCGGTGGTGGCGGTTGGGGTGGCATGGCGCTGATTACCCTGCTGTTTACTGCTTTATGGAAATGGCCAAAAACCACAATCACCATTCTTATTTTGCTGGGCATCGCCTATTTTTTTCTAGGTTCCGATAGCAGCAATGCCAACAGTCAGTCGTCCAAAAACGGGGTGAACAAAGGATGCGAGATGAAACAGGAAGTATTTGACCAGGCGGAGGTGTTTGAACCTTTAACCGCCGATCGAAACTCACTTCCGGCTTCGGTATCATTGCTTAAGTATGCGCCTCGCCGCAGTTCTCAAGGGCGTCAGGGCTCTTGTGTGGGTTGGGCCAGCGCATACGCAGCCCGCACCATTCTGCAATCTGCTGCAACCGGCATAGATCCCAATAGCAGGGTCTTTAGTCCGGCTTTTTTGTACAATCAAATCGGTTTGCCTGGATGTCAAGGTTCTTATGTAGTGGATGCCATGAAAAATATGATGGAAGTGGGAGCACTTCCGTTGGATGAATTTCCGTATGACGAAAGCTCCTGCGACCGCAAACCCAACAGCACCCAGAAAAATCAGGCTTCACAATACCTTATGCGTGGTTACAATCGCCTTACCTTAGACAATGATGACTACCGCATCGATATGACTGCCATTAAACAAAACATCGCTCAGGGTGGTCCGGTGGTCATCGGGATGGCGGTAGGAGGCACCTTCGAGTCGGATGAGATGTACGGTTCGGAATATTGGATTCCTACACAGGAAGATGTGATGAGCATCGACGAATTTGGCGGACATGCCATGTGTGTGATTGGATACGATGACAACAAAAATGGAGGTTGTTTCCAGATCATGAACAGTTGGGGCGACCAATGGGGTAAAGACGGAGTGTTTTGGATGCCTTACCGTGCGTTCGAAAAATTTACACACGAAGCATACGGATTATACCCTCTGGCAGTAAAAACCGAGAAAGATAAAAACAAACTGGAAGTAAGCTTTGGCTTGGTAGAAAATGAATCCCGTGAATACATTCCTCTCAGTCAAAAGGATGAATATACATTCAGAGCTTCTAATCAACGCGTGGGAACAACGTTTAAGATTGAAGTAAAGAATGCTACGGAATGTTATACGTATGTCATCGGAGAGGAAACAGATTTAAGTAATTATGTATTGTTTCCGTATACCGCCAAGCATTCTCCGTATTGTGGTATCACAGGAGCCCGACTTTTTCCAAAAGATCATTCCATGCAATTGGACGATAAAGGTAAGCTCGATCGCATGGCCGTAATAGTTTCTAAAGTAGCCTTGGACATACAAGCCATCAATACTCAAATCAACGCCGTACAAGTGAAAGGATATGCCAACAAAATCAAAGCGGCTCTTTCAGATAAATTGATTAGCCAACCAGATTTTGGGGATGGAAACACGGTAAGAATCAACAGCGACCAGGCTGAATCGAAGTGTACGTTTATGGTGATTGAAATTCCTAAGGAATAAAAAGTCCCTTAACAGAATGTATTTTCAGTTACGATATAGCTCTTGAATTCAACATTTGAGAGCTATATTGTTGAATGGCTGATTATGGAAAGCGTTTCAGGCTGTTGGCTGGAAACACCCATTCCGGCGTTACCAATTCTGCTGTTGGCAATTCATACCAGGGACTTATATCTTCATTTTTCAAGTTATTTAAAATATGAATGTCCTGGGCTGGCATATAACTTTGTGCAAGCAGGAATAGTTTTTTCCCTTCTTTATTCTCCACCACATCGATTACCTGCACCGCATGGCCGGGAAATCCTCCTTGAATAAACACGTCACCCGTTTGAATGTCCGCAACAGGAACGGATTTCAATTCTTTGGAAAGTGAGGCGCTTCCGGCATATTGAAATACCATGTTGAGGTAAGACCTGAAATTTTTATAACTACCGTCTTCTTGAGCTGTTTTTTTCCAAAGGACTTTGTTATTCGTTATTTGTGGGCGCATCCCTTTTTTCCATTCACTCCAGGCACACACATCGCCGCTGGTAAAGGAGAATTTTATTTTTTGATATTGTTGCGTAGAAAATAAATATTCAGCACGAAAGCGCATCACCGCGTCGGCACATTGCTGCAAGTCTTGTTTCCCAACGTCTATGTCCAATACCAAACAGTGGCCTTCCTGGTAAATTTTATGGGAACCATTATACAATTCTACAAAAGGTTTACCTGGTTTAACGGGGAATTCGCGCAGCCATTGCGTGTAACTTCCGTTGGGTGCCAAGGGACGAGAATATCCGGGAGGAGCTGAAACTCTGTCGGCAAGGGCATCGTGCGGCACATGATTATCGAGCCAGCTATATAAGCAACTTTTGCATGTACTCTTTTTTAAGGCCGCTGAATGTACGAGGGCTTCTTTTTTTTCCTGGGAAGAACAGGAAAAAATGAACACCATCAGCATAGCCATCCGGACAAGGTTTTTTTTCATCGGTTATTTATTCCTTATTTATAAATTAAACGTAAAATCTATCTAAATAGTCAACACCATGGGCAAATATAATTGCCCCCTCAGGTATCCTTATTTTTTTGAAAGGACTAAGTCCTAACAAGGAAACAAATTCATCGTACATTAGCATAGATAAACGAAGAATCCAATGATTTACAATTCCATTGTGGACACGATCGGCAATACTCCATTGGTCCGCTTAAACAGAGTCAACAAAGGAATACCGGGCAATATTCTGGTGAAAGTGGAATATTTCAATCCGGGAAATTCTGTGAAGGACAGAATGGCCATAAAAATGGTTTTGGAGGCAGAAAAGGCCGGATTGCTGAAGCCTGGAGGTACCATTATTGAAGGGACTTCAGGCAATACAGGTATGGGCCTTGCGTTGACGGCTATTGCCAGAGGATACAAATGTATTTTCACCGTTTCCGACAAACAATCGAAAGAAAAGTTGGATGTATTGCGCGCCATGGGTGCAGAGGTGGTGGTTTGCCCTACCAACGTAGCTCCTACCGATCCTCAATCGTATTATTCAACGGCGGCGCGCCTCAACCGTGAAATTCCCAATTCGTTTTATCCCAACCAATACGATAATCTTTCCAATACAGTAGCTCATTACGAAACTACAGGGCCGGAAATTTGGCGTGATACCGAAGGAAAAATTACACATTATGTGGCTGGTGTCGGAACCGGCGGAACCATGTGCGGGGTAGCCAAATATTTAAAGGAACAGAATGCTTCCGTGTATGCCTTGGGAGTAGACACCTATGGTTCCGTATTTAAAAAATATAAAGAGACGGGGATCTTCGATGAAAAAGAAATTTATCCTTACCGCACCGAAGGAATCGGGGAAGATATTTTACCCAAAAATGTCAATTTTGATTTGATTGATTCTTTCATCAAAGTCACGGATAAAGACGCTGCTATCATGACGCGCAGGCTTGCTAAGGAAGAAGGATTGTTTGTAGGCTGGTCTTGTGGAGCGGCCGTTTTCGGAGGCCTGGAATATGCCCGTCAGCATTTGCATCCGGATGATTTGATGGTGATTATTTTGCCTGATCATGGTACCCGTTATTTAGGTAAGGTATATAACGATGACTGGATGCGGCAATGCGGCTACCTGGAGAGTCGAACCTTTGCTACTGCACGCGATATTATTGCACATAAAAATCCTGTCTTAACGGTATCGGTAGATACTTCAGTAGGAGAGGCCGTAACTCTTATGACGCGGGAAGGAATTTCCCAACTTCCGGTTTGTCAGGGAGATGAATTCGTGGGATCGCTCAGCGATCAATATGTATTGAAATGCATGCTGGAAGATAGTTCCATAAGTAGCAAAAAAGTAAAAGAAGTAATGGACAAACCTTTTATTTTCGTAGGTCTCGACAATACACTGGATGTGCTTTCCAGTGCTATTACCAGGGAAAGTCCGGCCCTATTGGTGCGCGATGATTCGGAAGCCGTGCACATCATTACCCGTGCGGATTTATTGGAAATGATTTCTAAAACCAACCTCGGCGTATGAGAATAATTCTTTTATTTTTGTTTTCGGCATTGTATGCGTTGGCTCAACAAGATACTATCAAAACCGCCGAAGGACTCCGGTACGTGAGGTTGCAGGCCGGAACCGGTGAGCTTCCAGCAGCCGGCGATAAATTAAAAGTACGTTTTGTTGGAAAACTTCAGGATGGTACTGTATTTGAATCCATAGAACCTGGCCAATCCTATACGTTTAAACTTGGAGAGGGAAGTGTTATTGCCGGTTGGGAAATAGGCTTTGCACGCATGCGAAAAGGGGAAAAGGGAATGCTCATTATTCCGCCTACTCTTGCGTATGGATTAATGGGTGTCAAAGATCCGGAAGACAATGGAAAGTACCTTGTACCCCCCGATGCGACCTTATGGTTTGAGGTGGAACTCATAGATATTAAGCGATGAATGGATTAGGCGATTGCTGGAGGCAATTGAGTCATGAATTAATGGAGTGTTACGCGGCAGAAGAAGCCCGAACACTGAGTATGCTCCTGATTTGCGATGCTCTGAAAGTGAGCAAAAGTCAGGTTCTCATCAATCATCCTTACCCGTTTCAGCCTTCGGTATTAGAGCAATTGAATGCCGCAATAAAGCGATTAAAAAACTACGAACCCATTCAATATGTGCTGGGACATACCTGGTTTCATGACCTATTGATTCAAATAAAACCAGGGGCGCTGATTCCAAGACCGGAAACAGAAGAATTAGTAGCGCTTATTACTGAGCGGCATCAAAATTCTATGTCAGCTTTACTGGATGTATGTTCGGGAAGTGGTTGCATTTCATTGGCATTAAAAAAATATTTTCCTGAAACAGAAGTATACGCCTGGGAAATTTCTGAAGAAGCACTGGCTATAGCAAAGCAAAACGCCTCTCAACTTTCCTTGTCTGTAACTTTTCAGCAACGGGATGTTTTGCAACTTCCTTGGCCTTCCGATCAAACTTTCGATCTAATCGTCAGTAATCCCCCTTATGTATGTTTCTCTGAAAAATCAGCCATGCTACCCAATGTGCTGGAGTTTGAGCCTCACCTGGCTCTATTTGTAGATGACGAGGATCCTGTGGTATTTTACCGCACCATTTTCAGAGAATCATTTCAGCTGCTTAAACCCGGCGGATGGCTTTATTTTGAAACCAATCCCAAGTTTGTGGATACCATTCAGCAAGCCATGCATTGGTATGGTTACTCTCAAACAGAAGTAATAAGCGATTTCAGAGGCATGAAAAGATTTGTATGCGGAAGAAAGAATGAAGTAATATTTCCCTAAGATTATTTTTTTATTACGTGTAAGATTGTCTCCTAAATAATAACTCATCAGTCTTGTAAGGCTTCTACCTTTGCTTTTTTAAAAACAGGACTTATGAAATTTAAAATGCACTGGTTGATTGGCATAGCATTGCTCTGTGCCCTTCCCTCGTTCTCTCAAACTCCCGTTAAACGACTCACCATTGGCTTAAGTGCCGGTGTTCGCGAATATCAAGGAGACCTTGGTAATGATTTTTACATCGGTTGGCTAAAACCAAAATTTACCGGTGGTATTAATCTAGGGTACTATTTGTCTCCTTCATTTGATCTGGGCCTTATGGCCAACTACGGAATGCTGAAGCATTATCACCGCAAATCGGCGTACTACGATGAGCGTTTCCTAGAATCTAAAATGTTAGATTTTTCTGTATTCACTCGTTTGAAAATGAACAATGGAAAAATTCTGAAAGAGAATGCTTTCGTTGGTCCATATCTATTAGCTGGTGTGGGCATGTACATGGCGAATGATAACGTAACCCGCGGAGAAATTAAAAATCCATCCAATGTTACCTCGCTGGATATTCCTGTTGGAGTAGGTCTTCGTTTCCGCCTGTCCGATGCGTTCTCTATGCACCTTCAAACTACCTTCCACCAAGGATTTAAAGATACGTATGATGGAAAAGAAAACTCTTCCCGTTGGTATGACAAACATTTGCACCATTCTCTTGGTCTGAATTATAATTTTGGAAAATTCTCTCCACGTGATTCCGATGGCGATGGTGTTCCTGATTTTCTGGACAAGTGTCCGGACACAAAAAGTGGATATAAAGTTGATGCTTTAGGTTGTCCGTTGGATACCGATAAAGATGGTCTGGTAGATTCTGAAGACGCTTGTCCGGATATGGCAGGTACAGCGGCTTTGAAAGGTTGTCCCGATTCGGATGGCGACGGTGTGGCGGATAATGCAGATGCTTGTCCTAAGGTAGCCGGTTTGTCTCAATTTGCAGGTTGTCCTGACTCAGACGGTGATGGCATCGAAGACTATAAAGATAAATGTCCGAATGAAAAAGGATTGGCAAGTACACAAGGATGCCCTGATTCAGACGGCGATGGCGTAATCGATGCCAACGATCAGTGTCCTTCCGTAAAAGGTCTGGCTGCCTTGGCGGGTTGTCCGGATGGAGATGGCGACGGTGTTTCTGATAAAGAGGATAAATGTCCGACCGTAGCGGGATTGCTTGAGAACAAAGGTTGTCCTGCTATTAAAGAAGAGGTAAAACAAAAATTAAGCTTGGCGGCTAAAGGTGTATTCTTTGAGACGGGTAAAGATGTTATCAAAAAAGAATCATTTGATGATTTAGATAACCTGGTGGCTATCCTTAACTCAGAGAAGGATGTAAACTGCAACATCAACGGACATACCGATAATGTTGGGGATGAAGCTAAAAACGTAGATTTGTCGAAGCGTCGTGCCGAAGCTGTAAAGGCTTATTTGATCAGCAAAGGTATTGCAGCGGAAAGACTCACTGCGGAAGGCTTCGGTTCTTCCAAGCCCCTGGCCGATAATAAAACTGCTGCGGGAAGAGCGCTAAACCGTCGTGTAGAATTTGTATTGAGTTATTAATGCTTCAGCAAAAAGAACGTAAGCAAAGTCCATTCTAGCAACTTTCCTTTTCATTCAAAAAGACCACTTATCAAGTGGTCTTTTTTTTTGGTGCAGCACCTACGTAAAGCTAGGTTTGAGGTTGTGTCTTAATCCATCTTTTTTCATTCAAGGCTAAATTTTTTTTTCGTGGGAGGGGGTTACTTCAGAAATTGATTTTTTGATGAGGCCATTACAAATAACCAGAATTCGTTATGAGATCGAAAATTACTACTACCTTATTGCTCATCATGTTAATTCCCAATATGGTGCAAGCACAACTGTCTAGAAACAACACCCGCAAAAGCGTGGTTTACCGGAGCAACTACCAGCGCATGGTGGCCGGTCCATCTTCTAATTCACTTTTTGAAATTCGTGAAGGAAAATTATACGCCGTTGGATTTAATGCCATGGGTCAACTGGGTATTGGAAATACCACAGACCAGTCTACTCAGGTGCAAGTGGGAACGGACAATACCTGGGTGCAGGTGAGTTCGGGTTCTACAGCTGCCAATGGCATAAAAGCCAATGGTACGCTTTGGCGAATGGGGCAAACCGGCGCCGGCAATTCCAATACACCAGTTCAATTGGGAACCGACAATAAATGGGTGTCGGTGACAACAGGTGGAGATTTTGGAGCGGCCATTAAATCCGATGGCACCCTGTGGACTTGGGGAACCAATACGTATGGTCAACTGGGTGATGGCAGTAATACGAATCGCTCAACGCCTGTGCAGGTTGGAAGCAACAGCGATTGGGTGGCGGTATCGGCCGGAAATTTTTTCTGCATGGGATTGCGCGCGAATGGTACTCTCTGGACTTGGGGATACAACAACGTAGGTCAGTTGGGCGATGGCACTACCACCAATAAAAACGTTCCGACACAGGTGGGTACCAATGATAACTGGCAATACATCAGCTGCGGAAACAATTTCAGTATGGCCATCAAATCCGACGGTACCTTGTGGGGATGGGGCAAAGCTACAGCAGGGCAAATCGGAGGAGGAGCCATTGTGGATCAGACCTTGCCACTACAAATTGGAACGGATTCCAAATGGGTAGCGGTGTGGTGCGGAAGCCAGCATGCGATAGGTCTTAAATCCAATGGAACTCTTTGGGCAAGCGGCGCCAACGGCAACGGACAACTAGGCATTGGAAATACTACCACACAGTACTCGTTTACTCAATTGGGTAGCGATCAAGATTGGGTAGCTGCTACCGCCGGATCTTTTCATAGCGCTGCCCTGAAAGCCAATGGTAATGTATATTCCTGGGGAGCCAATAATAAAGGCCAGTTGGCCATCGGAAGCATAGTACAGCAAACAGAGCCCGTATTGGTGAGTGCTACTTTTTCCGAATGGATTTCAATTTCCAGTGGAGAAACGCACGCGCTTGGCATTCGCTCCAGTGGCACCTTATGGGCTTGGGGAAAAAATGAGAACAATCAATTGGGCGATGGTACAAGCACTTCGGCAGACGGTCCAATACAAATTGGCACGGACTCCAACTGGATCTCAGTAAGCGCCGGATATCAGCACTCGCTGGCATTAAAATCGAATGGTACTTTGTGGGCTTGGGGAGAAAATGCTGACGGACAACTGGGCGACAATACCTTCATCAACAAATCCACTCCCGTACAAATTGGTACGGATGACAATTGGGTTTCCATCTCTGCCAATAACCAATATTCATTCGCAATAAAATCCGACGGTACCCTGTGGGCTTGGGGTTCTAACACTTCCGGAAAACTGGGCGACGGTACGAACTTCTCTCGAAAAGTGCCTACTCAGATTGGTACCGGTAATACCTGGAATTCTATTGATGGCGCTACTTCGCACTCAGTTGCATTGATGACGAATGGAACGCTTTGGATCTGGGGAGATAATTCTTCCGGAACGTATGGAAATGGAACTACCAATTCGGTAAGTACACCTACCCAAATTGGCTCCGACACGTGGTTTGCCTGCAGCGCTTCTAGTTTGAATACGCATGGAATCAAACCGGGAGGAACCTTTTGGGGAACCGGCTGGAATACTTTAGGTCAAATCGGCGATGGCAGCAATACCAATCAAACCAGCTTTATTCAAATTGGAAGTGATACCAAATGGATAGCCATGTACAAGTATGCTACTTCCTTCGGGCATGCTTTAAAAACCGATGGTACGCTTTGGGGATGGGGAACCAACAACGATGGGAACCTTGGAACGGATGATACGAATATTCGATTTACCGCTGAACAAATTGGTTCCGAATCCAACTGGATCAGTGTGGTAGACGGTAATAATTTTGCAGTGGCTCTGCGTACGTTCCGCACGGAATATTGCGCTACTGGAAATAATGCACATGGACAGTTGGGCACTTATACCACGGGCAATGTCAATAAGTTTACTTGTATTTCCTGCGTAAAGCCTGGCATAGGCACTATTTCTGGTGCGGCCTCCATTTGTGAAAATGGTACCGATGTATTTACTGTTCCTCCGGTATCGGGCGCAACTGGCTATACTTGGACCTTAGCAAGCGGATGGACAGGGACCTCTACAACCAATTCCATTTCGGTCACAGTCGGATCAACCGGTGGTACAATTTCTGTTGTAGCTGCCAGCAGTGCTTGTGGAAATACTCGCAGCAGTTCCAAATCAGTAGCGGTGGTTACGATAGATAAAACCGTAACATTCGCGAACGATATTTTAACAGCCGTTCAGTCTTCTGCTACGTATCAATGGTTGGATTGTAATAATTCTGAAAACCCGATTAGTGGCGAAACCGCACAATCATTTCCTGTAACGGCCCTGGGTTCTTATTCGGTAGAAATTACCTACAATGGATGTACGGCAATTTCCTCTTGCTCCAACATTACCACATTGTCTAATCTTGATGCTGAGGAGTTGAATTACCAGCTCTATCCTAATCCGGTAAGAGATCGTGTTACTCTTTCTATGGTGAAATCTTCCACCCTGGAATTAATCAATGCGCAAGGTTCTTTGTTGCAAACCCTGGACCTGTCTTCCGGTGAAAATTCCGTGGATGTATCCACACTAGAAAATGGAATATATTTTATCAAAATTATTTCAGGTTCAGAAATTCAAACAACCAGCCTGGTGGTAGCCCATTAAACCGACTTTTCTCAATAGCAAAATCGCTGCGGAGAAAGAATAAGAGTCTGGTAGTAGTTTTCAGAGTATCGGATTTCTGATCATTCTGGAAAAGTGAAAAGAGGAGCTTTGGCTCCTCTTTTTTTAACCGAAATTTCCACATTGAATTTCTATTGAAAAACGACTACTAAAATCAAGGGCTTCAGAAGGAATCGAATAAAAGAAATTCTTTTCTAAGTCGGGATTACCGGCCATGGATCTACGATCCATGAGCTTTCTCCATAGAAGCGAAGCGCACTATGGAGAAAAGCGGGATAAAAATATTTTCCTACTTGCACAGCGCGTCATCGACAGCGTTGAAATGTTATTATGCTTTGTATATCGAGGTTGAAGAAGAATATTTTCTGCGGGGGAATTTTTTCAAATAGAATTCCATCAAGCCCATTGGAAGGAGGAAACTTAGCCATACGCCGCAAATGTATGCCTGGGTTCCCTGCCAAGGTATGTATTCATGAAAAATAAATAATATAATTCGTAAGCCAATGGCTGAAGTAGCAAGAGCAAACGAACGTAGCATCCATTTCCGGTGTTCCACGAAATTTTTTCTACGAGCCCATTGAACAGCATTTACCGTAATAAGCACCCAAACCATCGAAGCTAAAAAGAAGGCGATGCCAGAGCTTATTCCTCCGTAGGAGTAAAAGGACAAAATACACCCTCCTGGGGCCGCAAGCACTACAACTAAGATCGCATACAGCCAACCGGCCATCCGATGCCACGTAGGATAATAGAATTCCAGTTTGAAAACCAACAACGCAGCACCTAACAGAAGTAGGAGCGGTGTAGAAGCGATGTGTGCATACAAACCAATCGCGAAGATGCCTTGAAACGCAGCTTTCTTATCAGACAAGTAACCGCTTGAAAAATCAGGAGTATAATAGTCTACCGATTTTATTCCGATAAGAATCGTTACCAGCAAGATCAGGGAAACGAAGAAAAATTTAACCGGCCACCACAAATTGTTCAATTCTCTTGTTGATGAGTTGATCTCCTTGAACTTTCAATTTCTCTTTCATTTTTAAAATGAAGTCAATATTTTTTTTGTCTGTTTCACTCAACAAGTGGTCTACGTTTTCAAATTGAGGTTTGTAC
This sequence comes from Cytophagaceae bacterium, assembly GCA_025454925.1. Lineage (GTDB taxonomy): Bacteria > Bacteroidota > Bacteroidia > Cytophagales > Cytophagaceae > JALONM01. The sequence continues at coordinate 27,081 of JALONM010000032.1, forward strand.
CAGGCTTGTTTGCTGAAATGGGATTTCCATTTTTCAGATTTAAAAATAAGACCATATTCAGCAAAAATTTCGTTTCGCATCAGATCAAGATCTTCCGCATCCAAATGATCGGAGGCCCAAATGTTCCCCGACTCATCAGGTTCACGATAGATGGTGAAGCAGCCCTGGAAGTGCGCTTCTGTGAGTACGGTATATTTGCTCGCATCAAAGATTCTTGGACTTGATAGACTCTGAATACGCCCCTCTTCATCTATTTCGTAGAAGGAAAAATTCGTCATGGCATCGTATTTATCCCAGGTCTCCTCCGGATAGAAACGAGATGCCACCTGGATGAGGCGTGGACTCAAGAATGTAATGGTTCCAGGATTGACACAAAATTCACTCCTGAAGGATCCACTGCCTTCGTGCAGGTCTGCAATCTGAATAATACCTTGCTGCTTTGAAACTGTAACGAGTTTATTTTTATTGATTTCATACCCCCTGGCGTCAGCTCCTGATTCATAGAATTGAGTGATGAATGCTGTTATTTGATCGCTTACTTGATGCGGTTCGTCCATTTTTCCCGAGGCATCGAGAGTGCCGAATTCCGCATCTTGATTGGTTACGATTTCAGCGAACAAAGGAGGGAACCCTAATTGGCAAAGATAGTTGGGTAAAATGATCGCGCCATCTCCGCTTTCGGGGTAATAAAGATTTTCGGTATTGTATAAAAGTGGAAAGGATTTTAAATCAAAATCAAAACCCTGCTTGCCATCAAAACCGGAAAAGTTGGCATATTTTTCTTCCTTGAAATCAGATCGTATTCCGTAGTATTGGCCATTCTTCAGCCCAATAGCGACATAGTTGGAAACGCTGGAGGGGAAAATCGTTTCGTAAGCAGGTGCCAACATTTTTTTTGTTTCAATATTCAATAAGCCCACCATTCCATTCGATTCCAGCTCTACCAAACCGTTTGCCAGGGCATCGGGTCCACCAATTTTAGTATAGTCCACAGGAACGATGGTAGTACCTTCCAGATCAACAATTCCATACAAACAAGTGCCTGAAAAAATATCTTTATCCGAGCATTTGCCTTGCCGGACGTATAGCCAATATCCTTGAGAGGTGGGCGCGAGGAAGGGGATGCCTGTATATTTTTTTTGCAGGGTTCGAAGTTTAGGAAAAATGATTGCCGTATCGAGCGCGGGGAGCACCAGAGTGGGATAGGAGGGGGCTATGCCCGAAGAAATGGCTGTATCTGCCTTCGTACTATCTTTGCCCGATGTCTGGGAACTTTCTTTTACGCCTGTGCTGCAGGCACAAAACAATAAAATAAAGATGGAAGTAAAATATTTCATACGTGGTAGAAAAATCAGGTAAGTACAAATCATTTACCGCAGGGGTAAGGTCACGTAATCGCTGGAACAGCAATCACGTTGGTAACATACTTCCTTTTTTTTAATTCGGCAATTTTTTAGGAGAGCTTTTGGGTGCTTCCCCTGCCTGAACAAAACAGCAATTCCACTGCCAATGCGGGTCTGTATTGTTTGAACGCATAAAGATCAAAGGAACTTAGCTAAAATGATAGGATTTAAGTTTGGCTACATCGGGTACAAAAATTTTTTTCCGGTCGAAAAAAAGCACTTTATCGTATTCCAACTGATTGATCAATGTTGTAACTGTTTGTCGGGTTGCCCCAATCAGGCTGGCTACATCGGCATGTGTTAAATAGTTGGAAATTTCCACGGTTTCGGGTTGCCCCAGTTGATGCTGTTCTATAAGAGAAATAAAAAATTCCAGCAATCGTACCTTTACATCCTTAAATACAATGTTGGAAAGTCTGTTTTGAAGACGTTTAAATTTCAGCCCAACCAATTTGGTAAAGCTTATGGCAAGGTCGGGGCGCTTTTGCAAAATCGATTCAAAGTCTTGAATTGTAAAACTGCAAATAACCGCACTCTCTTTGATGGCCTTGGCAAACTCTCCCTGATGGTTGTAGGTTTCCAGCCCCACTTGTCCGAAAACATCACCTTCCTTGAGTACTTCACGAATGACTTCATTGCCCTGATCATCGTAATAACCGATTTTCACATACCCTTTTTTTAGAAAGTATAATCGATCAAGGCTGTATTTATCAAAATATATGTAATCGTTTTTTTCTGCCTGAATGAGTCCTCCGATAATATTGAGCTGATGGCATTCCTTGGCGGTTAATTGCTTAAACAATGCATGGTTCCTGATGACAAGAAAGTGCGAATCAATATTCATAAGGTCTACAACTACAAGATTACCAACTGCCCCAACTGCCTCCACCGAAATTGGCGAGGTCACTACCGCTTACTTCTTTCTTGAAAATTCCATTTCCCTTGGAGAAGTTTTCGTAACTACTGTTGGAAGGATGAAATTTGCTAAGCAATAAAAAGGCGGATGTGAAATTGGTAGGTTTAGAACTAAAACTGTTTGCTTGCAGATTTTTTAATAAATAATAGAAGGAAACCATCAGCACGAGAATAACTCCCAAACTGATGAAAAGAATGAGGTGATAGCGATCATCGGATTTCAGTTCCACGTCGCTCAATTTGCCTGTTAAATGATTGGCTATGGCAATGGAAGCAGCATTGAAACCTTGGTAGTACTCTTCACTTTTAAGAAAAGGCCTGAGGTACTGTTCTTCAATTTTTCTGCAGATAAAGGGATCGAGTTGCGCAGCATAGCTAGATCCTGGAACTATAGCGTACTCTCTTCCATCAATATGTATCAGCACGAATATTCCTATTTTGCTTTCGGTTTCATCTTCCCAGGCTTTAGCAAGTTCTTGCGTGAATTCCTGACAAGTCTGATTGCTAATGGATTTTACAGTGACAGCAAGTATTTCTATGTTCGCAGAGTCGGTGAGTTTGCGTAAGCGGTATTCTAAAGCGGCGGTGCGTGCTGAATCGTCAAGCACTTCCGCAAGGTCGTTCACCTGATTTCTCGGGAAAGGTCGTGGGGGTATTTGCGCCAACAAGCCAAGTCCAATACATAAAAAAAGCACCGCAGACAGAAGCCTGGTTGTCATAAGGCTATATTTTATAATGTTTCCAGGTGTATTCACAAGTTTTTAATTTTACATTGAATGTTGAACGAAGTTACCAGTCTCCACTGGCACCACCGCCACCAAATCCTCCGCCGCCAAAGTCAAAGCTGCTACCGCTATCGCCGCTATATCCACCACCGCCTCCACCATAATAATAACCTCCGGAATAAAACGTAGTACCGGAACCACCGCGGCCGCCTCTTTTTCCTGAAATATAAATAATCAGGATGATAATACCCAGAATGATAAGCACGGTAGTAAAGCTACCACCATCGTTGTCGTGTTTGTCTTTTTCACTCCCATCGCGTTTATATGTTCCGGCTACAGTTTCTTGTATAGCAATTATACCGGCTAAAATTCCTTCGCCATATTTCTTCTCTTTGAACGCCGGACTTATAACTTCCGAAATAATATGTTTGGTTCTAACGTCGGTAAGTACTCCTTCGTGTCCAAAACCCACTTCAATCCGGATCTTGCGTTCGTTGGGGGCAATCAATAACAGTATTCCATTGTTTTTATTTTTTTGACCAATACCCCAGGTGGAAGCAATTTTGTAAGAAACTTCTTCGATGGCATATCCATTCAAGCTTTGCAGCGTTACCACTACCAATTGCGTAGAAGTACTATCGTTGTAGTCAAAAAGTTTTTTTTCAATAAATGCCGCTTCTCCCTGGTCCAGCATGCCAGCAAAGTCGTTCACAAACTTCATGGGGGAAGGCGCTTCGGGAATGGACTGACCTTGTGCTGCGAGCAGACAGAAGAATAGAAAATAATATATAAAGAGGTTACGCATGCTTACTCATTCGAAAAAGAAATGTCGTCGGATATCTCATTGATATCATCGGATTGATAAGGAAAATGAGATTTTAATTGCTCACCTGCCATGCGGATTCCATTCGAAAGACCTTCGGTAAATTTCCCCTGACGAAATTCAAGCTGCATCATTTCTTTGATGGAATCCCAGAAGTTTGAAGGCACTTTTACGTTAATGCCAGCATCTCCCAGTATGGCAAATTTATGGTCTTCTACGGCCAGGTAAAACAATACACCATTCCGTAGTTTGGTTTTGTGCATGTTCAGCAAGCCAAATACTTCCGCCGCGCGGTCGAGCACATGGGCCGAGCACCGCTTTTCAATATGGACTTTTATTTCTCCGGACGTATTTTTTTCTGCCGACTTTATTGCATCAACAATAGCTTTTTGTTGCTGCTCATTAAAGAATTCTTTTGCCATAAAAAAGTGGCCCTTTGCAGGGCCAATTTAGTTTGTTAGAATTTTACTTTGGGTGCTTTATCAGCTCCGGTTTCGGCTTCGAAGTAACCCTTCTGTGCAAAGCCAAACATTCCCGCGGTCATATTGTTGGGGAACTTGCGGATGTAGGTGTTGTAATCCTGCACTCCGTTGTTGAATTCCATTCTTGCTACCGCAATTCTATTTTCTGTACCTTCCAATTCAGTCATCAGGTCTTTGAACTGCTGAGTGGATTTTAAATCAGGATACTGTTCTACGATGGTCATAAATTTAGAAAGTGCTCCTGTTAAACCTTCCTGGGCTTTTTGGAATTGGGCTACCTTTTCCGGGGAAAGGTCATTTGCATCAATGGTTACCTTGGTTGCCTCGGCACGAGCTTGCACTACCGCTTCCAGGGTAGACTTTTCAAAATTCGCACTTCCTTTTACGGATTCCACAATGTTGGGAATCAAGTCCATTCTGCGCTGATATTGGTTCTGAACTTGCGCCCATTTACTTTTTACATTTTCTTCTTTTTCAACCATGGAGTTATATCCGCAGGAACTTAACATACCTATGGCAACAAAAGACAATAACATCAATTTTAACTTTCTCATATGCATTCTGTGTATTTACTTAGTTCGTTTACTTTCTATTTACGCTGCTTAAAACAAATATAAGCCTATCATGGTATTATACCAACAGATGTCAAACTGTTTCATACAACGTTTATTCCGAATAAAAGATTCGGTTTACACGTTGACTTACACTGGTCAGAAGTTCATAGGCAATGGTGCCTCCCCGTTCTGCCAATTCTACGATTGAAAGCTGATTCCCGAATAATTCTACCTCATCGCCTTCTTTAACCGCTACCTCTGTGACATCAATCATGCACATATCCATGCATACATTACCAATTACCGGACAGCGCTTTCCATGCACCATCACAATTCCAGTGCCATTGCCAAAACGTCGGCTATATCCGTCGGCATATCCGATGGCGATGGTGGCCGTGGTAGTATCTCGGGTGGCTATCCATTTGCGGCTATACCCTACCGATTCACCCTTTTTCACTTTCTTTACCTGTGAAATAACGGTTTTTAGTCGGGCCACTGTTTGCAAAGCATTTGGGCGCATGCTGCTGGCTTCTACTCCGTACAAACCAATACCCAGTCGAACCATGTCAAAATGTGCTTCCGGGAAACGGATGATTCCTGCCGAATTGACAATATGCGCCAACGGTTGATAGCCCAAACGCAGCGTAAGTTGTTTATATAGGCGGTCAAAGAGTTCAATTTGTTTTTTCGAGAAATCATTGAACATTGCTTCGTCGGCTCCCGCCAGATGGCTGAATACGGAAGCCACCTGCACCCATTTCGGATCCAGCAGGGCGAGTAAACCAGAAAAATCCTCCTCTTCAAATCCCAGCCGTTTCATGCCTGTATCAATTTTTACATGCACCACCGATCGAAATGCATTGCGTTGCAGGTATTCTATATATTCTCTGGCAATACTCAGGTTGTATAATTCCGGCTCAAGCTGATATTGAACTAGTTTTTCAAAAGAAGCCGGATTCGGATTCATTACCATAATCGGTAAGCTTACCCCATGTTGCCTCAGGGAAACTCCTTCGTCGGCATAGGCTACCGCCAGGTAATCGCAGCGATGGTACTGAAGCAGGTGTGCTACTTCAAAAGCGCCATTGCCGTAGGCGAAGGCCTTCACCATGACCATGATTTTGGTACCTGGTTTCAATTGTGCCCTGTAAAAATTGAAGTTATGCACCAGCGCATCCAGGTTTACTTCCATGTAAGTGCCATGCACGCGTTGTTTTAACTTGCGTGAGATCCGCTCAAAGGCAAATTTTCTCCCACCCTTGATCAGGATAGTTTCATTTTGGAATGGCTGAGTATCCAATACCTCCAGAAATTTTTCGGTACTTGGATAGGTGCTTATTTCCAGCGAGAATAAATCTTTGTAATGCGAAAGGCGAGGTCCTATGCCGATCATGCGCTGCACATCCCGTTCTTTCAGCAGTTGAGCAATGGTTTGGTAAGGAACCGGATCTTCTTCTCCTTCCAAGGATAAGTCCGACAGAATAATGGTTTTGCGCGTATGGCGGCTTTGCTGCTTCAAAAAATCAAGGGCTATGGAAAGACCTGCCAAATCGTTGCTATAGGAATCGTCAATCAGCAAACAGCCATGTATGCCTTCTTGCAAAGCCAACCGCATGCCTACCGATTGCAGCGACTGCAAGGCCGCCACAATGGAATCTTCGGGAGCCCCTAAGAGCAGGGCCATAATCACGGCATGACTCAGGTTTTCGCGGGAGGCTGCATCCTGAAAGACCAACGGGAAACTATAGGTTTTTTTATTCCATTGAATGTGTAAACTACCACGTTCCCATTGAACGGCAATATCCCCCTGGCCATTGGTACTCCAGGATATGGCCGGTAATTGCAGTGCTTCAGCCAAGGCTTTCACGTCGGCTGTTTCGGCCCTGTATAAAAACCATTCCGCACCGGCAAATAATCCCAGCTTCTCTTTGATTTTTTCTTCTCTGTTTTCAAAGCCTTCATCGTGCGCGGTACCAATATTGGTAAGCAATCCATACGTAGGTTGAATGATGGTGGCCAGGCGATGCATTTCATTTTTTCTTGAAATGCCAGCTTCAAAAATTCCCAGGTTGTGTCCAGCGTCCATTTCCCATACCGATAAAGGTACTCCGATTTGAGAATTATAACTTTTAGGATTTTTCACCACCCGGAAACCGGAAAGGCACAATTGGGCCAACCACTCTTTCACTATCGTTTTTCCATTACTTCCGGTAATGGCCACCACCGGCATATTGAACCGTTGCCGATGGAAGGCTACCAGTTGCTGTAAGGCCAGCAGCGTATCGGGCACAACTACGCCTGAAGCCCCTGCCGGCAAATAATCTGCCTCCGAAACCAAAAAGCAACGCAGTCCTTTATCAACTAATTCATGCAGGTATAAATGACCATTGTTGCGTGTACTCACCAAGGCCACAAACATAGTATCAGCAGCCAGTGCCAACCTTCTGCTGTCGGTTAGCAGGTACTGAAAACTCCGGTCTTCGCCAGCAAGCGTTCCCTTGCAAATACTGGCAACTTCAGAAAGAGAATAGGAAAACATTATTCAGATGCATCCGCGATTTTCTCCGTAAGTACTAACAATTTTTTGTATAGTACAATGAGAATTAATCCGGCTGCCAAGGTAAATGCACCTAAAATCAGGTAAGCATAGGAAATGTTGACACCTTTTTCAAAGAAAGGTAATGCAAACAGCATGATAAAAAATAAACGGAAGGCGGTAGTGATAACATTAAACATACTGTTTACACGTCCGGTGAGTTCATTGGGAACCAACATAAATAAATATGTGATCCTGAATATCCTCGATCCAGCATTGGATATGCCCAACATGAAGGAAACCGAACAAAACACCCAATTATCCTGGATGAAGACACAGGTAAACAGACCTAAGGTAGTAATGAAAATAAAAAAGATAATCGATTTGGGAATCGGCATTTTTTGCAACATGCCACCTACCAAAAATCCGGCAAGCAAGGAGCCAAAGGCATACATCATCTCCGAAAGGCTCAATACGGTGCCTTCTTCAATCAATACTTTCTTAACGTATCCCTGAAATACCGTGAATCGCTCGACCAGCATCACCACAAAAATAGAATAGGAACAAACGCCGAATATAGTCACCAGCTTGTTTTTCATCAGGAAATCGTAGCCTGATTTCAGGCGTTCTTTTAAATCACCTTCGTCCATGTGCGCCAGATTTTTAACTGGCTTATAACGGATGAATATGATCATGATGAATGAAATGATGTACGTGATTCCATCCATCAAAAATATTTCATGCAGCGACCAGGGCTCTACTTTGATTTCGATAGGATCCAGGCCCAGAAAATCGAGGTTGTTGACAGTGTCTACACCGCCGAGCAAAAACACACCAATCGCTGCCGAAGCAATTACAGTCGCTTGACCAACAATTTCTATCAGGGATGTAACTTTAGTATAGTCTTTAGGATCTGAAATTTCTTGTGCGAAGGCGTATAAATTCGGATAATGAATGATGTATCCAAAAAACGTAGTGGCGAATACCATTACAATCAATGATGTGGGCAATGTACCTTCTTTAAACCCTAAAGAGGCAATGGAAAGAATGATCAAACCTTCAATAAAGTTGGTGCCCAGAAACACATCTTTGCGGTTGAAACCATCTACCAATGCACCGGCGTAAAGCCCCCAGAACAAAGAACCCAATGTCACCAATCCATAAAAGATGAAAAACATCGGCGACTCGTTCTTTTCGGCAAAGTACCAGGGAATCGATAACATCGTCAGCCCTTGTGCAAATCCCGAAATAGCATTCGCAATAAATAGTAAAAGTAAGGCGCTCTTATTTTTCAATTATCCCTAACTTTGAATCTTTGTAAATGTACTAAAATGCCTTTACCTAAAAAAAAGAAGACACTGACCGAACAAGAGGCTTTGCAAAAAATGATATCCTATTGCTCTTATCAGGAAAGATCCTCTTCGGAGGCATTTAAGAAATTATACGGGTTTGGTTTAGAAAAGGATGCTGTTCAATCTATTATTGATTACTTGCTTCGGGAAGGTTACATCAATGAAGATCGATTTACTGAAAGCTTCACCGGTGGTAAATTCAGAATGAAAAAATGGGGAAAGCTTAAAATTGAGCAATCTTTAAAGAAGCATAATATTGACAATCAAATTATTATAGACAAGCTTGACCAACTTTCTCAAGAAGAGTATGAGCATACCTTGCAACAATTACTGCAAAAGAAGAATGCAACTTTAAAGGAGGATAATCCTGTAAAAAAATTTCAGAAGCTGGTTCGCTATGCACTTCAAAAAGGGTATGAGTCAGAATTAGTGTACGTACAAGTGAGGAGGCTGATTCCGGAATTGGAGTAATGAATGTGGCAAGATTTAGTTGCGTGCTGTTTGTATGAGAGATTTTTATTCAATAGATTGATCGCCGGTATCAAATCCTTTCGATCCTATGGCTGTCAATATTCCCGAATCTCCGCTGCCGCGTGTTGTAATCGTGGGTGCTGGATTTGCCGGCTTGTCGCTGGCGCGATCTATCTCCGATAAACTTTTTCAGGTAGTCCTGCTCGATAAGTTTAATTATCATCAGTTTCAGCCTCTCTTCTATCAGGTGGCTACTGCCGGTCTTGAGCCCAGCGCTATTTCGTTTCCGCTGCGCAAAATTTTTCATGGAAGAAAAAATGTGCATGTTCGCATCGCTTCCATGTTGGAAATTCAACCCGAAGAAAATACTATACTCACAAGTTTAGGAGCATTGCACTACGATTATTTGGTGCTGGCTCATGGTGCAGACACCAATTATTTTGGCAAAGAAAATATTCGCAAACATGCCATGCCCATGAAATCGGTGGCCGAGGCATTAGCCTTGCGCAATAAATTACTCGAAAATTTTGAGAAAGCTCTTACACTTACCGACCCTCAGGAACGGGAAGCCCTCTTGAACGTAGTGGTAGTAGGGGCAGGACCTACAGGCGTAGAAGTTTCGGGTACTCTTGCCGAAATGAAAAAGACCGTGCTGCCAAAAGATTATCCTGAACTTAATTTCCAGGCGATGCAAATTTACCTCATCGAGGCATCTCCCAAAGTACTCGGCCCCATGTCCGAACAAGCTTCTGGAAAGGCCAAGGAATTTCTGGAACAATTGGGAGTAGTGGTGATGACCAACACCCAGGTGAGTGATTACGATGGAAAAGTGGTGCAACTGGGCAACGGACAACAGCTCCCAACCAATACCCTCGTTTGGGCTGCAGGCGTGAGGGCCAATCCCAGCAAAGGATTGCCAGCTTCCGCCAATTTACCCAATGGCCGGATCACAGTTAATGAATTCAATCAAGTACTAGGGCTCGAAAATATTTTTGCTATTGGCGATATCGCCAGCATGAGCGAAGGTAAATGGGCCAAAGGCCATCCGCAGGTCGCGCAACCTGCCATACAGCAAGGAGCCTTACTGGCAAAAAATTTAGTTCGCATCGAAAAGAAACAAAGTCTGAAGGCCTTTCGATACAAGGATTTGGGTTCCATGGCCACCATTGGAAGAAACCTTGCTGTGGTAGATCTTAGTTTCTATAAGTTCCAGGGATTTTTTGCCTGGCTGGTTTGGATGTTTGTGCACCTTATGTCGATTCTCGGAGTTAAAAACCGCCTATTGATTTTCATCAACTGGTGCTGGAACTACGTTACCTACGATCAATCCTTGCGCCTCATCATGAAGCCAGAAGAGAAAGATCCCCCTGCTTCATCCTGAATGTAGTCTGATACCAGGGCAAGTAGCTCGAATCAACGCTTCGACCAACTGAAGAGCCTGGGTTTGGCAATTTGTACAATATTGGCGACCTTTGCATACTTGGTTCGAGCGTTGAATGACAGGCGAACGGTATATCTGATAAAGAATACTCCTCAGGAGTTTCTGCTGCTCGTATACACCTCCTAGCGAACAATTCCCGGAAAGCCACACGTACTAAAGACAAAATTCAATTTATTCATTCATGAAAATTTCAGTAAATCAGGTTGTGTCGTTGAGCTATACACTTCATACCACCGATCAGAACAACCAGAAAGTGCACGTAGAAACAGCAGGAGAAGACCATCCCTTGGTATTCTTATATGGCATTGGTCAGATGCTTCCTTTGTTTGAGCAGAACATCGAAGGTTTGACCATCGGAGATGCATTTGATTTTACCATACCTTCCGCAGAGGGTTACGGCGATATCGATGAAACCGCTATCGTTGAAGTTCCTACCTCTATATTTTTGTTGGAAGGTCAACTCGATTCTACACGCTTCTTCCCTGGAGCCGTAGTGCCTTTGCAAGATCAGGAAGGAAATGTGATGCAAGCTCAGATCCTGAAAATTAACGAAGAGCAGGCAACCCTGGATTTCAATCACCCAATGGCTGGAAAAGATTTATATTTTACAGGAAAAATTTTAGCGGTACGTGCCGCTACTCCTGAAGAATTGGATCATGGCCATGTGCATGGACCAGGTGGAGTGCATCACGACTAAGATAGAACACTCAAGTAGAATTGCCGGTATTACCATTCATTGTAGCCAGGAATGAAATTTCATTCCTGGCTTTTTTATGAGTGATTCTCAATAGAAATTCTTCTATTGAAAAACGAAAATAAAATCAAGGGCTACATAAACATGGCTGCCATGGAAAGGATTGGGGCGTGCCCCGGCGCTTCGCTTGGGTCGGGCTATCGCTGCAAGCCCTTGGATGCGTGGTGGCGTGGCGCCTAAAGCGCCATGCCACCACGCATCCAGGCTTTTCGCTCTATCCCTCACGCAACGGAAACACTTAGTTGCCATTCATTCCAGTTTTCTTCGTAGAAATTCTTCTATTGAAAAACGACTAATAAAATCAAGGGCTTGAGAAGGAATCGACTAAAAGAAATTCTTTTCTAAGCCCATGATTTTCTAAGTCGGCTCCATAGTACGCTTCGCTTCTATGGAGAAAAGCCGGTTAAAATTACTATCGCTTCAGAAAGAATTGGTCCAAAGAAATTATTTCCGCTACCCATGATTTTCTAGGTAATGATTAGCTGCCTTGGATCAGCGATCCATGAGCTTTTGCAATAGAAGCGAAGTACACCATTGTGAAATTCCGGTTGAACGCGTGTATTCTATACCTATAAACGATGGAAATTAGTTGCTGAATGGTGTCTTTTTTATCTCTTAATCAGCTCCTGCTAGTCGCCTAATTAGTTGAATGCTACCAAATCTAAAATGCCGAATCCTTGGAGGTTGGAAGAAGAACAAGCCCAAAGGGAATAGAGCCTCAGAAATGAGTTAACCATAGGTAAAAATATCCGTATAATCAGGTATTGGGATGGATTTTATATTTCCGTTTTACTTTTTATCTGTATGAAAAAGACACTGTCGATGGGTATTCTATTGCTGTTTCAAGCCATGGTGTATTCCAATAATCTACGCATCACGAATATATCAGCTCCGAGTGCTACCTCCATTCAATTTGATGTGGCCTGGGATAATAGCTGGTATGCTGCTGCCCCATCCAACAATTGGGATGCTGTTTGGATTTTTGTGAAAACACAGGTTTGCGCCACTGGTTCCAGCAACTGGACGCACGCCAACCTCAGCGCGGTTAGTGGCAACCATAGTGTAACGGGCGGTGTATTGCAGGTAGATGCCGTGACCGATGGCAAAGGTGTTTTTTTAAGAAGAAGTGCTATGGGCGGAGGCAACATTGCTACGGCTACGGTTACACTCACATTAGCTGCGGCGTATGTAGTGGCAAGTACCAATTATGAAGTATTGGGAATAGAAATGGTGTACGTGCCCCAGGGAAGTTTTATGGTGGGTGATTATTCAATCAATAATACCACGCATTCTATTAATTCATGGGGTTCTTTCGCTTCCACCAATCCTACCACGATTGCTTCAGAAGCTGCTTTAGCAGGAGATGCATTAAGAAATAATAACACCAGTGTAGCGCCTATTTCATCCTTTCATAATGGAATTGCGTTGGCATTCCCCAAAGGCTTTGCCGCATTTTATTGCATGAAGTATGAGATCACACAACAACAATATGCAGCGTTTTTGAATTTACTCACCTTCGAGCAACAATCGTATCGCACGGCTGTGTCTCCTGCTTCGGCGCTGGGTACAGCAGCATTGGCCCCCTCACCCGGAGAAAACAGAAATTCCATTGAAATTCAAACTCCGGGAGTAGCGTTTTCTACTCCGGCAGTATATGGCAATGATTTAAATGCCAATAATGTGTACGACGAGGCCGATGACGGAGGTAACGTAGCTTGTAATTTCTTAAATTGGAATGACCTGAAAGCCTATCTTGATTGGTCCGCATTAAGACCGATGACGGAATTGGAATTTGAAAAAGCTTGTCGGGGAACCAATACCTCTATTTTAACGGAATATCCTTGGTCTACCACCACCATTACTGCCGCGGTTTCAAGTGCATTGACTAATGGTGGGCAAGCAGCGGAAGTGCCTTCTGTAACGGGCGATGGCTTATGTGCCCACAATGGTGGGGCAAGTACTACCTTAGGACCCTTGCGTGCCGGATTCGCAGCCACAGGTGCTACCGTGCGCACAGGCGCTGGTGCATCGTTTTATGGCATTATGGACTTGGGTGGAAATGTTTGGGAGCAATTGATTCACGCAGGATACCGCAACGGTGCTACCAATGCCACCGTCATTTATACCGGGGTACTTGGCGATGGCACCATCGATGCGCTTGGCGATGCCAATGCTGCCAATTGGGGAATACTGGTCAACCAATCGGTGGTGCGAGGCGGAAATTGGCAGTATTCAGCTCAGCGTTGTAGAATTTCAGATCGGTTTTATATTGGCACGACCACAGAAAACGACACACGTGTGAGCCGAACCGGAGGAAGAGGAGTTCGCTAATGGGAAAGGAAACACCTATGATGCGTATCCTATACTTGATTCTTGCTGGTTTGCTTATGGGCCGCACTTCGCTTTGCCATGCTCAGTTTTTGGGTGGAGAATCCAGTGGGCATGCCAATACCAGACTTTCAAATACCAGTTGCAGCGTAGTAAATGTGAATCCATTTTTGGGCGGTGTAGCCGATGGGCATCAACAGGCACGACTAGCCAATGTGGTATGTTCTGCCATAAATGTCAATCCGTTTTCCGGTGGTATTTCCGATGGACATGCCAATCTTAGAATGGCAAATGTTACCTGCTCAGTAATAAATGTAAATCCCTTTTCCGGTGGTGTGGCGGAAGGGCATTCCAATGAACGAATGGTGAACGTGGTATGTACTACCATCAACGTAAATCCGTTTGCAGGAGGAGAAGCCGATGGTCATTCCAACAGTGATCTCATTAATAATCCACTCTGTATTCCGTTGGAAGCAGAATTGCTTACTTTTTTTGCACTCCCTACTTCAAGTTCCATAGACCTGATCTGGTCTACGAGCTATGAAAAAGATCATGATAGGTTTACTGTTGAAAAAAGTAAAGACGGAATGGCATTTGAAAAAATAGCGGAAATAAAAGCAGTAGGAAACAGTGCTGCCGTAATTCAATACAACACATCCGATTCTTCGCCCTGGAAAGGCAAATCCTATTATCGATTAAAATTAACCGACATCTACGGTGCCATTGAGTTTTCTTCGCTTGTTCCGGTGTATTTCGATGGCTTGTCCAAGGCAATGGTACAGGCCTATCCGAATCCATTTTCGAGTGCACTGGTTCTTAAACCTTCTGAAACGACAGACAGAATCCGCGTGGAGTTGATGAATCCCTTAGGCTTGGTGGTTTATCAAGAGGATTTGATTGAAGAGTTTAGCATTCCGACGTTTCATTTTTCTTCTGGAATTTATATTCTCAAATGTTCGAGCGGAACAAAAACCGAAATACTAAAAGTGATAAAAGAATAAAGATTTTTGCCACTCAGTTCCTCAGTCCATGAAGAAAGCGTCGTCCTTTAGTGAAACAGAAAACATACCTCTACTTATTTCTTTTTTGGAATGGGCCGGATGCGGTACCCTCTCTTTTGCATGAGCGCCAGCACTCCCTCAGGACCTGGTAAATGTGCTGCTCCAATGGCACAAAACACACTGCCTTGTTGTATGGCTTCATGCAAACGAAGACTCATGGTTTGGTTCCGTTGGTCCAGCAAGGCCTCTCCAACAGCACCCTGCATCATGCTATCTTGCGCTACTGCATAGTATAAGGAATCGAGTCTGCCATCGTGATACCAGTCAGTCATGGCGTTCATGGCCTGTCGTGTTTCCTCCAGGTGCGTGGCTTCTTCGTACAATTGAAGGGCCTGGTCTTGCAGGCTCATGCTCGAAAGTGCCTGCAATTGCTCTTGTGCAGATTCTAAACCCAAGGTTTTTTTTTGGCTCGCCAAGGCTTTGCGCTGCAAGTATTCATCCAAGGCCTGAGGCATTTCTCTTTTTAACATTTTTTCACTCAACAAAGCACTGGTGAAAATCGGTTTTATGCGTTTGACCAGCATGTTTTCCAAGGGCCCGAATTGCTTTTTACAAACTTTTCGAACCGCCTTGTATTGATGAGGTAACAACAAATCTTTTAAGGTGAGATCGCGGGGCAATAATAATTCAGAAGGCGATAAAGAAGATTTTACTTCTTCCATATCCAATTCTCCTGCAAATTGCTGACAATGTTCCAAATAATAGATCAGGCTATCGGGGAAATCAAAGGCTCGTTTGTCTTGCACGTGCATGGTCCCGAAGAGATACGATTTTTCGGGAATGCTATCGTGGCTGAGTTCCCAGAGTAAGGCTTCCGTATTGATTAACTGCGCTGCTGCCTGCAGACTGCCTAGCAAGAAGGAAATAGAAATCCAGATGCCAACCTTCATTATCTCCAAAAGCCAAAGATGTCATTTCCGTTGGCGAAGACCATGAGCGAAATAATCAGCATCATTCCGATGAGGTTGAGATAGCTGATTACTTTTACAGGAAGCTCCTTTCCGGTAATCATTTCGATGAGAATGAAAATTACATACCCGCCATCCAGCATTGGTATGGGAAGGAAATTCATGAAGGCCAGTGAAATCGAAAACACCGCAAGTATAGTAAGAAAGTATTCCAGGTTAAACACGGGAGCGAATGCCTTGGTCATGGAGCCGAAGCCACCCACTTTTTTATATCCCTGAATTTTTTTATTGAATATAAGTTTAAACTGAAGAGCATAATCGGTAAGGGTAGACCATGTTTTGGCGAAAGCTGCCGGTATGGCTTCTAAGGGAGAATATTCCTGACGCACGAACGAAACGAAATGCGCGGCTTCTTTGGGTGCAAGTCCAATGATGCCATCCGTTGGAACCATGGTGGAGGTGCGTATGGTATCGCGTTTATTTCGAATACTGATGATCTCTACTTTTTTCCCAATGTTCGCTTTCATCTGGTCAACAAACTCGTCAAAGAAACGGATGGGAGTATTATTGACGGCGATGATGGAATCGCCAGCCATGAAGTCCATGGTAGAGGCAGGACGCTTACTACTCGTATCTTTAGATTCCAATACAAAGGGTGTTCGAATACGAATGAATCCTTTGGGATTTTCTACGGCAATGATATCGCGCACAAATTCTTCGGTAACTGGGATGCTGATGCTTTTGCCTTCGCGCAACACCACCATTTCGGATCCGGAGTTGAGCAATATTTTTTTGTAAATATCAAAAAAGTCTACGATCGGTTCGCCATCGTACGAAACGGGTATATCCCCGTGTTTGAATCCATGCTCCAGGCTGGTGCTGTCGCAGGCAATGCCATAACGGAGATGTTGAGTAGGTAGATTTTTTTCTCCCCAGAAAACAAGAAGAATCCAGAAGACAAGTATACCCAGCAACATATTGACAATAATACCACCCATGATCATGATGAGGCGTTGCCAGGCTGGCTTAGCGCGGTATTCCCAGGGTTGGGCGGGGCCACTCATGGATTTTTCATCCATGGATTCATCGAGCATGCCGGCAATTTTTACATATCCTCCAAACGGAAACCAGCCGATTCCATATTCCGTGTCACCAATTTTTTTCTTGAATAGAGAAAAGTTGGCAACGGTAGGCAATGGAAAAAGGAAATCGAAAAAAAGATAAAACTTTTCTACCCTTGTTTTAAAAAGCCTGGCGGCGTAAAAATGTCCCCACTCGTGCAAAACAATCAGGATAGTAAGCGCGACAAAGAACTGGATAATCTGAATGAGCATGGTGGTATATTAAACGAATTCTAAAGCTAATTTTCTTGTTTCACTGTCCGTTGCAATATAATCGTCCAATGTTGGTGTTGCAATATACGCTACTTTGGTTAAACATTTTTCGATCAGATCGGATATTTCAAGAAATCCAATGGAGCCTTTTAAAAATTCCTGCACGGCAATTTCGTTGGCGGCATTTAAGATGCATGCCCAGTTGCCACCCTTGCGCAGGGCTTCGTAGGCCAGTGCCAGGTTGCGAAACGTTTCGAGATCAGGTTTTTCAAACGTCAAGGTATGGCTTAATGAAAAATCATACCGGGGAAAATCAGATCGCAAACGCATCGGATACCCCAGTGCGTATTGAATGGGCAAGCGCATGTCGGGCAGTCCCATCTGGGCTTTGATGGAGCCATCTTCAAATTGCACCATGGAATGAATGATGGATTGAGGATGTACCGTAACATCAATTTGCTCAGGACTCAAACCAAATAACCACTTGGCTTCGATCACCTCCAGGCCTTTATTCATAAGGGAAGCCGAGTCGATGGTAATTTTTGCCCCCATGCTCCAGTTAGGATGCTTCAAGGCTTGTTCCTTAGTTACCACGGCCAATTCCGAGCGGTTTTTTCCTCTGAAAGGTCCACCGGAAGCGGTAAGTATTATTTTTTCAATGGGGTTATGATATTCTCCGGTGAGACATTGAAAGATGGCGGAGTGTTCGGAGTCAACGGGTAAAATATCTACCTTGTGTGCAGCGGCCAGTTCGGTTACCAGGTCGCCAGCCACCACCAAGGTTTCTTTATTGGCGAGTGCTATATGTTTGCCGCTTTTGATCGCTTGAATGGTTGGAAGCAATCCGGAATAGCCCACCAGTGCGGTGAGAAGAATATCGATCGTTCCCATTTCCACCACCGATACAAGGGCCTTTTCCCCTGCATATACTTTTATCCCCAAAGGATCGAGCGCCGAAAATACTTTGTCGTATAAGGCCTCGTTGCCAATCACTACGGTATTAGGCTTAAATTCTGCTGCCTGTTCAATTAAAAGATCAGCATTGTGCTGTGCCGTTAGCAACTCTACCTGAAATAGTTCGGAGTGACTTCGGATCACGTCCAGGGCTTGTGTACCAATGGATCCAGTCGAACCCAGAATGCCGATGTGTCGGATGTTTTTCACAGAAAATTACCAGTTTATTTCCTCCTTGCCATGTTGGCGGAGGTATTCGTTTGTTTTGCTGAAATGTTTGTTTCCAAAAAATCCGTTGTAAGCAGATAATGGAGATGGATGAGCAGATTTCAAAACGCAATGCTGTTCGGAGGAAACAATACTTCCCTTTTTTTGGGCATAGGATCCCCACAATATAAAGACAAGATGTTTCTTTTCATTCACCAGGCTTTGAATCACAGCATCCGTAAACGTTTCCCAACCCTTATTCTGATGCGATCCTGCTGTGTTTGCACGAACCGTTAATGTCGCATTGAGCATCAACACCCCTTGTTGAGCCCAACGTTCCAGGTTACCACTACTGGGAGCCTTTTGCCCAAGATCAGAATATATTTCTTTAAAAATATTCATCAAGGAGGGAGGAAATTTAACGCCTTCATTTACGGAGAAGCACAACCCATTGGCCTGACCAGGCCCATGGTAAGGATCCTGACCTATGATGACTACCTTCGTCGCATCGAAAGGACATTTTTCAAAGGCATTAAAAATCAATGGACCCGGAGGATAGAGGGTATGCTGTTTTTTTTCTTCTTTGATGAACTCAATAAGTGCATGGAAGTATGGTTTCTGGAACTCTGCGTTCAATCGTTCTTTCCACGAAGTTTCTATCCTGACATCCATAACGCAAGATACTAATCCCTTGAATAAAAATGTAATACTCTAATTTCTATTCCTGAACTAGTTAAATTCGAACACTGTCGCTGAATGTATACTATGCCCTCGCATAGGTGTGGCAGTAGTTTAAAAATATAGATATTCCGGAAGATGTTTGCTCCAGGGTGGCAGTTGTGGTGCCTAATGACATAGCCAACACATTTTTATCAGGGGCTGGTTAGGCTGTTTCAGCGCATATTCCCCCTTTTCTTTAAAAAGCAAAAAACATTCTTTACTTATTTTAAGAACTTAGTGCCCCGTAAGTTTGTATACTTTGGGAGAAATAGATAATTTAGAGCATGGAACCTATGGTAACGGCTGTGACAGAAGGAATCAAAGTAAGCGTTAGAACGGCTTACCAGAGTACGCATTCCAATCCTGTTGCCAACCATTATTTTTTCAGTTATACCATCTCCATAGAAAATCAAAGCGATTATACCGTAAAGTTATTACGCCGTCATTGGTTTATTTTCGATTCTAATGGGCAATACCGTGAGGTAGAAGGCCCTGGAGTAGTGGGCCAGACGCCTGTATTAGAGCCTGGCGAGCGGTATGAATATACCTCCGGATGTAACTTGAAAACCGATATCGGGAAAATGGAAGGAAATTACCTGATGCAGCGAGAAGTAGATCAATCTACGTTTCAGGTGGAAATACCAGCTTTCCTGATGATTTTACCCCAGCGTCTCAATTGATTTTTTGAACCTCATGTTGCACCAGGGAATTCACTGGTTTCGCCATTTGCTATCGGCAGGGAACCAACACAGCGTGCATTCACCTTTCATTTTTACACATTACAATACCCTTATTCGCAGCGAGCAGCCACCTCCGTTGACAGCACGCATCGAAGCCCGCCGGAAGCAGTTGCGCAACGACTTACGCATGCTGGAAGTACAGGATGTTGGCTCGGCAGCAAGAGGTGCCACCTATCGACGTAGTGTAGCTTCCATTGCGCGTGTTTCGGCTAAGTCAGCTGTCCTTGCAGCAATATTGGGACGGTTGGCTCAGCGATTTTCAAAGACCCAGGTATTGGATCTGGGAACTTCCTTAGGCATAACCACCGCTTACCTGGCGGCGGCCAACCCTGCTGCCACCGTTACTACCGTGGAAGGCTGCGAACAAACGCTTGCCATAGCAAAAGAGACCTTCTCTGAGCTCGGACTAACAAACATCCAAACGGTTCATGGAAATTTGGATACATCCCTACATTCCATTTTGGAAAATATCACTACGCTGGACCTCGTTTTTTTTGATGCGAATCATACCTACGAGGCTAGCATGCGCTATTTCAATGCTTGTCTTTCCAAAGTACACAACGATACTGTATTTATTTTAGATGATATATATTGGTCGAGCGGCATGACCAGGGCCTGGAAAGAAATTTGTGCGCACGAGTCCGTTCAGGTGAGTGTGGATCTTTTCTATATAGGAATAGTATTTTTCAGAAAGGAACAAGTAAAACAACATTTTCGACTAAGAATATAAACATGGCATTTGAATTAACTTCTTCCTATGTACCTACCGGCGATCAGCCGAAAGCCATCGAAGCGCTAGTAAAGGGAGTGAAGGCGGGCACGATGCAGCAGGTACTTCTTGGGGCCACTGGAACCGGTAAAACATTTACCATTGCCAACGTGATACAACAGGTGCAAAAGCCCACACTGATTTTAAGTCATAATAAAACATTGGCAGCCCAGTTGTATGGTGAATTCAAACAATTTTTCCCCAGCAACAAAGTAGAATATTTTATTTCTTATTACGATTACTACCAGCCTGAGGCTTATTTGCCAACCACTGGTTTGTATATTGAAAAGGATCTTTCCATCAACGATGAAATTGAAAAATTAAGGCTTGCCGCCACCTCAGCGCTTATGTCGGGGAGGAGAGATGTAATTGTGGTGGCTTCGGTTTCCTGTATATATGGTATGGGCAATCCGGAGGAGTTTGGAAAGAACATTGTAAAAGTAAAAAAGGGTGAACAAATCAGCCGGAATCAACTGTTGTATTCTTTTGTGCAGATTTTGTATAACCGCACCACGGCGGAATTTAAGCGGGGTACTTTTCGCGTGCAAGGAGACACCATTGATGTATACCCTGCGTATGCCGATTTTGCTTACCGAATTTATATGTGGGGAGATGAGGTAGAAAATATTTATACCATTGATCCGCACAGTGGCAAACAATTGGAAAACCAAGATGCGTTGATTTTATATCCAGCCAACTTGTTTGTGACCGGTAAAGATACCATGCAGCAATGCATCCGGATGATTCAGGATGATATGGTAAAACAGATTCGTTACTTTGAAGAAGAAGGAAAATTTCTTGAATCGAAACGCATACAGGAACGCACGGAATACGATTTGGAAATGATGCGGGAATTGGGCTATTGTTCAGGAATAGAGAATTATAGCCGTTATTTTGATGGTCGGCAGCCTGGGGTGCGCCCCTTCTGCTTGCTCGATTATTTTCCCGACGACTACCTTATGGTGATTGATGAAAGTCACGTAACGGTGCCGCAGATCAGGGCGATGTGGGGCGGCGATCGTTCCCGGAAAGTGAACCTGGTCGATTACGGATTTCGTTTACCTTCTGCCATGGACAATCGGCCTCTCACCTTCAATGAATTTGAAGGGATGCTCAATCAAATCATTTATGTTTCGGCCACTCCGGCAGATTATGAATTGAATCAGACAGAAGGGGAAGTGGTGGAACAAATCATTCGGCCCACTGGTTTGCTGGATCCAATCATTGAGGTAAAGCCAAGCACCAACCAAATCGACGATTTACTAGAAGAAATAGAATTGCGCATAGCAGCAGGCGACAGAATATTGGTGACAACGCTCACCAAGCGCATGGCCGAAGAGCTGGATAAATATCTGAGGAAGCTGGACATCAATTCGCGCTACATACATTCGGAAGTAAAAACCCTGGAGCGTGTAGAAATTTTGAGAGAACTTCGATTGGGGGTTATTGATGTGTTGGTAGGAGTGAATTTGCTGCGCGAAGGATTGGACCTTCCGGAGGTATCGTTGGTGGCTATAATGGATGCAGACAAGGAGGGCTTTTTGAGAAATGTACGCTCACTGGTACAAACCATAGGCAGAGCGGCCCGTAACCAAAACGGGAAGGTAATTATGTATGCGGATACGTATACAGATTCAATGAAAGAAGCCATAGAAGAGACCAATCGTAGAAGAAGCATTCAAATGGCGTATAATGAAAAACACGGTATTACACCAACTACCATTATTAAATCCAAAGAAGCCATTTTGGATCAGACCAAAGTGGCCGATGCGAGCCGCGATGCCAAACCGTATTATGTGGAACCTTCTGAAAACGCCCTGGTAGCGGATCCGGTAGTAGCGTATATGAGCAAAGAAGAATTGGAGAAAATGGCCGATCGATTGCGCAAGCAAATGGAAAAAGCCGCTAAAGACCTTGATTTCATGGAGGCTGCCAAGTTGAGAGATGAATACTTTGCCCTTAAAAAGAAAATTGAAAATAGCTGAGTTTAGGCCTTGAAAAGCGAATTCAGCATACATACTTTTTTTGCTTTTTTAACGTAAAATAAAAAATGTGTACTCTAGAAATTTGATAAGCCATGAAACAAGTTTACAAAACATGGATAGTATCCTTCTCTTTTTTGGCAGTAATGCTGGCTTTTAGTTCATTCACGAAGGTAAGTGGTGACGAAGTGCTGGGTGTTTATTGGTCACCGAAAAAGGATGCGAAGATTGAGATTTATAAAAAAGGAAATTTGTATTTCGGAAAAATCGCATGGGCTCAGGTTCCTAAAAAAGACGTTAATAATCCGGAGCCTTCTTTGCGAAACCGCGATGTGGTGGGACTTACGTTTCTTACCAACTTACGGTTTGATGAAGATGAATATGTGGATGGGAAGGCCTATGATCCGGATAGTGGCAATACCTATAGTTGTAAGATGTGGCTGGAGGGAAAAAACCTCCGGTTAAAAGGATATCTGGGCATTTCTCTTATTGGTCGTTCCGAACTGCTGGAACGCATTCCCTAATAAGCCCCAGGAACGGCTTATGCTTTGTTACTTTGCTAAAAAGGGTGTATTTTTGCAGCCTTATGCAACACGAAGTTCGGGTAGGTAATTCCATTGAAACGTTTTTATCGGAGTTTTTACAAGCACACCGTTACAGCAAGCTGGCGGTTTTGTGCGATGAAAATACATATCAGCATTGCTTCCCGAGAATACGCCCGCTGTTGCCTTCCGGAACTTTGTTGATGCAGATTCCATCCGGGGAGGAAGCAAAAACACTGGATTCCTGTCAGCGTATTTGGGAATTTATGACTCACGCAGGCCTCGATCGCAAAGCCTTGCTTATCAATCTTGGTGGTGGCGTAATTGGCGATATGGGAGGATTTTGCGCATCCACATACAAACGCGGAATAGATTTCATTCAGCTCCCAACCACCCTTTTATCCCAAGTAGATGCCAGTGTGGGAGGTAAGCTGGGCATCGATTTTAGTACACCGGGAAATCAGATTTATAAAAATCATATTGGGGTATTCAACCAGCCTCAAACCGTATTGATTGATACAACCTTTCTGCAAACCCTTTCTCCACGTGAATTGCGATCTGGCTTTGCAGAGGTGATTAAACATTGTTTGATTGCCGATGGAGAAAAATGGAATCAGATCAAAACACAGGATTTTAAAAGCCTCGACTGGCCGGATATCGTGCAGCATTCGGTCGATATAAAAAAGCAGATCACTACTGCTGATCCCCATGAAAAAGGTCTCCGTAAAATTTTAAATTTCGGACATACGTTGGGCCATGCCGTGGAAAGTTTTTTTCTTCCTACCAAACGGAAACTATTGCATGGGGAAGCCATTGCAGTAGGGATGATCAGTGAGGCCTATTTAGCCATGAAACTTGGCTACATTCAACCGGAAGAACTGGGAGAAATTTCATCGTATATACTCCGTGTATACGATAAGGTAGAAATTAAAGACAGTGAGATAAAAAAAATAATACCGCTTACACGCCAGGATAAAAAAAATGAAAATGACCTGGTTTTATTTTCTTTATTAGAGAAAGTAGGAAAAGCGAATTTCAATATAGCCCTCGACGATGAACAAATGGAAGACGGGCTGCATTACTATCAATGTTTATAATTTTATGGCAGATACATTAACCAACAACGCATTTAAATTAAGCCGTCATTCAGGAAAAGTAACAGGCAGTGTTCGTCCGCCGGCGTCCAAGAGTGAAAGCAACAGAGCCTTGATCATTCATGCTTTAACAGGTATGAAATGCGACTTGCAAAATCTTTCCAATGCCCGCGATACACAAACAATGATTCGCTTGCTGAATTCTTCGGATTATGTATTAGATGTATTGGATGCTGGCACCACCATGCGTTTTCTTACGGCCTTTTGTGCTGTGAGTGGACGCAAAGCGGAATTAACAGGCACTTCCAGAATGCGCGAACGTCCGATTAAACTATTGGTAGATGCCTTGAAAGAACTAGGCTGTGCCGTTCAATACAAAGAAAAGGAAGGCTTTCCTCCTTTATTGGTAGACGCATTCGATAGAAATACGGTTACGAATAATCGCATCCGCATGAAAGGGGATGTAAGCAGTCAATATATTACCGCCATGCTATTGGTCGCTCCTACCTTACCCCAAGGATTGCAATTGGAATTGGAAGGTAAAGTAGGTTCCAAGCCTTATATAGAAATGACATTGTCGCTCATGAAGCATTTCGGAGTGAAGGCAACTACCGATTGGGAAAAACAATGCATCACCATTCCGCATCAGTCATACTCCATCAGTAGGTATGAAGTAGAAAGCGACTGGAGCGCTGCCAGTTATTGGTTCAGTATTGCAGCGCTATCCGAACATGCTTCTATTGAAATTCTCGGATATAAATCAGATTCACTTCAAGGAGATCGTACCATTACAGAAATGGCTCCTTTGTTTGGTGTGAAGCCTACATTCACCGATAAAGGCTTGTTGCTTGAAAAATGCGCAGCCTCTACCTCTTTCCATTGGGATTTTACTCCATGCCCGGATCTGGCGCAAACCATTGCAGTAATTTGTGCCGCCAAAGGAATAGAGTGCACCATGAGTGGTCTTGAGTCGCTTAGAATTAAGGAAACCGATCGTATTGCTGCTTTGCAAATTGAATTGAAAAAATTTGGAGCCGATATGGTCGAACTAGAAAAAGATACCACCTATCGCGTTGTTCCTGGATCATTTAATGTAAACAATCAATTCGTGCACACCTACAAGGACCATCGCATGGCGATGGCCTTCGCTCCCTTAGCTTTATTGGGAGAACTTCGAATTGAAGCGCCCGAGGTGGTGGAGAAATCATACCCACATTACTGGGAAGATTTGAAAAAAGTGGGATTTGAATGGAATGAAATTTCCTTATAATTTCATCTTGACAATTTCGTCACAAAAAAAATAACCTCATTCGATCAACAAAAAGAGCCAGACCTTCTGGCTTTTTTTGTTGATACACGCAGGTTTTGGAAAAAGCTCTCTATTTTTTACTAAAATCGTTTTGGATAGCGTTTCAGTTTCGCTACAAAATTCATTCTTTATAATTATCGCCTCGAATAGCTTTGTTCTATGTTTGTACAAATAAGTACACTCTCAATATGAAAAAAATATATGTATTGCTGACAATGTCGGCATTGCTGTTGTTGGCCTGTAAAAAAGATAAAAAGAACGACTCATTTAGCGGAACTCCAGAACCAGCCTGCGATGGAGCGTTGGTGTTTGACAGCATCTATAACTATTCGAATTCAGACACCTTACATATACAATACGATTATTATATTTATATATATGGAAAGAATTTTTTCTGTAAGCAAAAGTCACTGGAACTCTTACTAAAGCTCCAAAATAGTTGTGGTGGCGATACACTTGTGAAGCGGGTTATTACGCCTGATTCGGGAAATTATAAGAGCAATTATATTTATTTTAAAACACCGGTGGAACCCTATGGTAAAGGTGGAAAAAGCAGGATGTTCATCAAACTGATAGCGGGAACCGATACGCTTGAATTGAATCCCGCATCCAACCCTTCCTCAAGGAAAATTGTTTATTTTGTCCCCAACTTTTTTTTAAGTAATGTTTTTCAGTACGTGCGTGCTGGAGACCAGATTTCGATGAGCATAGATCGGGGGTATTTAGGTTCTATTGGTTCTGTAACGGTAAACAACGTAAGCTGTGCTTTTCAGTCTATACTAGAAGATCCGAGGTCGTCTGATTTTGACCTGACATTTAATATTCCATCAGGGCTGACGTTGGGTAAGTTGGACGTAAAGGTTACTTCCAAATGTGGGGAAGTACTGACTCAGTATCCTTATCAAAACCAAACGGTTAATAACCTGCATCTCACCACCACCCAATTCCGCTTTATACCTCAGGTGTTGAAGTATGAATCTTCCCCCAATGAATATGTATTAAGCATTTCGGTGAGTGATGTGAACCAATACAGTGGATCGTATCAGTTTAAGTTAAAAAACAAAATTACCAACGAGGTAATTAACTTACCCGCGCCAACCGGATACGGTTATGTCAGCAATTACAGAGAATATACCTATCGATTATCGAAGTCCACCTATTCGGGCGTATATACGGTAATTGTTAACAATGGAACTACCCATACGTGTCCTACCTCCAGCGATGTAAACTTCGATTAAAGCAGTATGCTGGGGGTAAGCCTCTAGCCATTTAGATTAGCACAGTACTGAACAGATTTTGTTTAGGCTGAAAATAAACCGGGGTCATCGGATGAAGTAAATTGTTACTTCATCCGATGACCCCGAAAATTTTTTTGCTTCAATTATGTGATAAAACGAAGCCGGACTCTTTCCAGCGAGGAGAACAAATTAGTGCGCATGGATGCTGGTATCTTCCCGCTCTCCCGCTTGCTGGCGCCACATCGCGGCATACAAGCCCTGATTCGCTAGTAGTTTCTCATGACTTCCAAATTCTGAAATTTTCCCCTGTTCCATTACATAAATGCAATCCGCATGCATTATGGTGCTCAGGCGGTGCGCCACCAGCACAGTGATGTGTTGTTGATCGGCTGATACGTGCTTTATTGTTTCCGTAATTTCTTCCTCTGTAATAGAATCCAGTGCAGAGGTTGCTTCATCAAATATCAAAATTCTAGGTTGTCGAAGCAGTGCTCTTGCAATGGCAATGCGTTGTTTTTCGCCCCCCGAAACTTTTATACCACCTTCTCCAATCACGGTTTCGAGGCCTTTGTCTGCGCGGTTGAGCAAGGAGGTGCATGCCGATTTTTTCAATACTTCCAATAATTCTTCATCCTTTGCCTCGGGCTTTACAAATTGAAGATTTTCGCGCAAGGTTCCTGAAAAGAGCTGAGTATCCTGGGTTACTAATCCGATTTGAATTCTGAAATCGTCTGTTTCTATTTCCTGGTAAGAAAGACCATTGTAAAGAATATCGCCAGAAGCCGGACGATACAAGCCGACCAATAACTTCAAGATGGTAGTTTTGCCGCTACCAGAGGGCCCAACAAAAGCAATGGTTTGGCCTTGCTGCACTTCAAAACTTAATTCCTGCACGGCCGCTTTTCGGGAAGAGGCATGCTGAAATTGAACCTGATCGAATCGAACCGAACTCAATTGCGACAAACGCTTGGGGAGCGCTGGCCTTGGCTCTTTCGGTATGGCCAGCATTTTTTTAAAGGAATTGAAAGACACCTCTGTTTCCCTGTAAATATTTATAAAAGAGCCTATCTCCTGCAAGGGACCGAAGACATAGAAGGAGTACATAAACAAAGAGAAAAATTCTCCTATGCTGATCTTACCCTGGAAGATTAAATAAATCAAAAAGAACGATAAGGCGGTACGAATCAAGTTTACCAAGGTTCCCTGAAGAAAACTTAGCGATCGCACGTACTTCACTTTTTTTAGTTCTAAGGTAAGAATTTTGGAACTGATGGCATTAAGTCGTCCAACTTCTTGTTTCACCAGCCCTAGTCCCTTTACCAATTCAATGTTACGAAGCGATTCGGTAGTGCTTCCGGCTAGGGCAGTAGTTTCTTTAACAATACTCTTTTGTACGGTTTTGATTTTTTTACTCAAGTAAAAGCTTACTAGTGCGATGAGTGGTATAGTAGCGAGATAAAAGGGGGCAATTACCCAATATACGTAGAGCGAATAGACTGTTACAAAAATGATTCCTATAAGGGTTGCGAAAATAATTCCGATAAACGATTGAGTCAATCGCTCCATGTCGGTGCGTACTTTTTGCAAAATCCCCAGGGTTTCACCGCTGCGTTGATCTTCAAATACCTGATAAGGTAAGTGCATGGCGTGTTGTATACCGTCGGTGTATATTTTAGTGCCAATTTTTTGAACGGCTTTACTGACAAAATAATCCTGGAAATTTTTAGCAATCCGGCTGATCATGGCAACACCAACTACGCCTGACAAAAGCATGCCTACTCCCCATAAAAATTCTTGCAGCTCATATTCCTTATAATGTTGAACATATTGATCTAGAATTCTTCTGTATAGAAAAGGATCCAGTAAGGAAAAGGAAGTGTTGACCGCTGCGAGCAAAAGAGCTAGTAAGCACAGTTTCCAATACGAACGAAAATAATTCCACAATAAATCCACGGACTTCGGTATGTTAAATGAATTGAAATGACATCAATGGGCAATCACCAGCATCGCACTCTTTGGCAACAAATTCAATAGAAATTAAGTTTCCTTGTTTTGCCCAAGCTACCTCAGTAATGAGTATGAGGTAGTGCTACAAAAGTAATTTATTCGTAGATTGAAACTTAAATCTGGTTGAAAAAATTACTATGTCCACTACACTTACTGGCGCTCGCTTAGATTATGTAAACATGGGTTTAATGGTTATTGCGCTTGTATTGGCCTTTTTCCTGCCTTTTGAGCTCTTTTTGTTCTCCTATGCGGTGCTTGGGCCTTTGCATTATGTTACAGAAATTTCATGGCTGCATCAACGAAATTACTTTTCAACGCTCAAAAAAGATTTCTGGCTGTTGGTGGCCATATGCCTAATCATTTCTTTTTTTATCGTTTATCATGATCTTTTTGTTTATAGAAAGTTATTGTCGGGAGTGTTTACTGCTGAATGGCATGCTAAAGTGATGAAAGTGTATATGCGTATTTCTCCGGCGTTCATATTTTCAGCCTTTTGCACAGCCATTGCAATGGTGTTTTCGAATTCCTGGAAAGTTCGTTTGTTGGTTATGATTCTGTCTTTTTCCATCATAGTGCCTCTATATCCCTTTCAGTTGGTTACCGTATGGATAGGTGTTTTTCTTCCGACCTTGGTCCATGTGTTCCTTTTTACTGGTCTTTTTATTTTATATGGCGCGTTAAAATCAAACAATGTGCATGGGTATTTGTCATTGCTTGTTTTTGCTTCCTGTGCAGGGATGTTATTTTTTATTTCATATATACCGGAAGGTGCCAGCGTAGGGCAATACGTTCGGAATGCCATGAACACAACCGGTTTTAGTTCGGTGAATGCTGAAATTCTTAAAATGTTAAAAGGTTCTGATGGAATCAGCAGTTTCGATTTATTTGAATCACGTCGGGGCTATACAGTTCAGCGGTTCATTGCATTTGCATATACCTATCATTATTTAAATTGGTTTTCCAAGACGGAGGTAATAAAGTGGCATATGGTTCCGAAGCCCTGGCTGGTAGCGAGTGTGGTGGTTTGGATAAGTGCAGTTGCCTTGTATTGGGTAGATTACCGAACGGGTTTGATTGCTTTATTTTTCCTCAGTTTGTTGCACGTTTTTCTGGAATTTCCGTTAAACATAAAAAGTATAAAAGGTATCGTAGATGAGACCCAACGGTTACTTCGTTTGGGTAAAGTGGCATAAAGGCCTATATGAATCTTAAAATCAAGGTCATAGAGCTTTGATTTTTACCTGAAATTACGTAACTAGAAATACGAGTAAAAAGGTATGGCCGGTAAAGTTTTAGTATTGAATCAGGATTACCGAGCGCTGACTGTTTGCAGCGTACAGCGAGCATTTTTGCTGGTGTACATGCAAAAAGCTGAGCTGGTTTCCAATGCTGAAAACTTTTACCTGCGCACCGTAAGCTCCTTATTTCCGGCTCCTTCCATCATACGTTTACATTCTTATGTAAATATACCTTACAAAGGAGTGGTTCTAAGCCGCCAAAACATTTTTAAACGGGATGGACACAGTTGTCAATATTGCGGAACACACAGCGATCTAACCTTGGATCATGTGCTTCCGAGGTCCAGAGGCGGTCAGTCAAGTTGGGACAACCTGGTGGCAGCTTGTAAATCCTGCAATTCTAAAAAAGGCGATCAAACACCCGATGAGGCCAGCATGCCTCTCAAACGCAAACCGTTCAAGCCTTCATTCTTCATGTTTCTGAGGGAATTCTCAGGAAACATACAAGAAGATTGGTTGGTATATCTAGGCAAGGGTGGCAGGGCCTGAAATTCATGAGTAAAGAATTATTTATGCAACGTGCTATTGAGCTCGCCTTACTGGGTGCGGGTTCTGTGGCTCCCAACCCCATGGTTGGATGTGTAATTGTTAAAGACAATCAAATTATCGGGGAAGGTTGGCATCGAAACTTCGGTGGTCCGCATGCAGAAATCAATGCGCTGAACCAGGTGTCTGATAAAAGCTTGTTGAATGGAGCAGAAGTTTTTGTTACCCTTGAACCCTGTTCACATACAGGTAAAACGCCGCCTTGTGCAGATGCATTGATTCAATACGCATTTCGCAAAGTTTATATAGCCACGCTAGATCCCAATCCGCAAGTAGCAGGGAAAGGAATGGCTCGCCTTCAGCAAGCAGGAATAAAAGTAGAGGTAGGCCTTCTGGAGGAAGAGAGCAGGGAAATGAATCGTAGATTTCTTTGCTTTCATGAAAAAAAGCGACCGTATATTCTTTTGAAGTGGGCACAAACATCCGATGGATTTATTGCCAAAGAAAATTATGATTCCAAGTGGATCAGCAATGAATTGTCCCGCATGCTTGTTCATAAGTGGCGGTCCGAAGAAGCCGCCATCATGGTTGGAACCAATACTGCCTGGTACGACAATCCTTCGTTGACAGTAAGATCGTGGTCAGGTAAAAGCCCAATCAGAATTTTGCTTGATCGTTCTTTGCGTATACCTGCATCCCACCATCTTCATGATGGAAGTGAGACTACCCTCGTCTATCACGACGCCAAGGTTCCATCATTACCATCACCAGCACAATTTGTCCCTATATCTTTTGAAGGGGATGTGCTTAAAACCTTGCTTGAGGATTGGTATCAGAAAAATATATTATCGGTTCTGGTAGAAGGAGGAACCGCGTTGTTACAATCGTTCATTGATCAGGATTTGTGGGATGAGTCTCGTATATTTACGAGCAAACAAGTCTTTGAGAAGGGCATCCTGGCTCCTCAATGGAGAGCGGCTATTCATGCCAGCGACAAGATTGGAGAGGATGAATTGAAAATTTTACGTAAGGGATAATGACATGAGGTATTTTTGCATTGTACTTGTATTTTTCTTTCAGTGGCTCCATGCACAAATCCCCAATGTGTTGTTTATGATGGGAGCCCAACAATGTACCATGCATAATTCCAACAAATCGTTTGACTTTATTGAAGAAGACCTGGCGTATAAAGTAAAGATGACGCATTACCCTATGGTATCGGTAAATGGTTCATGTTTACTACAATTAAATTTCTTTGCTACAAAAAGAGTAAAGTTTGAGTACGGAGGAGTATTCAGTGCTTTTCTGCAGCGTTTTGATTCTAGATTAGACACCGGTAATGTGACGGGCAGAGTTATAACTTCCGGAGTTACGCGATTGTTGTATGTAAAACTTCCGGTTACGTTGCAATATTTTCCAATAAACAGGCAAAAGCTGAAATGGGCTATAGGAGGCGGGCCTCAGATCGGTATGTTGCTCGCTGAAAGAGGTGCAATGCCCAGAAGTCTGGATCTTTTAAATACGGGTGGATTTTATAAGAATCTTACGCTGGATTTTTATGTTAATACATCTTTATGGGTAAAGTTGGTTGCTAATATTTATTGGATCACACGCATACACATCGATGGAAACATCACCCATGCAGATCGTAACAGCACGTACAGTTCTACCTTTGATTACACCGTTTCGGAAGGAAAATTTTTAATTCACAAGCCCTCTATTCGGCATTATACCCAAGGCATTACCACTGGCTTTGTATTTGGGTTAAGTAAAAATTGAATTGGGATGGAGTTAAAAAAGCTTATGACTCAGCCCTATTTTTAGACCAACAAAATATCCTTTTAAAGATACGGGCGCCTGAGAAAAGACATTAAATGGCAGAGCGGTGAATTGCGGAATCAAGTCCACTTCGATTTTACGAATGGAATACACACTATGCAATTGAAATCCAAATACCGGATGGAACTCTTTAAATTTATAAATGATGTGAATTTGGCTGAGGTAATTATTCAAATATTGATTATAGGCATAACCAGTAATTCCAAAAACATATTGAATGCCGGAAGAGATTTCAGGATAAAAGTCCCAGTTCTTTTTCCAATGAAATTTATATCCTATGCCTATTTTTAATTGGGCGAGGCTCGTTCCATTTATAGTTTCAATATCTTCGAGAGGGCTTTCTCGTTTCATCCTGAAAGATTGTCTTAATTTTATTAAATCAACGGAGAGGCCCTTAGAAATTCTTTTAGGGCAATTCCACAACATCATTCCAAAACCATAGGAACCCGTCGTTTGCACAACGGCATCCATGAGCTTGAAGTATTCCTCCTGGCCAGTTAAAGGATGATATTTAACCTGATTGAGAATAAAATTGGCGTAGCTTCCAATTCTAGTATAGAGTTTGGGTGGCTGAATGAAATATTTTACTGTATCACGAATCAATACAGGCTCCTCTTCTACAATGTATACGATAGAGGTATCAGATTCCAGAATTTCCAGGGTATCAATCTGGCATTTCAAACAAACAGGAAGCAGTGAAAGAAAAAGTACTGTTAAAATTTTTGCCATCTGCGTTTTTTGATTCCAACGGAGTCCTTTACATGGAGGGTATCGCGTTTGATAATGCGAATGACTTTTTTAGGCTTAACAACCGGCCCCGTAGCCGCAGAGTCCATTACTTTCTTTACAGTATCTGCCTGATGGGGTCTGTTGGTTGCACTGCTGCTACTATCAGGAATTTTGGTTTCAGAGGATGTATTTGGGGTGTTATTGGAAATGTGCCGGATGTCCTGGTAGGATTGCTCTCTGGCAGGAAGTGTTTGGTTCGCAGAGTCTGTTTCATCGCGTTGCTGAAAGGGAACAGAAACCGAATCTGTGTTTATTGGACTTATATCGCGCAACTGGGTTGGCTTAGGCTGAAAGAGCACGAAAAGCAATAGAGCGCCGGCGAGGATACCTGATAGATAAAAAATATTGAAATGCCCAGGTCCCCAATGCATGAAAGTCCGCACGGGTAAACTGGCGCTGAGTTCAGCCCACAATTCAGGATCCGGATCACTTTCCAGATCTTGAAGCGGCTTAAACAGCTCCTTCATATTTTTCTCTTGTATCGACATTCAATGTTAAAGATGCAAATGTGGTACTTTCGTTACAAATTTTATTACTAAATAGGAGAATTAATGTGTGACAAAACGGACTCTTTAAGCATCGTTTTGGCGCGTTTCAAGCGTGCACGGCTGTTTTCCTCTGTTATCCCTAATTGTTCGGCTATCTCTTTATGCGACAATTCCTCTATGCATGATAAAACAAACACAACCCTGTATTTGTCCGGAATAGCGTTAATAAATTCAAGCAATTGACTTTCTGTGAATTCTTGATGGGTCGTGAATTCAGGCTCCTCCGTTTGATTATCCAATGCTTCTTCTCCTGGAAAACTAATTCTTTTCTTTGACCGGAGGTAGTTTAAGGCAGCGTTAACAACGATTCTTCTCATCCAACCTTCAAAAGACCCTTTCCCAAGGTACTGCTTAATATTCAGAAAGATCTTTATAAAAGCTTCATGCAGAATGTCTTTGGATTCAGAATAGGGTACGTACAAAAGAACCACCCCTTGGAACTTGCGAGCATATTGATTATACAGCAATTCCTGAGCTTTTCTGTCATTTTTCTGACAGGCCTTAATCAATTCTGATTCGCTCAAAATGGAGGTTCTTATTATACCAATTACAAAAATAATGTATTAGAGCTTGTTACCTTCTGAAACACCTATTTTTTTTAAAATTTATTACAAGGATTTCTTCGTACTGCAATAATTCATAGTTACTCTTTTCAAAAGCCATTTTACACCATTTCTACGATTCATCACCAAAAGAAATGAAGCTAAAAGGAACGCTGGAATTAAGGTGTTACGAGGCCCTTCAAAAACGCCTCAATTATTCAAATTTTAAACTTTTGTAAAGGTTTTGATCCGTTATTTTTTATATCGTTTTAATAGCCCGAACAGGACTAAAATAGGGTTAGAATAGTATTTTTTTAGTTACTCCTTATTACTAATCCTTATACTGTTTCAGAAAGCAAACAAGAAAGGAAAATTCACTATGAAAGTTTTATGCCAATTACTACTTACCGTGTGCTTATCCAGGTTTATGTTTCCTGCGGTATTTACGGTAACTTCTACTACAGGCAATGCTTCGTATGATAGTCCTACTGCCAATAATGGAACCTTTGCAGGTGCCATTCTGGCAATCAATGCCACAGGCACGGGCAATCACACCATCGCGTTTGCTATTCCCGGTGCCGGTCCTCATACCATTAATCTAGGAGGAATGACGGCTACACTTGCCACCAACTCCAACCTTACCATAGATGGTTGTACGCAATCTGGCGCAGTTTGTGGCTCAGATTTACGAATACTATTCGATGGCAACTGGGCTAATTTTATCATTTCCAATCAAACCAATCTATTACTGAAAGGTTTGATTTTTAATTCTGCCCTTACCTTGTCCTCCTGCACCAATGCCTCCATTCATGGGTGTTTTTTCAATATGAATAATACGGGCACTGCCGGTTCCGGTTCGGTGGTGGGAGGATCTCAACTAACCCTTTCAGCTTGTGTCAATTGTCAAATCGGAGGAATGGCCGCCGGCGAAGGAAACGTATTCAGCGGATCTACTGGTGGTGGAACCAATTATACCAATTGTGTGATTGTTAGCGGTTCTAATGGATTAAAGTTTTACAAAAACCTATTAGGTACCAATCGCATGGGTACTGGTCGATTAGGTCAGCTCACGGGTGTTGTAATGGATATTTCGGCTTCATCCTCAGTAGAAATTGCAGGCAACGTAATATCAGCATCCAAAGGAACTCCAGGTCATGGCATTCTGGTTTCTGCTGGAAATTGCAATGGCTTGCGCATCCAGAATAATTACATCGGCTTGGATATAAATGGAAATGGACTGAGTTATTCCAATCCGGCCACGTTGGGCAATTGGGGTTCTGGTATAGCCGTGCTGGCGGGCACCGTAGATAATATGATGATTGATAATAATTGCATTGGCGCCAATAGAAATTATGGAATACACTTGAAGGTTAATCATAGTGGGGTTCAGATCACCCATAATAAAATCGGATTGCCATCCACTGGCATATACAGTGCTGGAGCGGATGTTGGCAACGGCTATTCTGGAATTTGTTTGGAGGGGATTTCGAGTACCAATCTATTGGTGTCGAATAATAGTATTGCCCGGAATGGTTGGCTATCCTCTGCTCCTTCCGATCAAAAAGAAACGTGTGGCATCGTATTCCAATATGGTTCGGTAGTAAGTGCTACCATTACAGGCAACAAGATTGGTGTGGATCAATCTTTGAATCCGGCCGGAAATGAATTTACGGGTTTATATTTTTTCTCTTGTGGCAACATGGGCGGCTCCAACGCTGCGAATGTGCTGGTAAACAATAATATCATCGGAGATAATGGTGAATCGATAGGCGCAGCCATTAATTCGCATGGCATAGCGGCCTATCGTTCGAGCTACTTTACCATCTCCGGAAATTATGTAGGAGTAGGGCCTGCCGGAGAGAACATTGGTAATTCAGCGAATGGCATGGAAATGAATGAAGCCTCTCAATTCATCATTCAGAACAACCAGGTGGCCAATAACAAAGGACGTCGCACTACCTCTGATGCCGAAGCTTGCGCGGGTATTGCCATGTTTAATTCTACCGATGGGCAGGTTTTTGGAAACGCAATTTACAACCATGCGAATGCAGGCGGAGGTTTTATTCCGAATAATGGAATATTTGTTCAACGTGGAGGAAACATTCGAATTGGTGGAATGTCTGCCGGTCAACCCAATGCAATTTATTCAAATGGCACACATGGTATTGCCGTTTTTGACGGAGCGGATTTTGTGGAGATGCGTTTTAATAGCATTTATTGTAATGCTGACAAAGGTATAAATATTGGATGTTCAGGTTCTGTATTTGGCAAGCCTTCCGGAAACAACAGCTTTGGATGTGGTACACTTTCTATTTCTCCTACCCCTCCGGCGCTGCCTGCAAGCATCACCGGAAACCGACCAGCCAATAGTTTGGTAGATGTTTTTGGAACCAACGCATGCGCCTCCAGCACCACCTGCATCAGTCAGGGGCAGTATCGTTATGCCGGGGGAATTTATACTCCTTCCACTCAAGGCGTCCCCGGAACAACCTGGACGTACAATAACGGGGTGAGTATGTACAACGATTTAAGTGCCTTGGCAACAGGAGGCGGTTCCGATTGCAATGGCAGCAGTGTATGCAGGACCTCCGAATTTTCGCCTTGTGTCGACAATCCTCTTCCTATTCATCTGCTCTCAATACAGGCAAGATATGTGGCCGAAAAAGTGGAAGTAAATTGGCTGGTGAGAGAAACTAAGAATGTACATCATTTCCTGGTAGAGCGCAGCAGCGACGCAACTACTTTTGAACCTATCGGAGTAATAGAAATAAAAAATGAGAACGCACGACTTTCTTCGTTTCAGTTTTTCGATGAACTACCACTTGCAGGGCGCTCGTATTACCGCATTACGCAGGTCGACAACGATGAGCGATGGTATCCTTCTGCTGCGGTACCAGTAAGTATTCAAACTACTACGTTTCAGGTATTACCCAACCCATCGAATGGCAACGTGTTAATTCGTGCAGTACCCCAGGCCTTTATTTTTATTACCGATGCGTGCGGAAGACGTGTGCTCGAGCGCACGATGCAAGATGAGTGGATGATGTGGGAAACTGGCCTGCCTGCTGGAATTTATTTGGTGAATTGTCACGACGGGATGTCCGTTAGAACAGAAAAGTTAATGGTAGAATAAGAAATAATTAATGGAGATATGAGGACAAACGTAAAAAAGGAGACGGAGGTAATGATGAGAGATTATTTAAAATCGGAGCATTCTTCTGGGATCAAGTTTGAGAAGATCCATACGGAGGTATTTTTAAATTCGAGCATTGGCTCCCAGATG
>JALONM010000033.1 GCA_025454925.1 Cytophagaceae bacterium
AATAGGCCAGTAAAAAATACCGGACAAAACGTTGGCCTCTTCTGTACTGTAAAATGGCTGCGAAATAAACCAGTAAAATAGGTACTAAGAAGTAAATGGTATGCGCTTCCCGGATGGTGTCCGATACAGTTATCCAGGTAAATAAGCATAGGTAGGCCAAAACGGAACCTATGGTAAACCAAAAAAATTGACGTTGACGTTCATACAAGTTTAAAAACAAGATGGAATACGTGACGAAGCTGAGCATCAACAACAGAAATGAAATTTCCTTGAAATAATAATTCATCCAAGGATTATTAGGCCAAAAAAACTGAAATCCGATGCCATCTTCTCGAAACGTATGGAGCGCGCAGCTCAATACATAAAACACATAGAATAAATAAGCCCATTCACGAATTTTCAGGAAAAGGAAAAAATTATAAATAGCCATGATGAGGATCACCCCATAATACAAGCCCAGGTAATAATATTCCTGATGGGCATAAGAAGAATAATACAAAGGAGACTTTATTTTCATATGAAAACTTGCTCCCAAATCGGATTGCAGCCTTATGTAATATTCTTTTTCCCGCCCAGGCTTGATGTAATAACTTGGGTTTTTATGCAGCAAACCTCTGTTTTCAAAATTTTCTAAATAACCTCCTGTACCTATCATGGAATCGCCTTCATACACTTGTATATGCCCTATATGCAAGTCTGGGAATTCCAACAACCATAGTGGACACTCCGAATTATTGACCACTTTAAATCGAATCCAATAAGCTGAATGCAGGGATGCGCTGTTATTGGGTTTATCTTGGGGACACTTAAAATCGATCTCAGATTGTAATCTTCGCACCTGATTTAACGTATAAGACAACGTATCGCGCCACACCTCCACCTGGGGGCCCAATAATTTTATTTCAGAGGATTGATTATTAAGAATGACCACTGGTATCGCCAAAAGCTCCTTTAAAGTAGCCAGCAACAATAAAATCCTCAAAAAGACGAAATAGTTCATGAACTATCTTTTTACCTCTTGAACAATATACTAAAACAAAATTTAAATAACTTAAAAACAGTATATTAAAATAAAAAATCGAATACTTTGTTAATTTTTTAATCGTCCGTAAAGTATAATAATCAAGACAAAAACATATAACTTTAATGGTATTTTATTAAAATATTTTGACAATCCATATCCGATTCAAGTATGAAATGTGTATGCTTCGATTGCTAACCTTAAACATCGAAGGAAAATATGTTTACTACATTTCGAATCATCATTTATGTGTGTCTGGGTCTAAGCCTGGGTCTTTGGGCACAAAAGCCTTACACGGCAGGAGAAATTCAGTCGAGGAATAACACTCAATATGGGCGTTATGATTTCAGAATGTATTCAAGCCGGCACAGCGGTACCACTTCAACGTTTTTTCTGTGGAAACAAGGTAGTACCGAAGCCAATGTCCGATGGAATGAAATCGACATTGAAACATTTGGCAAAGATGCCGCCTCCTGGCAATCCAACCCTATTTGGGAATACAACGATGGCGATCAAAACACCAAACGCTGGGAAGCCACCCATGGTGGTACAGCCATAGCCCTTACCTGGGTAAATTTTGGACTGGAATGGACCCCGAACTACATTGCCTGGTTTGTAAACGGCACTGAAGTACGCAGGGTCAATAAAGGAGATAACGTTCCGGCCAACCATTTCCGTTACAATAATGGAGACAGCCGCGATCCGGTTACTCATATCGCTGACCCTATGCGTATCGCCTTTAATCACTGGTCGGCATATTCTGTGGGCTGGTTGGGTGAATTTTTCCCCAATACTCTGCCCTCCTATCAATTTGTAGACTGGATTACCTACCGTCCCTGGAATGGAACTGGATTTGGTGCGGTAAGCATCCGACATGACTTTAACTCCATGGCAGAGGTTAATGAAAACTATTTTGTATCCAACCATACCTTCGACGATAACCGTTGTGACTTTTCGGGAAGAGCAGTAGGTGTAACCAATGGCTACTTATGGTTGGGTATTTTTCAGGCTGGCCAGGAGCGTGCTCCCGCAGGAGCCGAACTTCCACGAGACAATAACCTGGCACCTTCCGTGCAACTTAGCTCACCTGCCAACAATACCGCTTATACAGCACCCGCCAGCATTTCAATGAGCGCCACTGCCACCGATGCCGATGGCACCATCAGCCGGGTAGAATTTTACAACGGTGCTACCTTGCTAGGTTCAGATGCCACTGCCCCTTACACATTCACCTGGACTAATGTGGCCACAGGCACCTATGCGCTTAGTGCCAGAGCCATTGACAATGCTGGAGCTTCCACCCGATCTGCCGAAGCCACAGTTCGCGTAAATGCTTCTGCTCATATCATTCCGAAAAAAATTGAGGCAGAAGCCTACAGTGCTATGAATGGAATTGTGCTCGAAACTTCTACCGACGCCGGAGGAACCCAAAACCTGGGATACTTGGATGTTGGCGATTGGACAGATTATTTGATTCAGGTTCCAAGCGCTGGCACCTATCGCATGGAATGCAGGGTAGCAAGCGCCCTCACCACCGGTCGTTTTAGCTGGAACATAGGCACGCAAGTACTTGCTCAATTTACCGTACCTAATACGGGAGGCTGGCAAACCTACACCACCCTGGGAGCCAACATTACTTTGCCTGCCGGTACGCATACCTTGCGCATGCAAGTCTCTGGAGGTGGTTATAACATCAACTTCTTTACCATTAATGCAACCGTATCGAACACAGCCCCCACAGTAACCTTAACAAGCCCGCTTGGAGGCAGCAGCTATACAACACCTGCTTCGATTTTACTTAGCGCTGCGGCCAGCGATGCCGACGGCAGTATTGCCCGCGTAGAATTTTACCAAGGAACTACCTTGTTGGGCAGTGATGTGTCGGCACCCTATAGCATTACCTGGAATCAAAATGTAGCAGGTGAATATGCCATCCGTGCCAGAGCCATCGATAACTTAGGCGCCTCCACCAATAGCAGCATCAGTACCATCCGTGTAAATCCTGCCAATGAACTTTGCCAAACCCTGGCATTAGGAGCTACCGACTGGGCCTTGCGCAATACCTGGAGCGATGCCCAAACGGGCTCTACCCTTGGCTCTATCAATAGCGCTTTAACCGTTACTCATCGTCAATGGGGGCAAGATTATTTCTGGCTGATCAGCACGCAACGTTATGCACTGCAAGGGGGACTAACGTACCAACTGAAGTATACGATTTCGGGTAATTACAACATTGCGTCTACGGAAGTTGGGCTTGCCAGTGCTTACCAGTGGGACGGACCTACCCTAAGCCAAACCAGCACTGTAGCAGCCGCTGGATATCCACTGAACCAAGCCACTGAAAAGACTATACAAATTCGTCCGGCAGCTTCTGGTTCTTATCATATCGCCATTCGAGTAAATTTACAAGGCCAACCGCCTTATCCGGCTGTGTTTTCTCTTTCAGGCGTTCAATATTGCGTGGGCACAGTGCTACGAAATGCCCAAGGCATCCTCGAAAACGAATCGAATGCTATGGTAGTATTTCCGAATCCTTCCACCGATATGCTGCAACTAGAGTGCGATGGTGCTTATCAATTGGAGATCGTTAATGCACAAGGATTGAAAGTCGTTGAAACTACCATGGAAAATCATTGGCAATCTGAAATCAAAAACTGGAGCGCCGGCATGTATCAGATCCGACTTTGTAATGAAGCAGGTTGTAAAACCAAAACGTTCGTAAAACAATAAAACAAGTTCGTGAACCGGCATTCAACTTATTTATGGGTTGAATACCGTCTTGGTCCTTCTCTCACCTTCTCTGTTTAGCACGGTAAAAGTCATGGCTTTTATCGTGCTTTTTTTTCGTTAAACCCTAACGTCAAGAGGAGGCTGACGTTGGGATATGCAGCCACATCATTTTTCATTAACGGACTTTGCTTCCTAGTAAAAGGAATTATTTTGGGCGTGTCCCTTGTGGCGGGATGGCGCTACAAGCGCCACCCTTACTGCGGGCCGGGCTATCGCTGCAAGCCCTGGCGCCCTTAGCGCCAGGGCTTTACACTCTATCCCTCACGCAAAAACAGCCACGTATTTACACGAAATTTCTTCCTAGAAATTCCATCCCTCGGAGTTTGAAAAAAAACCATTCAGGGAATAGAGCCAATCTTTTTTACGCTTATGCATTTCTATGTCGGAGAACCCTGG
This sequence comes from Cytophagaceae bacterium, assembly GCA_025454925.1. GTDB lineage: Bacteria > Bacteroidota > Bacteroidia > Cytophagales > Cytophagaceae > JALONM01. The sequence continues at coordinate 4,208 of JALONM010000033.1, forward strand.
AATTCGAATAATGCCATCCTAGAATAGAAAACAAGAAAAATGAGTGTTACAGACTAACTTATAAACCCGGACGAGAAAATGTAATTTCTTTTCGGTTTTTTAAAATCTTCATCGATTCCTTGGAAGTACTGATTGCTCCTACATAAAAGTGATTGGAATTTGCAACGGCCTTGCTGCTTTCAAGCAATTCCTTCTTTACACCTTCCGCTTGATGATAATCGGAATGTATGAAATACGCATTCCCCTTTTCTATTGATAAAAATCCAATGTGATTGTCCAAGCCTAACAAATACAGCCCATTCCGAAGGCCTGGAATGAAAGTAAGCAAACTATCGCGCCCCAACAGATGTTGATGCTCCGGGCAAAATTGTTTTACTTCATCGAAGGAATGTGCTTGAGCCATATGATACCGGTTCATATTAAATCCGGCATCGCGCAATACGGTTGACACAAAATAACCACAAGCAATATTCCCTTTTCCTGGCCGCTCACTTATACCGTAAAAATTCCATGGCGTTCCATACCAGGAAGGTATCAGGGAATCCACGACCAGTCTGGTCCAGGCTTCGGGCAATTGTGCTTCGGTAGACGTGGCTAGCAACTTGCGGCAACGTAAAACATGATTGGTATACGAAGAAGGTGATTGCGCCCACAAACTGAGCGGAAGGCACAGCATGATGCCTAATATCTTAAAAGCCGACATAGTTTTTTAGTTCCTAATGCAGGCATTCGTTAAAAGATACAAGCGCGCGGATATTTCAACTAAAAAAGCAAACAACAACTCAATCCCCGTCCCGAATCAGGTGTATCCCATCAAGGCGTATATTGTTCTGCCTATCCATTCTTTGATCAGAATATGCCAAAGAAAAAATGATTTTTCAGAAGGTAAAAGCCAGGAATCCGGAGTCCATAAAATGGGATGATGATGAAAATCCACGGGAAAAGTTTCTAATAGAATTCCCGTTTTACGAAAACAAGCTTCTGCACGGGGCATGTGAAAAGCCGAAGTAATAAGCAAGCATTCTTTTACACTCATGCTATCAAGCAGACGCTTGCTAAAAACAGCATTTTCGTGAGTATTGAAAGAGGCTGTTTCCAAAACTATGGCAGATTCTGGAATTTCGTGCAAGAGTAATGTTTTTTTCAGGGTGGCTGCTTCAGAGCCCGCTCCGGTAAACAATCGTCCGCTTCCTCCTGTAATCAGTATTTTTTTCACTTTACCCATTTTATACAGTTGCGCCGCGTGCAACACCCGGTCGGCACCTTGGCTGTAATAAACGCGGTCAGCGGGCTGTAGTTCCAGGTTCGCCACCCCGGATAAAACGACTCCAACTTCATACGTTTTCAGACTGGAAATGGGCTTGGGAAACGGTTCATACCAAGTCACCAGCCAATGACTTAAAAAGGGATTAGTAAAGACCAGAAAAACAACCAGAAGAGCCGTCAGACACTGCCTTTTGCGAATGGGGTTCTTTAACCATAAAGAAGCTACTATCAATATGGCCATCCAGGTAACCGGCATTAAAAACCAAAACAAGGTTTTGGAAAGAAACTGAAAAATCATACCCTCAATCTAGTACTTTTCAAGAATAAATACAGACCGGCAATCCCTAAAAGAGTACCTTGGTATTTGTACATTTTGCCTTATATTGCAGGCGCAATGGCAAGCCTCATTCAGGAAATTCAATCTCCGATTTCGGAAGATATAAAACACTTTGAAGCAAAGTTTCGGGAAAGCATGAAAAGCCGCGTCATGCTGCTCGATACGATCATGTCGTACATTGTAAAAAGGAAAGGCAAGCAATTACGACCCATGTTCGTGTTTCTTACGGCGCATTTGTGCGGGGGAGTCAACGAATCTACACACCGGGGAGCAGCCCTTATCGAATTGCTTCATACCGCCACGCTCGTTCACGATGATGTGGTTGACGATGCCAATTACCGCAGAGGATTTTTCTCCATCAACGCCTTATGGAAAAATAAAATTGCAGTCCTGGTTGGTGATTATTTATTATCGCGTGGTTTGCTTTTATCCATCAACCATGGCGACTTCGAAATGCTCCGCATCGTATCGGATGCCGTACGGGAAATGAGTGAAGGAGAATTATTGCAAATTGAAAAAGCCCGCAACCTCAATATCACCGAAGCCATTTATTATGAAATCATACGTCAGAAAACGGCCTCGCTGATTTCCTCGTGTTGTGGTGTAGGTGCGGCCTCCGCTTGCCAAGACGAGCAAGTGATTCAAAGGGCCCGCATTTTCGGGGAAAAAGTAGGCATGGCATTTCAAATTAAAGACGACTTATTCGATTATACCAGTGCCGATATTATCGGTAAGCCAGTAGGCATTGATATCAAAGAACGGAAAATGACCCTGCCGGTTATTTTTGCTTTGAACAAAGCCAGTCGCAGCGAAAAAGACCATATCATTAATATTATTAAAAACGAAAGCCACAAGCCTCGCAAAGTGGCCGAAGTAATTGATTTTGTAAAAGCTTCCGGCGGAATAGAATATTCGTTTACCGCCATGAATGGTTTTAGGGAAGAGGCCTTCGCCTTGTTATCGCAATTTCCTGCTTCGCCCTACCGCGAAGCCTTGGAAAAACTGGTTAACTACACCATTGAGCGTGAAAAATAATGATTTCCTTTGCCCTCATATTATCCCTTATACTCAGTTACGCCATTCTGATATTATGGACGGAGCGTAAGTTGGCAGCTTTTGCCCAAGACCGCTTAGGTCCGATGGAAGTAGGGAAATACGGCCTGATGCAAAGCTTTGCAGACCTCATTAAGTTATTTCAGAAAGAAGACATTGTACCCAATACTGCCGACAGACGAATGTTCATGGCAGCACCCATCGTCATTTTTGTTTCTATCTTCGCTGGTTTCGCAGCCCTTCCGCTATGGGGAGAAGCTGCTGCTTCAATTGACCTAGGATTATTTTATCTGATGACGATTGTGTCGCTGGAAGTATTGGGCTTGATAATGGCCGGATGGGGCTCTGGTAGTAAATTCCCACTGTATGGTGCCATGCGGGCGGTCAGCCAGATGCTTTCATATGAAATTCCACTTACCTTATCCATCCTGTGTGTGGTGGTGTGTTGCGGATCATTCAATTTATATTCCATCGGAATGCAGCAAGGTGGATTTTCGACAGAACCTATTTACCTTTTAGGATTTGGTCCGGAAATAAGCCACTGGAGCGGATTTCTGGCTTGGAATATATTCCGGTCTCCGGCTTTGTTGCTGGCATTCATCGTATTCTTCATTTCTTCACTTGCGGAATGCAATAGAGCACCTTTCGATATTCCGGAAGCTGAATCGGAACTAGTGGGTGGATTTCACACGGAGTACTCCGGATTTCGTTTTGCCATACTTTTTCTGGGTGAATATGCGATGATGCTCCTGATGGCATTTTTAGGAGCGATTTTATTCTTAGGAAGTTGGAATACTCCATTTCCAAATATTGGTCCGGGCTTGCTTGGACAATGGACCAGTGGAAGTCCGGGTACCCTTGGTGGTATTGCCTGGGGAATCTTTTGGCTTGGTAGTAAAACTGCTTTTTTACTGTGTCTGCAAATACTTGCTCGTTGGACGTATCCTCGATTACGAGTAGACCAGTTGATGTACCTTTGCTGGAAGGTATTGCTTCCGTTTGGGTTATTGGCTTTATTCCTTAGCATTCTTACCAAAGCGTATTGCTTATTATAACCATATTTACTTGTAACTAATTTTACACGTAAAAATCTTTGAATCTGTTTTTTTAAAGGATTAAGCCCTTATTTTATTTATTGAATTCCCTATACTATCTGTTTTGTGGCAATGTAGGATCAAAAAATAACTTATTTTTTGAATTTTGGTATACCATTTGCGACTGGTTGTTCAATCAAACCAACCGCTATGAAATATTATCATCTCCTATTGGGCTGCATTATTTATTGCAGCAGTTCTCTTTCTGCACAAGTCCCCAACAAAATTCCCAAACATGCTCCTGCTTCCATCGAAATTAAAATGGTACCTAAGGGCAAGCATGAAGCCTTGTGCAATGCCTACTACCTGCGCTTGCAAGGCAAAACGTTTCGGGGTAGAAAACTCTTTTACTGGGCCGACAAAGACACCCAGAATATTTCGCTGAAAAAATTTTCCATTGAAGTGATAGGGCCTGGAGTGCTTTCCGAAAAAGGGCTCCTAAGTTTCAACCGTCAAGCGATACATGATACCAACGCCGTGATAGAGCTTCGCATTCTATCCCTGAAAAATCCAGCCTGCGGCGACACCCTGCGCCTGAATCTCCCCTATTTGATTGGTGTGGACGGAAGTAAACTGAGTGCAATACCTCAGGCGGCAGGTCAAATGATTTCTCTTTCTTCCTTACTACTGAAGTATAGTAATGGAAAATCGTTTCCCTATTCCATGGTTCCAGAGGTTGACAAAAAAAGTATCCGGTTAGAAAGCACTCAGGGAGAAACGTATTCCTCTCTCAAGATGCCAGAATTTACAGACACACTGATTCTTCATTTTACTGCGTTGGTAAGCCTGGAAAACAACCACCAATACAAAGATACCTTGATGTTTCGATATGATTTTTCAAAACCGATACGTATAGATGCTAACGGTTATGATGGACAGCAAGGGATGGGCCAATTTGCTCCCCAACAAAGGGCAAACTGTCAGTTGCAAGGAAGGGATGGTAATCATGGAAATCCGGGAGGGCGAGGCGGCAAAGGTTTGCGTGTTGATGTATATCTTCAAGATTGCTTAGTTGAAGGAAAGCCCATGGCTATGGCGCGCGTGCGAAGAGATGGGGTGTTAATAGGGCCGTATTATTTTGACCCAAAGAAAGCAGGAATATTTATAGAATCGAACGGTGGCCGCGGAGGTAATGGAGTAAACGGTACCCGTGGAGGAGATGGCTATTGCAGTGCCGATCGCAAAACCGCTGGTTCGGGAGGCAATGGTGGGAACGGCGGCAATGGTGGTCATGGAGGCGATGGAGGGGAAATCCATGTGCATGTTTTGAAAGGACAAGAATACTTAAAGAGTACCGTATCCATTTCCAACAAAGGAGGCATGGGTGGTGTAGGAGGAGAAGGTGGAAAAAAGGGCCAATCGGCTTATGTGGAAAACCCAAGCGGTCTGGACGCTCTTTTTTCACTACTAGGTTTATCCTCCGGATGCAACGGTACGGATGGGGACACTGGAATGCCCGGTGTAGCTGGTCCTCCTATTCAATATCATATCATCACTGAAGTTTCTGAATGGATAGGATTAATTCGCTGACATTCCTATTCCAAGTAAAAAAGTCCCGCCTATAGCGGGACTTTTTTACTCCATGCGTGCTGAATCGTTTTATCCCAATTTGGTATTCAGAGGAGAAAGTGATTCGGTGAGAAAATATTGGTTCATGACTTCTTCAATGGAAGCATACGAGTTTTTAAGATTTTTAAGAGCTTCGTCCTTTTTGAGCCACTTCACATCTTCTATAAATTCTTCCAATTGTGGACGCATGTTGCTATCGTCGGTGCAATTCATGAGATACCAATCAGTTTTTTTCAGAATGCGCTTTTCTTTGCGGGTGTAAGTATGCCAGGTGGAGCAAATTTTTTCGCGCACATCTACCCGGATATTGCATTCTTCCTCTACCTCCCGTTTGGCGCCCTTAAGAGAGTCTTCCCCTTTCTTTAATTTTCCTTTTGGCAAATCCCATTTTTTCAAACGGTAAATCATCAGGATCTTTTCGCCTTTGCGCACTACACCACCCGAAGCTTTAATGACCTTGTACTGGTCTTTCAAGAAATCTTTATAGGTTTCATAGTCGGTAACAGAGAAAGTGATGGCTTTTAATTTTTTTAATTTTTTAACCTCCATCAAACGTAGCACCCGCTCCAGCTGTAGCGTAGAGGCATTCACAACGATCACATGTCCCACCAGTTTTTTAGAAGTTATTTCTTCAGCAGCCTGCACCACAGAATCGTAGCCCTCGGTATAGTTCCGGGATTCGTATTGAATCAGCTTAAGGGGCTTGTCGTTAATAAATATTTTCATCAAGGAAACGTCTTAATTCCCGGAAATTTTGTTTGTTTGAATCTACAAATTCATTAAAATAAATACAATTCTCCAAGTTGTATTTATTAACAGAATACTATAATTATCAAAAGAATCCATGAGTTCAAAAATAATTACGGCAGAAACAGCGGTTGCTAAAAAGGTAGCGTCCTTGCTGTTGGAAGTGGAAGCGGTAAAACTGAGTCCACAAAAGCCATTTCGCTGGGCTTCCGGCTGGAATTCTCCTATTTATTGCGATAATCGCTATACCCTATCCTTTCCTGCTGTTCGTGCCCAAATCCGAGATGGCCTCATAGAATTGGTGCGGAAGCATTTTCCTGCGGCGGAAGCCTTGGCAGGTGTTGCTACGGCCGGCGTTCCGCAAGGAGCCATCATGGCCGACCACATGAACCTTCCCTTCTTATACGTGCGCCCCAAGCCTAAAGATCATGGCATGGAGAATCTAATTGAAGGAAAAGTAAGCAAAGGGCAGCGTGTGGTGTTGGTGGAAGACCTGATTTCTACCGGAGGAAGTTCGATTAAAGCAGCGGAGGCACTGCGTCAATCGGGTATTATCGTTGAAGGAATGGTAGCTATTTTCACCTATGGCTTTCCTGTGGCAGAAGAGAATTTCGCCAAGGCAGATGTTACCCTCGCAACCTTGAGCAATTATTCATTGCTGGTTGAAGAAGCGTTAAGTCAAAATTATGTTGCCCAGGAACAAATGGAGATCTTGAATGCCTGGCGCACAGCTCCTGAGAAATTTTAATTCCATTTTTTTTGATTCGTACAAGCCTTATGCTTTTATAAAGCATAAGGTAAAAAATCTTTTACGTCGGCACCATTCCGGTGCAACTCACGCACGATGGAAGAACTGATGTATGCCAGCTTAGGATCGGTAATCAAAAAAATAGTTTCCAATTCATTCCACTGATAGGTATTCACCTGCGCTATGGTGTTTTCGTATTCAAAGTCTGTGGTATTGCGCAAGCCTCGCACCAGGTAATGGGCGCCGATGCTTTTGGCATAGTTGGCCGTCAGAGTCTGATACGTATCTACCCGCACTTGTGGGATATCACGAAAGGCTTCCTGAATTTTAGGGATCATGTATTCGATGGGAAAATAGCGTTGCTTGTTGGAATTGATTCCAATGGCAACCACGACTTCATCAAACAACCGGGCAGCACGCTCTACAACGTCAAAATGCCCTTTGGTGAATGGATCGAATGAGCCTGGAAATACCGCTATTTTTTTCATACTTAGATATTTTATAACCAATGCGAGCCCACGACAGCAGGTGCGCGATGACAACTTAACGAATTCGAAGTCTTCTTCCAACCTTTAGCGTCGTATTGGAACGAATGCCGTTTAACTGACAGATTTTGGTGATGGATACACCGTATTTTTTACTGATTTTACCCAGCGAGTCGCCAGAGCGCACGGTATGATAAAAAACTTTTCTTGCTTCCTTGAGGTAATTGAAATGCTCGGGCATTAAATAAAACACCCGGGTACGCAATGTATGATTGGTAAAGTCGAATACCTTTTCGGCATCGATGGCATTGCCTTCATAGCGAACCTCAAAGTGCAGGTGAGGGCCGCTGCTTCTGCCGGTGCTCCCTCCTTTTCCGATTACTTCGCCTGCTTTTACGTATTGTCCGGTTTTTACATTCACCGCACTCATATGACCGTATAAGGTTTCAAAACCATTGTAGTGCCGGATTACCACATAGCGGCCGTAGCCTTTGGCATCGTAGGAAACAATGCGCACAATTCCGTCGAAAGTACTTCGGATGGGGTCTCCGATAACCAATCCTAAATCGGTGCCATAATGCCAGCGTATTTTTCTAAACCCGAAATGCGAAGTAAGCCGCGAGTAATCCATGGGCATCGACCAACCGAAGCCGGAAGTAGAATCATACAAAGTTAAGCGAAGCGTATCTTTGAAGTCGGCTCCATCGATCTTGTAAGGATTAATCGTTCGTGAATCCCAGATGGCATAATATTGAGCGATGGTGATCCAGGTTGAATCCAGGTTTACCTGTTCATTGACTTCCACCACACTGAGTTCGCCTTCTTCGTCATCAAAAAAAGCGGAATCTTCCCCCAAATCATCTTCCTCGGGCATAGCAGGAGTGCGTACCGGCCCTTCCTGCAATTCCTCTTTTACCGAAGAAGTATCTTTGGTTTCATCTTCAAAAAGAATATCGTTAGCATCGGGCACCTTGTATTCAATGGAAGGTGCTTTGATCTGATGAAAATCCTTTTTCTTTTTGGGATCAACGGGCGCTTGTGCCAACAGCGAACTGCCTGCTAAACCGAGCAGGCAAAATACCGGCAGCAAGTATGAATAGACTGACATGAATGTTCGTTAAAAAAATTTCCAGTTTGGAAAAAAAGGTACAGTGTACACCTGAATTCCAAACTGGAAATTAGCAAAAATATGTGGATGGCAGAAATTTTTACCTAAGTCAAACGGCCACTTCACGGGCTGCAAGGTATCTTTCGGCATCTAATGCGGCCATACATCCTGTACCGGCAGCCGTTACCGCTTGTCTGTACACATGGTCCTGCACATCGCCGCAAGCGAATACACCTTCTACGTTGGTGCGGCTGGTTCCTGGTACCGTTTTTAAATATCCGTTTTCATCCATATCCAAAATTCCCTGGAAAATATCCGAGTTTGGCTTATGTCCAATGGCTACAAAGAAGCCACTGATGGCCAGTTCGCGGGTAGCACCAGTGATGGAATTTTTAACACGAACCCCTTCTACTCCATTTTCACCAAAAATTTCGTCGGTTTCAGTACTCCAGAGTACTTCTATGTTGGGTGTGTTCAACACACGTTTCTGCATGATTTGAGAAGCACGCATTTCCTCGCGACGAACGATCATGTATACTTTCTTGCAAATTTTAGCGAGGTAAGAAGCTTCTTCACAAGCGGTATCGCCAGCTCCCACAATAGCTACTTCTTTGCCACGGTGGAAGAATCCATCGCATACAGCGCAAGCCGAAACACCGCTGTGCATGTATTTTTGTTCGGAGGGAATACCTAACCACTTGGCCGAAGCGCCTGTTGCAATGATAACTGAGTCGGCCAGAATGCACTTGCCACTCTCATCCCAGGCTTTGTGCTGCGGACCTGTAAAGTCAACTTTAGTAATGGCTTCGTAGCGAATTACGGTGCCGAAACGCTCAGCTTGTTTGCGGAAGTCTTCCATCATCATAGGACCGTTGATGCCTTCTGGGTAACCTGGATAATTTTCCACATCGTTGGTGATGGTAAGCTGCCCTCCAGGAGTTTTTCCAGTATACATCAATGGTTTTAAGCCCGCTCTGGACGCGTAAATGGCTGCCGTATACCCTGCAGGACCCGCCCCGATGATCAGACAATGTACTTTTTCTTCCGACATATTTGATTTCAATTTATAGTTATATTTGTCCCTTACGAGTCGTAAAAATACGAATGTTTTAGTACTCCTAAAACCCCAACGCCGGGTTTTGGGGATAACAAATTAGTATGCCATGAGGTTCCGAGTTTTTTTAAGTCTTTTTTTCTCCCTGAACCTATTGATTCTTAGCGCTCAGGACTCCCTGCGTTTCCAGTCGGACACCCTTGTTCTGATTCCTGCGTCTCCCACCGACAGCATGCTGGCCCTGGCCCGCAAGCACTTGGGCGCCCCTTATCGCCTGGGGGGGCATAGCCGCTCGGGCTTCGATTGTTCGGGATTTGTGCATTACTTGTACCAGCATTTTGACGTTGACCTGGCTTATTCCTGTCAGGGAATAGCGCAACATTGCGATAAAATAGAACGCAGTCAGGTGCAAAAAGGCGATCTTATCTTTTTTAAAGGCCGCAACATTAAAAGCAGAGCGCTGGGGCATGTGTCGGTAGTGAGTCGGGTAGACTCCTCTGGCATACAAATGATACATGCCACTCGACGCGGAGTTGTGCAAGATGAACTCTTCCGTTCTTCCTATTACAAACCTCGCTTATTATTTTACGCAAGACCCAGAAAGAATTTAGCCTTGCCCTGAAACGCCTGGCAAGCTGGCATCTATTTTGACTGAATAGGTGGATGAATGTCGCTGTTCTACCGTCTGGCTCAGGCCTTTGACTTTACGTTTCGATTTCAGTTGTATATGCTTCGGACCCTTTTTTTTCTCATTCTATTTTCTCTGCTGCCTTTCTTCGAAGCCAAGGCTGGCGGTCCTCCGCGTAACTTGTTCCTGATAGGATTGCACAGCAATAATGGTCCGGTAGACGACAAGCTGTTTTCGATGGTAGCCGACAGCTTTCAGGTGAAAGTTGACTCTAGTTTTATCATCGATAGTTTTTTTACGGGAAAACAATTGCTGGAATTGCTAGAGCACCATTCTAAAGATGGTATCATTCAAACCCTTATCCTACTGGGGCATTCAGGCACTGCGGGGTATTTTGTAGAACACAATTCCGGATTTTACATCAACTCCTTTAAAGAATACATTCCGGGTATTCCCTTGCAATTTACCAATAGCAGTCGTCGAATCAGCGATCTCAAAAAAATGGTTTCTTCCGGCGCCATTCAACTGGATAGTAGTTCCCTCATTATTGCGCTGGGCTGCAATACAGGAAACGGTCTGTTATCGTTTGCGGCCGAATGCAGCAGGGTAGTGCCTTGTGCAGTAATTGGGTCGACCCAACAGGTGGGCTATTACAAAAAAAATGAACTTGGAACCGGGATACAACCTACTACCTCTAAGGCTCCTTTCGTTATGTATAAAAATTCAAGCAAGGGTCTTTCTCAGGTAGTACTCACGTATAGGAGTCTGAAAGATTTGTATTTATTGAGTTCCAGGCCTATTCGGTAAATACTGCTACACGTTGCTTATGCCTGCGATCGTTGCCAAGCTTGGAGTGGGTAAAGGCTTTGCGGCCGCGTGAGGGACAGAGTGGAAAGCCCACAGTGGTGTGGCGACTATGGCGCCATACCACGAGGACTTGCAGCGATGGCCCGGCCCAAGCGGTGTGGCGCCCAAGGCGCCACACCGCAGGGACACGCCCAACATACAATCCTGAGTTCGGGACTTGGGAGTGAGAAGTACTAAAATCAAAGGAAACGAAAAGAATTATTCCACAATACCTTCTTTCCCTGCTTCGTTTTTAAACAAGGATTTGACAACTGAAATTCGGAATTTTAATTCTTGGAGGCTTAACCCGCATTTCTCCATTGAAATTCTTCTTTAAAAAAAAGCCTGTTAAAATATATGGACCTCATGCTTACTTTTTTCAGTAAGCACGGCGTAGGAATTGGGCTTAATACCGCGCAGGTAGGGAAACATGCGCAATACGGTATTTTTGATTTTTTGTAACAGATAACCTGATTTGTTTTTATAAATGCACTTTAACACTTCATCGTCGTATATATAATTTATATCCTTGAGAATGTTGAAATTTTCTGTTTTCAACAAAAAACGGAAGAGTGCAGGTGTGTAAATATTGATGTGGCCATACCCTAGAAAGTGGTTGAACTTGCGATCCACATAAAATGAAAAATCAATGGGCACTTCAAATATCTGGTGTTGGGCAACCCTCTGTATCTCTCGAAGCAAGCTGCGTTCGTGCTCTACATGTTCCATGACATGGGAGCAAATGATAAGATCGAAATAATTATCATCAAAAGGAATATGATACCCATCGAAATGAACAACGTCTTTGAGATGGGTAATTTTTTTTGATTTCACGATTTCAATTCCACTTTCTGAAATGTCAATTCCATATAATTCGGTGGAGAAATTCCAATCGGACAACCATTTCAAAATAGATCCTTCGCCGCAACCCACTTCCAACACTTTGATGGGCTTGATGGATGAAGCCAACTGTACAATATTATTCGCTTTATGTTTGGCTGCGAGCGAACGCCATGCGGTGATGGCAGAGGTGTATTGTGCAGAGTAGGCTTGCTGTAAGGATTCTGAAACTTCCATGTGAAGGAGGGTTTATCGTTTGGGTATTACCAAGATATCGGTTTATTAGCGTTGGGGATAAAATTAAGGTATTCCCGTTAAAATCGCATGCACACGGTGGTAATAATTGATGTTTGAAGTAAATCGGCTGTACACGGGACTATGCGCAAGAAAGGCATCGGTGCCAGTGATCAGCGTTCTGAAGGTATTTTCTTCTCTTTATTCACCAAATAAACGCCAACCAGAATGAGTATCATCAGCATTACTTTGGTGATACTGATGGAATCCATTTGCAGGGCCATAGCCCCGGCAGTGGCCACCACAGGTTGCAGGTAAATATAACTGCCAGCCATGGAAGGATTGACGTACTTCATTACAGCCGCATTGAGGTAATACGAAATGAGCGTATTGAAAATTAAAATAAAAGCCAGGGCTGTCCAGGCCTGCCAGCTGAGCTGTTGCCAGGCGACAGCCTGAAGTTCATTCCAACCCAAGGGTAAAACCACCACAAAACCCAGGGAAAACATAAGGTACATAATGGTAACGGGTTGATATTTTTTCATGAGCGGTTTTACGGTAATAAGAAAGCAAGCCCAGCTTACCGCATTGATCAGCACGAGGAGATCTCCGAGCATCCAGCCATTAAAGCCCCCCTGGGCAGAGAGCAATAGCAGGCAGGCTGTTCCCGACATGCCCAGACTTATCCCCACAATTTTTAACCAGGTAAGTTGTTCTTGTTTCAGCAACACGGCAACCAGCAAAACCATGATGGGCGTCATGATCATCATGAGGGAAGCATTGATGGGGCTGGTTAAGCTTAATCCTTTATAAAAAAACAATTGATTGAGCACGATGCCGAACAAAGCGCAGAGCACGATGCGAGGCCAATCGTGGCGGTCGATGCGCTCGCGCACCCAAAGGCGGTGCCAGGTGGTAAATACCAGAATGGAAATCATACCGCGCAAGGCAACCACAGCAAAGGGTTGTATATATGCGGGCACTACAATTTTGGAAATACTGTAGTTGAGTGCCGCAATAATGGTAGTGGCAATAAGAATGGTATGTGCTTTTTTAGAATCCGACATGAGGCAATGTTGTTAAAGTCCCCAGGCGGTAAGCACCAGATTCCTGCGCCCACCATCGTTGCGATGCTCGCAAAGATATATTCCTTGCCAGGTGCCCAGCAATAGGTTTCCATGTGCCACGGGAATCGTTACAGAAGCGCCCAGCAAAGACGCTTTTAAATGCGCAGGCATATCGTCGGGGCCTTCCATGGTATGCCGGTAGTACGATTGGTTTTCCGGGACCATTTTTGAAAAATGGCTTTCGAAATCTACACGTACCGTTGGGTCTGCATTTTCATTGATGGTAAGGGAGGCGGATGTATGCTGAATGAAAACCTGGAGCATTCCTTTCTGAAGTTCTTTCAGTTCAGGCATGGCGCGCAGCACCTGAGGTGTAATTAAATGAAAACCTCTGGGGAATGCAGGCAATCGTAATTCGGCTTGGTATAATTTCATATAAAAGAAAAAAGGCCGTATCGCTACAGCCTTTGAAGAAGGGAAAGTGATGGGATTCGAACCCACGGCCTCCAGTGCCACAAACTGGCGCTCTAACCGACTGAGCTACACCTTCCGTTTAAGGACAGCAAAGGTAGTGTTTCGAATATTAAATTCCAAAATATTTTTTAAAACTCTAGGTGACTTTCAATAGACTAATATTTAGTATATTGCAATACCCCATAAACAAAATACAACACTAGGATTCTGAAAGAATTCAAACACTGTTCATTACCCATGTTAAAATATAAAAACCCAACCCTACTGATTTTATTTTTTTTGTTTTCAATTTCATTGCAAGCAAAACCCAAGTCTGTGAAAATTGGTATTCTCCTGGATGATTTTAATTCTGCCCGCTGGTATAAAGACAGCGCTTATATGGGAGAAAAAATCAGGGAGCTTGGCCATATCCCAGTATTTCGTGTATGCGACAGCGATACCAATGTGCAAGTAGAGCAAGCCAAAGAATTGGTACAATTGGGTGTGAAAGCGCTCATAGTGGTGGCCGCCAACTCGCACGCCGCTGCCAAAGCCGTTAAAGTTGGTAAAGACGCTAACCTGCCTGTCATCTGCTACGACCGACTCATTTACAACTCCGATTTTGATTATTTTGTGGCCTATGATGGCGTGAAGATTGGAGAAATGCAAGCACAATATGTGGTAGATAAACTAAAAGGAAGCGGCAAAATTATTTTACTCAACGGCCCCATGTCGGATGCGAATTCGGTATTTTTTAAACAAGGCCAAATGAATGTGCTGAAACCTTATATCGAACAGAAAAAAATTGAATTGCTGTACGACAAAGATATTTCGGAATGGACTGCCATGGAAGCCATGATGGAAGCGAGTAACTACCTGGCCACTTCGGATGCACACATCGACGCCATTATTGCTGCCAACGATGGTATAGCCGAAGGTGTTATTGATGCGTTGCAATCGTTTAGACCTACCGATACCATTATAGTTACCGGCCAGGACGGCACCTTTCAAAATTGTTTGCTGATAAAAAAAGGATCCCAAACCATGACCGTTTTCAAGCCTCTTTATCAGCTAGCGTATCGCGCTGCGGAAGTTGCGGTACACTGTGCCACGAAACCGAAGAAAAAAATCAAAACCAGCAAAACCGCCGACAATGGTTTTAAGAAAGCAGCATTTATTGAATTGGTGCCTTTGGTGATTGATCAAAAGAACGTGCAGAAAGTAGTTTTTGATTCCAACTACTACGACGAAACGGTACAACCTTAAACGGGCCGATCGTAGATTTTTTGCGGCAAAAAAACGTTGTCGAGTGCCACATCAAAAGGCTCTTCTTCAAATTCCACCTTATCAAAAAACGAAAGTCCGATTTTCTGACAGCTTGGTTTGCATTGAAGCAGGTATCGGTCGTAGAATCCCTTTCCATAACCGATGCGATGCAAGCGCTGGTTGAAAGCCAGCAAGGGTACGATTATTAAATCAAGAGAATCCGCAGGAATAATCGGAGCGCCCACCGGCTGAGAAATTCCAAATCGATCTGTTTGTAGCTTGGCATCGGGCTTAAGCCAAACACTATCCATGCGCTGGTGTTCCCAGTCTGTAACAGGCACCGTAATTTTTAATTCGGGCTTCGCTTCTGCGAGCGCATGAATGATAGACCAGGTGTCGGGTTCCCGGTGTCGAGGCATTGGCAGATATATATGTAAGGTACTGAAGGCTGAATGCTGCAATATCCAGGGCACCATCTGGTCCATCAGCTTTTGATTAAGGTCTTTAAACTCCTTTTCATGCAAGGCCTGGCGGCAGGCAAGAGCCTCCTTTCTAATGTGCGCTTTGGTTTTCACGGGCAATTACAAAACTAAATTCCAGAGGGCGTATTCCTTCCATAAGTTCCGCCAATACGGTGGGGTGATGACTATAAAAGCTAAAATAATTCTCTACGCGTTCCTGAGCTACACCGCCTGGAAATAATTTTTCTTTGATCGATTCCAATTGCTTCAGCTGCTGCTCATATTTACGCTCTTCCGCTTTTTTAACGCGCTTTTCCAGGTCTTGCAATTGTTTCAAGACCTTCGCTTCTTCCGCTTTCACCGTGGCTTTCAACGTAGGATCTACTTTTCCAACTTCCTCTTCCAGCAACTCAAAAGGTGGTTTTATTAATTCAACAATATGCCCGATAGAGAAATTGTGTTCCGACTTTTGTTGAATCCAATGTTTTTTCAAATCGTTCCAAGGCAAAAAAAGTTCTTCCTCTTTCAGTCCCAATTTATCCATCTTGTGTTGCAAGGATGAAGAAAGCAGCAGTACAAAAGCCCGGGGAATGACGAGCGGGTAAGGAACTTTCCAGTAATCAAATACAGCCTTCAGTTGCAGCCAGTAAGCAACTTCGGCAGGTCCGCCGCAATAACATAGATTGGGCAAAATCATTTCCTGATACAAGGGTCGAAGCACTACGTTCGGACTAAATCGTTCCGGATGCAGATTGGCTTCAGAAGATATTTCCTCCCATGTCCAGCGGCGGCTCCCATCGGCCGTCTCCACGCCATCGCCTTTACGTGTAAGTCGCTTACGACTGTGGCCATCGAGATAAAATAGATTTATATCGCGCGCATGTACTTGAGTAGAATATCCAAGGGACTCCAAGGTCTGATTGGTTTGCGCTACTAGTTTCTCCGTGGTAGAATTTTTTAACTCCTCCTGAATAAGCGGCACCAATGCACGCTTTAGTTCAGGATCATTGGCATCCATAACCAACAACGGATAGGAGGCAAATAATTGATGTACCAGGCGGCGGGTAGCCACCGACCAATTTGGAGCTTCGAGGTAACATTTTTTTACCAAGTCCGGAAGATCAGGTATGGCATTCAAAAATTCTTCCATGCCCTCCGTAGGCATTTGTCCTGAAGTTCCCTTCCAATCGGATGGATAGGTATAGGTTGTACCAAACAATGTCAGGTGGTTGATTTCTTCGATATCATGGTCTTCCGTTGCCATCCAGTACACTGGAATAAAATTCTTATCCGGATAGTGCATTTTCAGTTGTTCACACAACTTAACAATGGTGGCGATTTTATAAATAAAATAAAGAGGACCGGTAGCCAGATTTAATTGATGCCCGGTGGTAATGGTATAGGTATTTGATTGGCTAAGCAAAGCAAGCGAGCGCTGCACTGATTCGGAAAGCAGGCCACTTTGTTCGTATTGTTTGGTGAAGGATTGCACCACCGCACTGCGCGACTGTTCCGGAAAATCAGGCCTGGCATGCACCCAATCCTGCGAATGCAAGGCATGGGCATATACGTTTTTTAAAGAATCTTTTTGCTGGACATAATCCAGCAACAACGAACTGAATTGGTGAGTATCGGAAAGACGGAAATAGGAAAAAGTCATGGAGTAAAGATAGTATAATTCAAACTGTCAATTTGTTTTTTGGTTTGTTCCAGCAAGCGGTATTCCCCCTCTCCTCCCGGACTTATGACTACTTTTAACAAATCGCAATAGGAAATGTTTTTTTGCAGAAATAGCCGCATGGAAAACCACGTTGATTTTTCCTTATCAGACAAATATTCTACGGGTATAGTTCCCCAGCGGTCTAGTCCTTGCTGAAAGGCTTGTTTTTGATCTTCGGCCAATCCATAACGCTCATTCAGACTTTGCTTTGCATGAAGGGCTTGATATTGATTCAACAATACACGGCACTGCTGCTGTTGGGATTTCCATTGTGTCTGGAATGCCTTGCTGGCGGCTACTTCCTGGCGGATGCGCAGCACACGTTCCCGCACCTCAACAATCGAAAAATAAAGTAACAGAATCGCAATGGTCGTGAAACCAATCCTGTACACGACTTTATGGGGATTGGTTTTGGTTTTGTTCCAAAGCATCTCCGATAAGCCTGCCAGCAAGCCTATAGAAAAACCAGCCCAATGAGCTACCTGGTCTATGTCTTCATTCCATCCTGAAAGCAATGCAATTCCGATAAGAAAGACAGAAGAAAACAAATACGTACGTTTGCTGTCGTCTTCTAATTTTTTGGAAAGTAAAATAGTAATCCAGTATCCTAACCATACAAAGAGGGCACCGCTGGCTCCAGCGCTAAGGGTATTATGCGCATGCATGCAAGCAGAGCTCAGATTGGCCAACATTCCTCCCAAAAGAAATAGAAACAAGGTTCGCGCTGCTCCGGCATATTTTTCTATCAAAGCTCCAATGACGAGTACATTTAACACATTTATGAGCAGATGAAAAATACTCAAGTGTAGAAACAACGCCGTACCGATGCGCCACCATTCGCCTTGCAAAGTATAGGCAGGAATGTTAGCGCCAGCCTCCACCGAAAATGGCAACCCATGAAAGCCTGCAATAAGACTCATGAACCAGAGCGAGTGTGCGAGTACGAACGTTGCCCAGTTGCTGCGAGACGGTAACAGAAGGGCTACCAACGTTTTCCAATGATAGCCTGGATCTTTGGTGAGGCGCTCGAGCCGTTGCCGGTATTGTTGGCAATACTCCTCTTCGAGGCCTGCTTCCAATTTTTCAGCATGCTGCTGAAAAGAATCTATAAAATGCTTGAGTACTTTGGCCGAAGATCCGAGGTCTGTGATAATTCCATTGAGTTTGCAAACGATGTGCAACTCTTGCTCCTGCCAGGCAATTTCAAGGGTATGGCCAGCACGAAGAAAAGAAGCGTTGTCGGCAATAATGGAGCGTTCCTCGAGCACATCAAACTCCCACTTGCCGGCCAGCAAAGCCGACCAGAGCGACGCCACAACACGCTCCGTGCTTAAATGCTGAATGGAAATGCGTTGTTCCTCTGAAGGAATGAATCCGATGGCCATGAAAAAAAAATCAGATGAGTAAAAATAAACAATAAAATACCGTATTGGTAGCTGCCTACCATTAATCTTTGACTCTAAATCCTGGAAGTTGATAGCCAAGAATTATCGAGCCAAATCTTAACCCAAAATTCAAGAAGTTGTAACGTTGGGTTATCTGGCTAAATTTCTCACCATTGCGTTGCCTTTATTGAGTATTCAAACTCAAGACTCCTTATATTTTTTGGGCGTGTCCCTGCGTGGCGCCTATGGCGCCGCTTGGGCCGGGCCATCGCTCCAAGTCCTTGGTGGCGCTTATAGCGCCACCACGCCACCCGCCTTTCCACTCTGTCCCTCACGCAGCCCATAGCATTGTGTAAGGCATATTGTTTTCTGCGGTATGCACACACATTTCCTTAGAAGTTCTTCTTTCAACCTCCAAGGATTAGAATTTCGTATTACAACTGTAGGGTAGTTATCGAATGCTTGTAAATTGGAAATAGAATAAACAAGCAGGGGAATAGAGCCATTCTTTTCGAAGCCCATGATTTTATATGTCGGGATTACCGGCCATGGATCAGCGCTCCATGAACGTTCTCACGAGTGTACTTCACTTCTACTTAAAAAAGTCGGCTTAACCAGGATAAAAAGAGAATAAAAAAATCCTGAGCCTGTAAGGCTCAGGATCCATGTTGGATAGGCTACACTTATTTGTAGCCAGCCTCACTTTTATAGGTAGATATATAAATGATAAGATTGGCTTCGCTTTTATATTGCGTGTAGTACACTTTCCAATTGGCTTCGCTTTTATAGCTGGTCCAATACCATATACCACTGTCAGGTCTTGCTTCACTTTTGTATTTGGTTTCATAAACCACCATATCGGCTTCGCTTTTGTATTGAGTAACATACACAATTTTATCAGCTTCGCTTTTATAGGAGGTGCGATATACAACTTGTGCATTTGCCTGATGTGCAAGCACGCCAAGTGTGAGGAGTGCTAAAATTGCAACGAATCGTTTCATACGCTGTAGAGTTAGTATCTAAGGAATATACAAATAATTTCAAGTAAAACAAAAAAAACCTGGTATAAAACATACCAGGTCCCCTTGTAATCAACCACGTGCCAAGGCCTTGACACGTATATCGGACATTGCGTGAAGCGTATCAGCTAAGCATTAGCCGCTACAAACTCACGCACTTTATCATCGAGTAAATCGGCGGCATAGCTTTGGCCGTCGATCATGGAGTGTACTTCTTGTGCATCCATACCTTGCATGTCTCTGGAAGAAACCAGGCATATCTGGTCATTAAATATCGTGAACCGCTCGTTTAATAATTTGTGATTTTCTTCCAGTAATTTCCGGAACAATACCTCTTGATTGCGGGCCGGAACACTGGCAATGGCGGTAAGAATTACCAGGATGTCCTTTACACCGTTGTATGCGTTAACGGTATTGATCTTTACCAACACGGTGGCAGAGCCACGCTGCAAATACCACTCCCCGAATACTTGTCCGCGAATACTGGCAGGATCTACACCCAGCGATTGAATGCCCCCTTCCACAATGGGAATAAATTTTTCAAGTTGTTGTGACATAAGGTTTTTTAGTTAAAAAAGGTACTCGTATGGTTATTTCAAAAATTGCTGTTGCAAGGCCAACCAAAGTGCTTTTTTAAGGTCTACTTGCTGCGCAATGGATTCTAACGTGTCCACCAATAAAAAGGATGTCTCTTTTTTCATTGTTGTATATTTTTCCAAGCGCATACCAGGAATTTCCACTCCTAGTGCCACTACATAATCCGGTTTCCAAGCTTCGTAAGTAGCTGAGGTAATAAGCACCACTTCCTGTTCTTTTAAGGCTAGTGCTTTAGGATTGTAGAAAATATTTTTGAATAAGGTTTCATCACTGGCCGACATGGGCAAGGAAGGCAATAGCACCAATACCTTGCAGCGCTTGGGAGGTATGGGTTCCTGCTTGGGCGTTGGCTCAGGTTCGGGAATTGATTTTTCCTTTGGCGTCGGCGGTATAGGATCTATTGCTTCGGTGCGAAGGCTGGTGATCAGTTGCTCCGGTGGATTTTCCTGAACGACCGTTGGAATAAAATCGTTGGTAAGAAAAATCTCTTCGGTGATTATGTAAGGGAGCCAGGTACGTACATCCATACGGGTAAAGTTAACCATTATTCCATGCCTCAGGTTGCATCTGTCAGGGAAGAAATTAACATTTCACCCACATCCTCGGGGGCCAGGGGCATGCAAGCAGCTGAGTATTCTGTTTTAGCATGGCGCTAAGCACGCCAACCGGTAATTATGAAGATGGAATGGTGCTAGAATGCATAATTTGTCTAATTTTGCGATTCAATTTTGAAAATGTTTTCAAGACTTTAATCTGGAAAAATGAAAGGACCTGTTTCGCAATTTATTGAAAAGCACTTTTTGCATTTTAATGCGGCTGCGTTGGTAGATGCAGCCAAAGGCTACGAAGCCCAACTGGCCGATGGTGGTAAAATGATGGTGACACTTGCCGGTGCCATGAGCACCGCAGAACTTGGCAAATCGCTGGCCGAAATGATTCGTCAGGACAAAGTAACTATTATTTCATGCACTGGTGCTAACCTGGAAGAGGACATCATGAATCTGGTAGCTCACTCCCACTATAAAAGAGTGCCTAATTACAGAGACCTTAGTCCTCAGGAAGAATGGGATTTACTTGAAAATCATTACAACCGAGTAACTGATACTTGTATTCCGGAGGAAGAAGCCTTTCGCCGTTTACAAAAACATATTCATAAACTATGGAAAGAAGCCGATGACAAAGGTGAGCGCTATTTCCCTCATGAATACATGTATAAAATGCTGTTGAGCGGAGTGCTGGAGCAGTATTATGAAATCGATCCAAAAAATTCCTGGATGCTGGCTGCCGCTGAAAAAAATATTCCGATTGTAGTTCCAGGCTGGGAAGACTCTACCATGGGGAATATATTTGCCTCCTATTGCATCAAAGGAGAAATTAAACCTTCCACCATGAAATCAGGTATTGAATACATGACATTCCTGGCCAAATGGTATACCGACAATTGCCAGGGGAAAGGTATTGGATTCTTCCAGATTGGTGGTGGCATTGCCGGTGACTTCCCTATCTGTGTAGTGCCTATGCTTTATCAGGACATGGAGATGCACGATGTTCCGTTCTGGAGCTATTTCTGCCAGATCTCCGATTCAACCACAAGTTATGGTTCGTACTCCGGAGCCGTGCCAAATGAAAAAATCACCTGGGGTAAATTAGATATCACGACCCCTAAGTTTATCGTTGAATCCGACGCCACTATTGTAGCGCCACTCATGTTTGCTTACATACTGGGCTGGTAAAGCGGTTGGTAAGCACGAATTTTATAGTAAAGAAAAAGGAGTACACAGGTACTCCTTTTTTTGTATATTGTGCCTACTAAATGTGAATAAAATTTATTGTATGGCTAACGAAAAACTGGAGAATCAAATTAATATAGAACTGACCGAAGACGTAGCGGAAGGCGTATACGCCAACCTGGCTATGATCGCCCATTCTAATTCTGAATTTGTGATAGACTTCATACGCCTGATGCCTGGAGTACCCAAAGCCAAAGTAAAATCAAGAATTGTAGTTACACCAGAGCATGCCAAGCGCTTGCTGTTGGCGCTGCAAGACAATATTCGTAAATACGAAGAAAACTTTGGAACCATCAAACACCAGACGCAGGACGTACATCCATTCCCCATGAACTTTAGCGGTCCAATGGGCGAGGCATAGGCCTCTTCCTTGCGTCAATTGCATATCCATTCTGCTATGTGTGTTACAAAACACCGCTAAAACAATAAGCTCCAACGCATGAACGCTGGAGCTTATTGTATTTTATCCTCGGTCGAAGACAATCAGGGACGATTAAACATCAATCGCTCTCCCATTTTTTGTTCATAAAAGACTCCATTTTGATACGCCAAATGCCCAGAAACGATGGTGGCAGCAATACGGTGCTGAAAGGATGTCCCTTCCAACGGAGACCAGCCACATTTATAATGCAAGCCTTCCTTGCTTACTTGCCAGGGTGTACATTCTTCTACCAACACCAAATCGGCCCAGTAACCTTCGCGTATAAAGCCCCGTTTTTCCATTTGAAAGCAAATAGCAGGAGCGTGCGACATCTTTTCCACGACCTTTTCAATACTCCAGATTCCTTGTTTGCATAACTCCAGCATGGCCAGCAATGCATGTTGCACCAGAGGCCCGCCCGAAGGCGCTTGCCAGTAGGGCTGCGATTTCTCTTCTAAGGTATGAGGAGCATGATCGGTAGCCACAATATCCAAACGATCGTCTAGCAAAGCCTTGCGCAAGGCTGCACGGTCCGCAGAAGACTTTACTGCTGGGTTCCACTTGATCAGATTTCCTTTGGAAACATAATCTTCCTCCGAAAACCATAAGTGATGGATACAAACTTCAGAGGTAATCTTTTTATCCTTTAACGGAATGGTATTGTCAAACAATTCCAATTCTTTCTCTGTGGATATATGAAGAATATGAAGTCGTCCACCGCATTTGCGTGCCAGCGATATCGCCAACGAGGACGAAAGGTAACAAGCTTCGGTATTGCGAATCTGAGGATGCAATACGGCCGTTGCTGAATCTCCATAGTGGGCTTTGAATCGCTCCGTATTAGCCCTTACGGTGGCTTCATCTTCACAATGCGTGGCAATGAGCATACCTGAATTACAAAATACTTTTTCCAGTGTTTCAGGGTTGTCAACCAACATGTTTCCGGTGGAAGATCCCATGAAAATTTTTAAACCGCAGACTTCACGGGCATTCGTTTTCATTACCTCCTCGTAATTGTCGTTGGACACGCCCATAAAAAAAGAATAATTTGCCAGGGATTTGCGGGAAGCAATGGCGTATTTCTCTGCCAGCAAGTCCTGTGTAAGCGTATTCGGAACCGTATTGGGCATTTCCATAAATGATGTTATCCCGCCTGCCACAGCAGCTCTACTCTCGGTAAACAAATCGGCTTTGTGCATGAGCCCAGGTTCCCTGAAATGCACCTGATCGTCGATTACACCTGGCAATAACCAGGCACCCTTTGCATCTATGCAATGCATGTCAGGCTCTGCCGTTATAGAAGCATCTATGCGCTGAATGATACCCTCGTGGATATATACATCGCAAACTTTTACTTGACCCTCGTTTACTATTCTTGCTTGTGTGATCAGAATTTTTTTCATACTAAAAATTGTGCTTTGTTTAGGCTCATGCCATTCGACATAATGATGATTGGTATTCTCTTTCCAAAGTAAAGACCAAAAACTTGAAATAGAAAATTATTAGAATCTTATCCGGAATATAAAATTAAAACGCCGTGTACTTGTCTATTCCTGAAAACATCACTCATCTAAAACAAACAAAAACCTTTTTATTCATTTGAATTCGCAATTTTATTTTCAGTCTGGCATCTTTCGCCTTTTACCCGCGTCAACCATATTCAAAAACTTGTGCAGACGGAAACAGGTAAAAGGATGATTTTAAAGTCGAAAAAAGACGCCAAAGAGAGTCCGAAAGGTATCCTTTTAAAGGAATTATGGTCACCCTAAAAATATAACTTTTTTAATGACCCGTTATATAATTCCGCTGAAATAAAAAAATGCTGAAAATTGACGAAAAGTTTTTTTGCCTGATAAAATACCATCCCTTGGATATAATCCCTTGGATAAACTCTGTTTATATTAGAAAAGTACAAATATTTAGAACTTTTCCACGCCCTTTGTTGAAATTACCCATTGCTTCTTTGCGTAAACTGAGGTATATTTAAATCCCTTTTGTAATTAACCTCAATACACAATGTGGCATTTTGCTGTTGCCACTTGATCCACTACCACCTCCCACGAGGTGGTAGTTTTTTTTTGCACATCACTTAAAATAGTAATATTTAGAAAAGTGCTTTATTCATTTTTCTACTGGGTTGCACATCTCTTTTGTTTTCTCTTTCAAATCACTCTCCTCATCGATTTTCATTGACACCAATCCATCGACTCGCTTTTTTCTTGTTGAAATCCTTTGCAAGGCGTGTGGCTTGTATTGAAGTTGAATGTGGGAAAAGGGAAAGAGACTTCAAGCGTTTTGAAATGAGCACTCGCAAGCCCATCCGTTCCCTCCGCAGCCCGCAGGCAGCCAGGCCACCCGTGGGAACATGGCCAGGCACAACACCAACGGCCTTGGGTGACAACAGCGCTGAATAAGGTTGCCATCCGGATTTCGAATCCTTTGTATTCAGAATTTCAGCATGAATAATTCAAAAGTTCTGATACTTTGAATTACCTTTGTTTTCTTAGTTTAAGATTTATCCTAAAGTAAACAGAATGAAAGTAGTTGATCACATCAAAAATGCCAAGGGTACACTTTTCTCTATCGAAATCTTGCCTCCATTAAAAGGACAAGACATAAAATCGATATTCGATGCCATTGAGCCATTGATGGAGTTTAAGCCTCCGTTTATTGATGTTACCTACCACCGTGAGGAATACCTATACAAAAAGCGCGAAAACGGATACCTGGAAAAAGTGGCCACCCGCAAACGCCCAGGCACCGTAGGTATTTGCGCTGCCATTATGAACCGTTTCCAGGTAGACGCAGTACCTCATATCATTTGCGGAGGATTTTCGAAAGAAGAAACTGAAAATGCCTTGATTGATCTGAGCTTTTTAGGAGTCGACAATGTATTGGCACTTCGCGGAGATGCCATCAAATCAGAAGGCGTTTTCGTTCCGGAGAAAAACGGAAATAATTACGCCACCGATCTGATTGAACAAATCACCAACATGAACAAAGGGCGCTACCTCGACGATGAAGTAGAAAATGCCGCCCCCTCGAATTTTTGTATCGGTGTAGCCGGATATCCGGAAAAGCATTTTGAAGCTCCGAACATGAAATCCGACATCAAATACCTGAAACAAAAGGTAGAAATGGGTGCCGAATATGTAGTAACTCAAATGTTTTTTGATAACAGCAAATACTTTGAATTCGTAGAAACCTGCCGGAAAGAAGGAATTCAGGTTCCCATAATTCCAGGGTTGAAACCTCTCACCACCAAAAGCCAGATCGCTGCGCTTCCAAGAATTTTCAATATAGATTTACCCAACGATTTTACCGATGCACTGGACAAATGCAAGGACAATGCTGCAGTAAAAGAGGTCGGTACCGAATGGTGCATTCAACAGTCTAAAGAGTTAAAAGCCGCCGGTGTGCCGGTGTTGCATTATTACTCTATGGGAAAATCGGACATTATTAAAACAATCGCCAGTGCCGTTTTCTGATGAACATGCCATACGGCTCACCGAGTGCCCTCGCGATGCCATGCAGGGCATACAAGCCTTTATTCCCACTGAAAAAAAAATAGAATACCTGCAGGCCCTGTTGCAGGTAGGGTTCGACGTGCTGGACGCAGGAAGTTTTGTGTCCGCCAAAGCCATTCCACAAATGCAGGATACCAAAGAGGTGCTTTCTTCTTTATCCTGGCAGCACAGTGGCACCCGCCTGCTGGCGATCGTAGCCAATACTCGGGGTGCCGAAGAGGCTTTAATGCTTCCCGGAATCGCCATCCTTGGCTTCCCATTATCGCTTTCCGAAACGTTTCAGCAACGAAATACCAATCGTAGCATCGCAGAGGCATTCCTCACCATTAAAGAAATTCAAGAGCGTTGCCAGCATAGTGCCCGCGAATTGGTAGTGTATCTATCCATGGGATTTGGCAATCCCTACGGAGATCCTTATGCTCCCGGACTGGTGTTGGAATTTGTGCAACGATTGAAAGAGCTGGGCGTCACTTCCGTGGCATTGGCCGATACCATCGGACTTTCTACTCCTCTGCAGGTGACAGAACTATGCCGCTTGCTGCATCAACATCTAAACGATATGTCCTGGGGGCTACACCTGCATGCCAGGCCCGGGGAAGCCAACGAAAAAATAATGGCCGCCTACCAGGCCGGTTGCACCCGCTTTGATTCCGCCATTGGCGGTATTGGTGGCTGCCCCATGGCTGGCGACCAATTGGTGGGAAATGTTGCTACCGAAACCTTATTGCAATGTTTTCCATACAAAGCCGATTTACTTAAATGGGATGCCCTGGCAGAAGCACAAGCAATTGCACGTCATATTTTTAATACCTACCACTAAGTATGGAAGTAAAACACGAAATATCATTAAAAGAGGTAGAGCTTTTCGTTCCTTGTTTTATTGACCAGGTGTATCCTGAAACCGCCATCAATACCGTCAAATTGCTTCGGCATTTGGGGGTGCAGGTGATCTATAATCCGAATCAAACCTGTTGCGGACAGCCTGCATTCAATGCCGGGTTCTTCGATGAGGCGGAAGAAGTGGCGTGTTATTTCAGTGAACAATTCAGCGGAAAAAAATACATTGTAGGCCCTAGCGCTTCCTGCGCCGGAATGGTGCGAAACGGCTATAAACATTTATTTAAAAATTCGACTTTATCCGCAAGCATACACCATGTAAG
This sequence comes from Cytophagaceae bacterium, assembly GCA_025454925.1. Classification (GTDB taxonomy): domain Bacteria; phylum Bacteroidota; class Bacteroidia; order Cytophagales; family Cytophagaceae; genus JALONM01. Next base: position 31,083 of record JALONM010000033.1, read on the forward strand.
CGAACGAATTCTGGAAATAAGTGAATTCATTGTCGATCACCTGAAAATAGACGCCATACCGGGCGCTGCCTTTCCCCACAAAGTAACCTACCACGATGCCTGTTCCGCCTGCCGCGAATGTGGCATTCGCGACCAGCCCCGAACTCTGCTGAAGCATGTAAAAGGACTGGAATTGATTGAAATGAAAGAAAGCGATACCTGCTGTGGTTTCGGCGGTACCTTTGCTGTAAAATTTGAACCTATTTCCGTAGGAATGGCCCAGCAAAAAGTCGATCATGCCCTGGCAACCGGCGCAGCGTACATCGTTTCTACCGATGCCTCCTGCCTCATGCACATGCAAGCCTACATCGACAAACACCAGCATCCGATTCAAACCATGCACCTGGTGGATTTGCTCTGCCAGGGATGGCAAGAATAAGGGATCTCAGAATCATTTAGAAATGGAAAATCACGTTCTCGTTATACATTGCCCCGATGCCAAGGGATTGATTGCACGTATTTCAGCAGTTGTGTTTCGCAACAACCTCAATATCCTGGCCATGAAAGAATTTGTGGAAGAAGAAACCAACACCTTCTTCATGCGTTCTGAATTGTCGGGCAATTTGCAGTCCGCTCTTTTACTTCAGGAGTTGCGCCAGGAATTAGGCAAGGAAGCCTATATCGTCATCAACCCCAAACAAAAAAAGGACATCGTAGTCTTATGTACCAAAGAACATCATTGTCTGGCAGACTTGCTCACACGGCACCATTTTGGCAGCTTGCATGCCCGCATTCTGGCGGTGATTGGCAATTACGAATACCTTCAAGACATTACACAACGCTTCGAAATCCCTTATTTGTACATCAGTCACGAGCACAAAGATAAATTTCAGTTTGAACAGGAATTGATACAAGCCATTCTTCCCTTCAAACCCGACTACCTGGTGCTGGCCAAATTTATGCGCATCCTCTCGCCTGAATTTGTAGCCCGTTTCGAAAATAAAATCATCAACATACACCATTCTTTTTTACCCGCTTTCATTGGCGCAAATCCCTACAAACAAGCGTACGAGCGGGGCGTTAAATTAATAGGCGCTACGGCCCACATGGTAAACAACCAATTAGACGAAGGCCCCATTATTACCCAACAGGTGCGCGCCGTCAATCACTCCATGAAACTGAAAGAGATGATTGATGCAGGACACGAAGTAGAAGTTTCAGTATTGTCTCATGCCCTGCAACTGGTACTTGAAGACCGGGTTTTCGTCAGCGGAAACAAGACCATCATTTTAGAATAACCGAATTCATTTGCAAAAAAACGGATGCTGGTAAGGAATATAAAGCCATGTTCTTTATATTGCATTAGTAGTACACCTAACCCTATTTTTTGTGAAGAAAGTTTTAGTCCTATGTCCGGAAGCTTCCATCCGGCTCCATTACGGTACAGGTTTATACATCCACCAGTTGATGGATCTTCCCAACGAGAAAGTACAGTGTAACTTCCTTCACAAACCTGAGGAATCCCTTATTCAAACCCAGGCCGAAATTCCATCCCCACAATATAGCCAGGCAGCATCGGTAGTTCCCGGCCCTTACGCCTACCCTTCCTTGCAGGAGCACTACGAAGGTCCTACCAGTTGGCAAGGCGAATGGCAGGACAGCATGGTCTTGCTGCGTAAGAAAGCCGCTTCCATCGAATTCGATGTGATATATTGCCACGATTGGCCACTGCTTCCGCTTGCCTTGGAATTAAAGCAAACATATAAAAAGCCTTTGGTTTTTCATGTGCATTCCCTGGAATACGACCGTAGCCGGCAACCCAGCGAATGGCTGTCGCGCCTCGAACGCAAAGGGCTGGACGTGGCCGACAAAATTATTGTAGGCAGCCAGTACCATGCCGAAATTGTGCGCAAATATTATTTTATCTATCCCGGCAAAATTGAAGTCATCTATCCTGGTGCCGACCATATACCGGCATTGCCCAAGCTCAAACCCGAATATCCATTGGTGGTGTTTATGGGTCGCCTGAGCGAACAAAAAGGCATCATGGATTTTATGCGGGCCTGCGAACTCGTTTTCTCCAGCCTGGAACTGGCGCGCGTGGCCATTGCCGGCGAAGGCGAGCTGGAGCACGAAGTAAGCCGCCACATACGCCTCAGCCCCAACCGCGATCGCTTTACTCAACTAGGCTTTTTAGAACACGAAGAAAAAATTGCCTTGTTGCGCTCCGCCACCTTATTCTGCGCCCCTTCCCTTTCCGAACCCTTCGGACTATCTGCAATCGAAGCCGCTCGCTTAGGAGTACCCTCGGTACTGAGCGACCGATGTGGCGCCCTCGAAATTATTGGCTCTGCCCTGCATACCCCTCCCGGCGACCAAAGCGGCGTAGCCTTCTCCTTGCTAACACTACTCAACAATCCGCAACTGCAAAAAACCATGTCGGAACAAATACAACAGGAAGCTTCTACGCTCACCTGGGACAAAACCAAACAAGCCATCGTGCGCATTCTGCAAGACGCATAAGGCCATTGCCTAGCCATGCCTTCGGCTGGATTTCTTTCTCAGGCACCTGGACAAGGAGAAATACATGCGAGTGCAATCATCCCATTGCATCCTCTGTTTACAATTCGTATTACACGCTTGGGCGTGCCCCCTTGCTGCCTAAAGGCTGCAAGGGGTCGGGCTATACGCTTGTACCCCTCGCGGCGGCGCCTACGGCGACACGCCACTTCAGGGTACCGCTGCTATCCCTCACGCATGCCGGCGCGTAGCGCCGGCAAAAGCAGAAAAGAGCAAATGGTTTTACCGATCTATAGTTCTTTTATTTTTTTCGTATTTTGCACGTTCGAATAACAGAACATGAGTAGATTTTTATACGGAATTGATTTTGGTACCTCTAATTCCGCTTTGTCCATTTACGATCAAGAAAAGCAAGCACTACTGACCACGATTTCTATTCCTTCGCTGCTTTATTTTCCCGACGATCAAGATCCTAAAAAAAAGACTCGATATTTTACCGGACAGGATGCCATAGAAGGGTATTTGCAAAGCGGCATGAAAGGTCGTTTTATGAAGTCTATCAAAAGAGTGTTGCCACGCAGTAGTTTTGTGGAAACTAAAATACATACCGAAATGTTCAACGCTTCGGATTTAGTTACCCTATTGCTGAAAGAATTAAAAAAACGCGCCGATACGGTAACAGGAGTTGATGTAAAACGAGTGGTCATGGGAAGACCGGTAAACTTCGACGACTACAATAAAGCCATGGACGACCTGGCGCAACGCAGGCTGCTTAAAGCTGCTCAGAACGCAGGATTTGAAGAGATACGATTCCAATATGAACCCATTGCCGCGGCGTTTACATACGAGCGCGTAGTACAAAAACCGGAACGTGTATTGGTAGCAGATTTTGGTGGTGGAACCACCGACTTCACCCTTGTAGAACTCAATCCTGAACGTCGCCATAGCAAAGATCGCCAAAAGGATATACGAGCCACCGGTGGCATATACATTGGAGGAGACAGTTTCGATGCAGCCTTTATGTGGGAAAAAGGAACCCCGTACTTTGGGCGAGGTGTAGAATACGAATCCATGCCCGGCAAAATTCTCACAGTACCTCGTGTGTTTTTTGATAATATCTGCTCATGGGAAAGTATGAACTTTTATAATAGCCAGAAAGCACAATTGGATTTGAAAAAATATTATTCCTATTCAAAAGAAAATCCGAAACTCAAAAATCTTATAACGCTAACAGAACATAATTTAGGATATTCTATTTTCCAATCTATTGAAAAAACGAAAATCGAATTGTCTACACAAAAAAATTCCATCTTTGAATTTTCTACACTTGACATTGCCTTGTCTGAGAACATTAGCTTGGAAGAATATCAGGCTATCATTTCCAAAGACGTAGCCAAAATTGATCGATACTTAACTACGTTTTTAGAAACCCATGGAATTAAACAAGGGGAGATTGATTCCCTGTTTCTGACAGGAGGAAGTTCGTTGGTTCGATCCATCCAAGACATATTCACCACAAAATTCCCAGGCATCCCGATTAAATCCGAGGATAACTTTATCAGTGTAGCCAAAGGACTTGCTTACAGCGGTTATTTGTTTGAATAAGGCAATCTCCCACGATCATAACTATCCTGCCTCTCCGTTTGCCTCTTTAGCTTGAGGCTGCGGATAGATTGTGCTAAACATCCATGTTTTGCACGGGTACTTTAACATCAGTAACTTCAAAATATAATTCTCCCTTGATATCAATACAAGTGCCGCTAAATTCAATATTTATCTCATTGTTATGTACTTCACCAAACGAAATAGATTTAATAGTTGATCTTGAAGCATATCCTGGAAAATATAATGTAGACTCCTGAACAATTTTATCACTTAATTCAATATTCTCTAAATCGTTAACATTAGGTTTCAAGCTTAGGTTACCAATCGGAATGAGTTCTTCCGTATCAAAATTATATTCAGTATGATTTATTTCTAAATTCAAAACAATTATAGGATTATCATCCGTTTGAATAATATTTGTTTCACTATATACATTTTGAATCATAGACGAAGGGACAGTGAAAATTAATTCAATATCAATGTTTTCATCTTTTAATGAAATCCAATTGGTTGAGTTCCCTTTCAAGAGTGGGAATTCGTAATCTTTGTTTTTATAAGTTACTCTAAGCATTTCGTTTTTCATATTAATTACTACTTACCGCCATCGGTTGTAGTCCTTAGCTGCCGCCAGCATCCGCTGGTGGCATAATTAAATTTACTCTCACTCTCGGATGTTCCGGCAAAGCCGGGTCATCCCTGTGTAATTATTTTAAAACCTTTATATCCACCCTTCGCTTTTTTGGATCCTGAATAGTACCACCTTCCTCTACTATCGGGTTGGTATTCTTATATAGCTGCTTTGGCGATACTCCCTTTTCCAAAAGATATTTTTTAACCATCTCTGAACGACCGATCGAAAGTCTTTTGTTTAAATCTGCTTTCCCAGTAGGATCAGACCTGCCAGATAATATACATTTCTTATGTGAGTACTTCAATAAATAAGCAGCCAATGAATCCAACTGAACTTTTGCTGTATCGGAGAGGCTGGAATCGTTCAAGGCAAAATAAATTGAAAAAGGTGTAAAAAAAGGAGTCGCTTCATTTTTTTGCTTTGCTGTCTTAGTAGTTTTTTCAGGAGTTTTTACTGGTTGTTTTATACTATTGGGAGTGGCAAACACGCTATCCCAGTTCATCGTCATACTTAAATCCTTGTAAGGTATAAAGCCAGGCTGTAAAGAATCTTTGGTACTGGAAAAAGATTGTTGCTCCAAAAAAATTCCTGAGTCAAATATAGCATCTGCTACATCCCCAATTGCAATTTTTATGCGGTACTTTTTGTAGGGCTTCACATAACACCAGGCCTCCAAAGGCACAGTCAGCCCATCAAATTCTAAATTGTTGTATACAAGAGGATTCAACGTTTTTTTTAATTCTACCGATTTCTCTGTTTTGAATATATTCAACTTTCCAGAAAATTTTACATATTTAGAAATAGGCCGAAATGTTAATCTATACCACAACCTTTTCATAAAAGAATTTTTAAAACTGAATTTACCTTGGAATTCACCATCCTTTATTGTTTTCCAGTAATCATTGTTTCTATAGTATTTTTTATTCTTAGTATGGTTCACGTTATTGATGGATACTATGGTCTTGTTGTCTGGAAGAAGCGCCATATTGTAGTCTTTCAATCCATGGCCCGAAATAAAGAAACCGAACACATCGTTAAATGGTGACCCTACCCACTCCTGATATTCTTCTGAACCAAAAACATATTTAAAAGAAAGTCTGTTATGAAACGGAACAAAATCAAACTCAATTACCATTACATCCCTCGTTTTTTGTTTGGTAATTTTATTTAACGAATTGTCCATTTTAGAATTCAAAATACTTGAAGTACCGTTGCTAATATTAGGCAGACTAATATCATTGACCATCCCTGTAGAAATTACAACTCCTTTGTTAAAGCCAACGATATTGGTATCGGATTCAAAATATCCAATCGCATTGATATGCCCTTTTACTTTGATATTGCCTACACGCATACCATTTCCAATTAGAATTTTGTCTACCAACTTCTCTAGGTTATTTGTGGTAGTAATCTTCAATAGCCCCTGCAAAGAATCGGTCTGCGCCTGTAACGAAAAAGTAAGAATATAGGATACTATAAAAATAGTAATTGTTTTGGCCTTATAAGTGAGCATAGTGGTTGAAAAAATGTAAGCTTTAATAAATATATGGAATTTATAGGAACATAACTCGTCGCTGCCGCCAGCATCCGCTGGTGGCGTAATTAAATTTACCTAATATAAATTAAAAAATCTAGCATGGAATGTCCGTTCCATGCTACTTATCCATTAACTTCTGACATTGTTTTATCAATGCCAGTACAACACTTCTTTACTACAACATTCTATTGGATGATTATCTGGTTGCCAATACTGATATTTCTCGTTGCGTCTATTCTTTTCTCCAGCACTCTTATATTTATCGAGACTAAGTTTCATTTTTCATTATGCATCCGTAGTCTTAAACTACGGATAGATTAAGGGCGCCTCTTCTGTCCATGCGCCTGACGCCGCAAGAAAGACAATTATACACGGTGTGCTATTTAATAATGGATCCGAATCTTATATTCGAACCAGCTCCGGGCAGCTTCATAATATGTTTGGACCAGCAAAGACAGGGGGAATTTATGACAGATAATATTCCTCATAGGAAATTGGAGTAATTGAAACATCATTTATTCCTGCTGAAACAATTTTATCTTTAAGATTTTTGGAAATTAAAAAATTAGATGAAAAGGGACCTGCCATTAAATCATAACTTTCATTTAATACAATTTTTTTGGGCAAAATTACTTTGCCAGAAAATTCTATAGGTGTATTCATTTTTTTCTCACGATACTCTTCAATGTTTTTAACTTTAAATGTAACTCCGCCAGTCCTAACTTTTTCAATTCTTTTATCAAAAATGAACTCAGATTTTTCAAAATTAATCAATTCTATATTTTCAATTATATTCATAAAATAGTATTTCAATTTTAAAGATTTCTGATATGCTGAAGCTTCAAAAAAAAACACCTTATATAACGTATTATTATTCTTAATTACTTCCATTAAATTTTCTGAAACAAACATTCCTGCTAAGTCCAAAAAACTGGAGTATAAAATATTTGTTGGGAATGAATTATCATGCAACTTAAATTTATGTAAATCATACTGGTCAATTGGTAATTTTATTTTTGTGTTTGGTAATTGATATTTTTCGAATCTTTCTCTAGATGAGTTTTCAGAATCTACAAAATCATTTAATTGAGTTGATTTAAAAACTCCTGTAATTTTGGGATCTACCGAAGGACCTATTTTGAAATATTCCAATTTATTCATTAAAGTAGCTCGTTTAATTTTACCGGTGTATCAGACTTGATATTTGCATCCACTATATCTCCAATATCACTTGCAATTTCATTCATTTTTTTGACAATTTCCGATTTACTCATTTCAGTGATATCCAATTCCTTGAATCCATCTTTAATTAATTCGTTTACCTTTTTGCTGTATATTGAGGATGGCTTTTGGCTCCTTTTACAGAACCATTTTTCAAGCCTTTGTACATGAGTTTACCGTTCTTCACGGTATTGCGAGCCCCTCTTCGTCCAACGGCTGCCAATCGCTTGCCGTTTCGCATCAGCTGCTTGGCTTCTTTTTTAGCCGCATTCCGGGCCATTTTGGTAAGTCCGTAAGTCCTTTTACCCCGCCTTTCTGTGCCGTTTTGGCCACTCCCTTGGCCGCCTTCAGGAATCCTTTGCCTCCAAACAATAAGGCCATCACCAATTCAATAGCGCCTATGGCGAAAGCCCTTGCCAAACTGGCGGCTCCTTTGGCGATCTGTCCTACCCAGCTATCGCCCAAATACGAGCCCAGGTAGCCCATCACATTATACATGGCTTCAGCCGCAAAGTATACGCTGGCAATTTGCATGATGATCGGAACGGCCGCCATCACGGCACCTCCGGTCAGGATGTTGGCCAGGATTACTCCGGCAATAATGGCGATGAGCGCGGTGACAATAGCTAATTTGAGCTTAAGTGACTCATTTGGAATGTTTAGGAATTTCTGAAAGTCCAATTTTTCAGGACCGAATTTTACAAAAAAATCAGATCGTACGTTGGCTAAGATCAAATACAAACTCTACCCCAGAATGCTGAATATTCATACCAGTAAACTTATTCTCATCAATAATTTGCTTGAATTTTTCTGACACGAAAATTAATGGTTCTCCTGGGATTCTAATTATATCAAGTTCTTGAAGCATCACTATTTTTAATGGATAAACCACATGAAGCTTCATTGCCGCTTTTAAGCGATACTGATCATAATCACTATAACTATCAAACTGCTTTGATTCGATCGTTTCCCCACCTAAAGAATCCTTTACAACAAATTCACTTCGAGTAAAATCAATGGAATTCCTGTTATCTTTTAGCAGAAAAAACGAGTATGGATACTCCCTTTTATTGTGTGTAACCAATGCGTCAAAGCATTTGTAGTTATCAAACTTCATTTCTGATAGTGCCATTCTCATACGTACACTAGCAATAATACCTGAATCATATGATAGATATGTGGTATCAATCATGTCTGTTACTTTAGCAGCACTATCAAGTAACACTTCATTAAGTATTGGGATGTGTTCAGGGAAATCGTCTCTTTCCAGTAGTTGAGATAATTCTTCCCTAATTTTAATCGAAAGTCCTCCGGTTATTTTTTCTGTTACTTTGTTTGATTGCGGGATGGTTCCCACTACTTTTCTATCAATCGAATTTTTTAAAGAATAGTACATTTGATATTATTTAAGGATCGCCTCTAGATTTACAGTAAACAAGTCATTTAATTTTATAGGATCCTTCCCTTGAGAAAGTAATTTTTCATTAACAGCGTGTAGGTCATCAATCTTTTTTCCGAGTTTTTGAGCATAGGACTCTAAAAATACTTTAGCATTTTCTTTAGCCATCCCTTTACTTAATCTATTTATTTCTTCGATAAGAAAGTCGTTATAAGCATCATGACTAGCATGAATACCGTCCGGCGATGCAATGACTTTACCTGTTTTGGGATTCACTCTTTTTACACTACTATACCTCCTTACCCAAGAACCATTTAAAATGCCATTAAAATCGAAGCCTTGTTTAATCGCTTCCTGAACTATTGGACACTTTTCTATTGCTTCAACAGGTATTCTATGGTGAGCATT
>JALONM010000097.1 GCA_025454925.1 Cytophagaceae bacterium
GCGCATTCTGGATCCTCTACCAAATATTTGAAAGAGGCATCGTACATGGGATTAACAATTTCCATAGAAGATGATTATAGCTTCTAAAGGAAGACTCGAATGCCTCTATTTAGTTTCAGGAAATGGATTAAAAAAATTTACCGGCTTTTCTCCAAAGAAGCAAAGAACTCGATGGAGAAAACTCATGGATCGTAGATCCATGGCCGGCAATCCCGGTATAAAAAATCATGTGCTTCGAAAAGAATTTCTTCTGTTCAAAGCTTTTTAAAGCCTTTGATTTTATTAATCGTTTTTCAATAGAATAATTCTTATTGAAAAAATTGGCTTCAAACTACTTAGTTATAAAGCAGTTAATGAGAAGATTGATGAAAATCCAGGGTTTTGATACCCTTGATTATCCTGCTGAATACTTTCTTCATTCAGCCTGTTGAAAATTGATTTAATATTGCGGTAGTATTCGATTTTCCATAGAATAATTACCAAAGAGAAAAATAGAGTTTATGAAGGCATGAGGAAACGAAATAGTAAATGTGAGTCTGCTACCATGAATACTTGTTTTCATAATAATTCTATCTGTAACTTGCCGCATGAATAAAAAATGGATTATTCAGCCTGTTCCCCCAAAGGAATCGGTAGAGAAACTTTCGAACGAAATCAATGTAAATCCTCAATTAGCTTCCCTGTTGATCCAACGGGGTGTAAAAACTTTTGACGAAGCCAAACGATTCTTTAGACCTTCCTTGGCCGATCTGCACGATCCTTTTCTGATGAAGGATATGGACAAGGCGGTAAATCGATTGAAAGAAGCGTTGGATTTAAAGGAAAAAATTATGGTGTACGGGGACTACGACGTGGATGGAACCACTTCGGTAAGTCTTGTATACGGATACCTTAAAAACAAATGTCCTCATCTTATTTACTATATCCCCGACCGCTACTTGGAGGGATATGGCATTTCGACCAAAGGCATCGATACAGCCAAGGAAGCAGGTGTGCAGCTAATCATTGCCTTGGATTGTGGCATCAAATCGCCGGATAAAATTGATTATGCGCGTTCCCTGGGAATTGATTTCATTATTTGCGATCATCATTTGCCCGGAGACCACATTCCGAAAGCGGCGGCGGTGTTGGATGCAAAACAACAGGATTGTCAGTATCCATTTAAAGAATTGTGCGGCTGTGGCGTAGGATTTAAATTCATGCAGGCCATGAGCAATGCGTGTGGCTGGCCAGAATCGGAATTACACGCTTTTCTTGATCTGGTGGCTATTGCTACCTGTTCGGATATTGTTCCAATGGTAGGTGAAAACAGAACCCTGGTAGCCTTGGGCATAGCCGAAGCGAACAAGGGTTTGAGGCCAGGCATAAAAGCGTTGATGGAGGTTGCCGGATTTTCAAAAATCAGAGAAGTAAGCTCCATCGTTTTTGCCTTAGGTCCGCGCATTAATGCCGCGGGTCGAATTGCGCACGCTCACGCCGCCGTGCAATTGTTACTCAGTCAAACCGAAGAAGAAGCTGCCGCCCTGGCAAAAAACCTGAACGATCACAACGCCACCCGCAAAGATTACGACAGCAGCATTACCGAAGAGGCCATTCAAATGATTGAAGAAGATACCTTTCTGCGCGATGCCTGGTCCTCGGTACTGTACAAAGAGAGTTGGCACAAAGGAGTGATAGGCATCGTAGCTTCGCGTTGTATTGAAAAATATTATCGTCCCACCATTGTGCTCACCAAATCGGGAGACTACGCAGCGGGTTCGGCGCGATCGGTTGCAGGATTCGATGTGCATGAAGCCATTGGCGCCTGCGAAGAATTACTGCTGCAGTACGGAGGGCATATGTATGCCGCCGGACTTACCATGAAACCCGAAAACATTCCTGCCTTCAGAGAAAAATTCGATAAGGTCGTTCGAGATACGATAGAAGAAGCATCGCGCATTCCAAATCTGATTATTGATCAGGAAATTCGTTTGGACCAGGTAAATTATCGATTCTACAATATACTGAAACAAATGGCCCCTTTCGGACCTCAGAATATGCAACCTGTTTTTCTTTGCAAAGGTGTACAAGATTCCGGACGATCCCGATTGCTCAAAGACTTACATCTTAAATTGAGCATAAAGCAAGGAAATTCAGCTATTTGCGAAGCAATTGGCTTTGGTATGCCTGAGTATTTTGAAAGAATTAAAAAAGGGGATAAATTTAATCTCTGCTTTTCATTGGAAGAGAATGAATTCAATGGTGAACGTTCCTTACAACTGCAAATAAGAGATATAAAATTTGAAGGGGAAGAATGATTTTACATTCGGAAAATCTGCTGAAGAAATACAAAAAACGTATTGTCGCCAATCATGTATCGGTAGAGGTAAAACAAGGCGAAATCGTCGGCTTACTGGGGCCTAACGGTGCTGGCAAAACCACTACCTTTTATATGATTGTGGGTCTAATTAAACCCAACGAAGGCCGTATTTTCCTCGATTCCGAAGACATTACAGATCTTCCTATGTACGAGCGGGCACGCCGCGGACTGGGCTATCTGGCGCAGGAAGCCTCCGTATTCCGGAAATTAACGGTTGAAGAAAATATCCTTTCGGTGCTTCAGATGTCGAACAAAACCAAAGCTCAGCAAAAAGAAAAAGTAGAAGAACTGCTGGAAGAATTCAGCCTGAAGCACGTGCGTAAAAATCCGGGAGGTGTATTATCGGGAGGTGAGCGCAGGCGAACCGAAATTGCACGCGCATTAGCAGTAGATCCTAGTTTTGTATTGCTCGACGAACCCTTTGCCGGTGTTGACCCTATCGCAGTAGAAGAAATTCAAACCATTGTTGCACGGCTTAAACGCAAGAACATTGGCATACTGATTACAGACCACAATGTAAACGAAACCTTATCCATCACCGACAGGGCCTACCTGCTCTTTGAAGGAAAAATTTTACGCAGCGGAACAGCCGAAGTATTGGCCGCCGACGAACTGGTGCGCAAAGTGTACTTAGGGAAACACTTTGAATTAAAACGCAAAGACGATCTTCTGGAAAACGACGATACACTGCCAATAATGCCTACCAATTAAAATAGCAGCAAGCCTTTACCGTGGGAATTTTAAACGCGACCATAAAGTATTTTTTACAAAAAAGGATCAGCCGCATTGAGGCCTATAAAACCGATCCTTTCCGTGCACAGGAAATGCTGCTCAACAACCTGCTTGTGCAAGGAGCAAAAACCGAATGGGGCAAATTGCATCAATATGCCTCCATTAAAAACGGAGAACAATTTTCAAACCTGGTGCCTGTATCTCCTTACGAAGCACTGGTGCCATATATCGAACGGATGATGCGCGGAGAGCAGCAGGTTCTGTGGAATTCCGAGGTGCGTTGGTTTTCGAAATCCTCAGGCACTACCAACGCCAAAAGCAAGTTTATTCCGGTATCCAAAGAAGCCCTGGAAGAAAGCCATTACCAAGGAGGAAAGGATTTGCTAACCATGTATATGGTCAATCATCCGGAAAGTAAAATGTTTGATGGCCTGGGTCTTGGCATTGGAGGATCCCTTGCTCCCAACCCACATCTTTCCGATTCTTTTATCGGTGATGTTTCCGCGGTAATTATGGCCAACTTGCCGAAATGGGCGGAATTTGTGCGAACCCCTTCTATTGAAGTGGCCTTGATGGACGAATGGGAAAGTAAACTCGAAGCCATCGCCACCGGTGTAATTTCCAAAGACGTTACCAGCATTTCCGGAGTGCCCACCTGGACGGTGGTCTTGCTTAACGATATTCTGGCCCGCACAGGCAAACAACACCTGCTTGAAGTGTGGCCAAATTTTGAAGTGTTTTTCCATGGGGCCGTTGCCTTTGATCCCTATAAAGAAATTTTTAAAAAATTCTTCCCAGGCAACAAAGTCCTGTTTTATGAAACATACAGCGCTTCGGAAGGTTTCTTTGCCTTCCAGGACCAGCCAGACCAAAAGGATATGCTGCTCATGCTGGATAATGGTATTTACTATGAATTTATACCATTAGACGATTTCACGGGGAATGTCACCTCTTCCAAAACACTTCGCCTCGACGAGGTGGAACTGGGGGTAAATTATGCCCTTGTCATCAGCACCAATGCAGGCCTTTGGCGCTACCTCATCGGCGATACCATTCGCTTCACTTCTTTGCAACCTTTCCGCATCCGCATCAGTGGCAGGACCAAACATTTTATCAATGCCTTTGGGGAAGAATTGATGATTGAAAATGCAGAATCCGCCATTTCAAAAGCATGTGAAGAAACGGGCGCCATTCTTTTAAATTTTACCGCCGCTCCTGTTTACTTTGAAGGGAATAGTAAAGGTGCACACGAATGGATTATAGAATTCGAAAAGGAACCCGAAAACAAAGCACAATTCACCGATCGTTTAGACCAGCATTTAAAATCTAGTAATAGCGATTACGAAGCCAAGCGTTACAAGGACCTGGCCTTGGGAATGCCCAGAATTCACATGGCACCCAAAGGCACTTTCTACTTATGGCTTAAGGGAAAAGGGAAACTTGGTGGTCAAAATAAGGTTCCTCGTCTTTCCAATTCACGTGAGTATGTAGAAGAAATTCTGGCTCTGATTGAATCACAATCCTAATATCCTCCAAATTCTGCCGTTTACTAAATCGAGGTATAAAAGAATATAGTAAGTCTGTATTGGCTTGATTCTTGATCGATTTTATCCTTTAATTGAATTATTTATGAAAACTATTTCCGTATTGTTGTTGCTTGTTACAACGCTTATTGTTTTTAATTCTTGTAAAAAGGAAGAAATCAACGAAAACACTAGCAATATCAGGTTAGCAGTGCTCGACATCAATAGCGATACTGTTTTCGCTCCTTCCGGATTTGCACGTATAAAATTTAGCGCTGCTATTCTATCCGAAGCAGCCATCAACATTAGAGGGTATGGCATCAGAACCAATAATACAAATACTTCAACCGAAACGATCCAAGACACCATATTCATTCTTCAGAACTTCTCCTCGGCCTCTACCTTCGAAATCATTCGTGAGTTCCGCAAAACCATAGCTACTACCACATACCTTTCGCTCTTTCTGCTAACTAATAACGGAGATACCATCCATAGTCCTTCCTATTTATTGGCAGACATTATTTCCAACAATTACACAAGTCTGCCACAAGTTACGCTTCCAAGTCCATACTTACCGCTTGCCTTCGACAACAACAATGTACTATTGCAGCCGTTACGTTCTCCCAAAAGCCAAAAAGGAGACTATTTCATGGGCACGTTCGAAAAAAACGGTGACCAGGTAATTTTCACACTCAGTAATCCAACTTCTCAAAACATCAACGTCACCAGCTTCTCCCATTCCAATATGATCCAGTTCAACCCTATCGGATTGAGTCTCCCATTCCCAGCGCTATCCAGCAATACCTTTATTCCCTTCAGTATGAGCGGAACAAACCTGGACGGAGACTATTTTTCAGATTTTAAGCTAATCACCTCCAACCAGGATACGTTTTTGATAGCCGGCAGGGTCACAAAAAATTCAGGTATAAAAGTATCTGTCGGCGGCGGAGCTGTTGATGCGCAAAGTCCTTCTATTACCGTTGGAGCCAACAGCACTGAGACCATACGCTTTACCAATACTACTCCTACTTCAATTACAATAACCATCAATTTCGATCCTGTATATTTTACCAATGCACCTACGACTACTCAAGTCATTGCTCCTGGTGGCTTCTACGATCATGTGGTGACTACAGGCACCAGCACCGGTACCAGCACCGTTACCTATAGCTTCAATTCAGGTAATTACGAGTTTGCCGCCAATGTGCAATAATCGGATTTGAATATTCGGGACATACACTATTGTATTGATTAATAGAAAGTGATGATGCCCTTGGCGGATGGGATTTGTGACGCTAGATGGTAGTAGCAGAATCGCGACATGCTGATTCATGTAAAAAGGCGGCTACTCGAAAAGAGAACGAGAAGGTCTAGGATTTGAGAGGGTTTGTAATTTTACCCGTAAAAATTATTTCACCTGTGGTACGATGGTGAATGAAAAAATAAAACGGATGATCAAACCAGTAACTATTGGGCATAGCACGTTCCGCTAAGCCAACCACCGTTCCCGAGGATGCTTTTACACCCCTTTCATTTACCTCCAGCTTTACCTTTTGCTTCGCCATTTCTACAAACAGCGAGGGATTAATGTTTGCAAATTCAGCATCAACCTGAGATGAAAAGCGCGTCATTCCCATGCGGTTCATTAAAGGAATCAAATTGATCGAGGACTCCAGTTTCAACTTTGGTAAATGAATAATAAAACTTTCCCGGTCTGTCCAAAGTCGATAGTCCTCAAAAAAATCTTTTTCCCCTTTCAGCCTCAACTCCATAGTTTTATTCCATTCCAATTTAAAATCTTTCACCTTGGGCATCACAATCGTCATAGCCAAATTATCCTGGAAGGGCAACTGTGCCAGTAACATAGTATCATTCTGAAAAACGGTTCCCTTATGCACCATGCCACTCATGGTAGGCGCTTGCACTGCTCCCTTGGGCGTATAAAAGTTTTCTAATTTCGTGGCATTCACCTCAAACGGAGACTCCCATAAGGCATCCATGGTTACACAATTCGCCAGCATCAATTGCAGGGGAGCAACTTCATTTTCAGTAAGCAACTGTTTGATTTCATTATTAGTTTCCTTGGCTACCCAATTATTAAGCTCCAGCGCAGAGCTCAGCGTTCGTATGGTACCAGCGTTTTCTGTCATAATTTTTTTATAGCAGGCATCTATTGGATAGTGGTTGCGAAGCCAAACAGAATTAGCCAAATAAACTGAACTTTTGGAATTTTTTTTTAACAGCAAGTTCGATTCCCGTTGTATGCTCAGTTGAGCAACCGGATCACTATGAAAACCAAAATGCTGCTGAAATTCCTCTTTTGTGGCGGCAGAAGCCCCAGGGTATAACAAGCCAAAGCAGTTCCGTATACCATAGGTGCAAAGCACGCTATTTTCCTTTTTTGAAATCGACTCTTCCATGGCCAACATGCGCAGGGAGAAAGCATTGTGAGCACGCGCATCTTTTTCTAAAAAAGTGGAAATACGGCTGGCAGGAAATATTAGAAGCAGTAGTAGTGCAATCCATTTCATACGAATTTTCAGTTTAAAATAAATTCTTCAATTTTTCAATAGAAATATTTTATTGTAAGCGAGCAAAAGATAACGTTGACCAAAATGTCACAAATTTTTTTTCCAAAATATGCGTCACGGGCTCACTTTTTTGCATCTATTAACAAATCGAATAATTATGAAGAAAATATTTACTACACTCTTTACCGTAGTTTCTAGTACTTGCCTTTTTGGCCAATTGGAATTTACTTTCGACGACGATACCTATTGGTATCGCAATGCAGTGCAGGGCCATACCGATTCCTGTGTGGCGCAGGCACCGTTTATATACAACGACTATCTCGAGGATTGTTCCGGACCGGTTTCAAAATCTGAAAGCTTAAAGCCACTGCCTGCTACCGATCGTTTCGGAAACCAGGATGCCCTGGAGTTCGGACGTTTTCCGGTTACCTTTTACAGCTCACTTTGCTCGATGGCCAGTTCATTACAAAACAGACAGGTTAGCATAAAAGGAAGCACAAACCTATTTACTCCCGATTATACCTACTCTTTGTGGATTAAATTAAACAGCAACACCGCCAAACAATACATCATGAGCATCGGAGGCTACGGTGGCGACCAGTCCATTTGGATTGATCCGGTACAAGGCGATATAAAATTGGCTTCCTATCTTTACGATGGAAATCCGGATGTAAATTCCAATTTTCGCACCACCCTCTTCGCCGGTACTCCCATTCCTTCCCTCAATACCTGGCATCATATCGTCGTGGTAAGAAGAGAAACAAGCAACTCCAACAGCAGCCTGGTGGCCTTTTATCTCAATGGAGATTTAAAATACAGCTACACCGACAACTACAATATCTATACGTATTACGGTGAAAATATTGCGAAAATCGGATCCCGGTACGATGGCACGTTTCCCTACTTGGGCTATCTCGACGATTTGAAAATTTACAATTATGCACTCAACAGCACACAAGTAACCGAGCTGTACAATGCCGATCTGGTAAGCAGTTTCAACAAACAAAAATACCTCGACACCGAAGTAAAACTATATCCCAACCCGGCGCAATCCTATCTTACCATTGAAGGTGAACAGCTGGACAAAATGGAACTAAGAGATGCGCTAGGTACCTTGGTAAAAACCAAAAGTCTTCAAAATAATATCGAAACTTTATCATTATCGGACTTGGCCCCAGGTTTATATACAGCCAAAGTATTCTCAGGCGAAGCCTTCACTTGCAAAAAAATTCAGATTCAATAACCAATATCCACCTCTGCTAGGGAAAAGCCGGAATAACTCCGGCTTTTTTTTTGAGTGCACCCCTGCGTAGCTCAAGGTTCGGGCTATCGATGAAAGCGCATATACTGGGGCGATAGAAGGTATTCTCTATAGATTTTTTTTGAGCTTGGTGCTAAACTCAAGTGTTCGCTTGATGAATTTCCATTTGGATTTAAGTCCTGTATTCCAGCTTGAATGTCCGTGGAGTCGTGCCTTAAAGAGCACTGGGAAGCGGATTACACGAAGATTGTTTTTTCTGGCCTGGTATAAAACGAATAAGTCGAGCGAAAAATCGTGCGGAGCCTGTGGCCAGTTGGCAAAAAAAGTACGATGAAAAATATTTGGTTGCGCGTTGATGTCCCATAAGGCTTTACCCAAATAAAGCGATTCGAACACGCTCATTCCTACTGTAAAAAAGGCATCGCTGAATGGGCGCTTTTTACGTAGCCCTTTCACCATGGTGGTTTGTGGGTTGTTTTCTTTTTCTATAATTTCTAAGGCGCGAATGACATCCTTTGGATCTGTTTGCATGTCGGCATGTGTCCAACCGATAAATTCACCTCTGCAAGCTTTCAATCCGGAAAGTATTCCGAAACCATACCCCTGATTGATTGGGACCAACACGGTACGTGCAAACGGATAGGCGGGTAACAATTGTTGCAGCACTTCTGCGCTGGCATCGGTAGAACCATTGTTCACCAGCACCACTTCCACATCCTGTCGTTGTATAACCTGTGCGAATCGGTCGAGGATAAGCGGAATGTTGCGCGCTTCGTTGTAGCAAGGAACAACTATAGAAAGTTTGATATTCACCTTTGCTATACCGTTAATGTGGATTTTTTATCGCTGCGAATAAGGTCTTCATAGGTTTCGCGTTCGCGAATCACAAAGACTTGCTGTTTGTCTACCATTATTTCGGCGGGCTTGCAGGTAGCGTTGTAATTGCTCGACATCACCATGCCATAGGCTCCAGCGGTGAATATGGCCAGGAGGTCATCCTTTTTCATTTCAGGCAAATACCGGTCTTTGGCCAGGTAGTCACTGGATTCGCAAATCGGCCCTACTACGTCGTAGGCTTGCAGGCCTTCTCCCTTTTCATCCACGACACGCCCTTCGTTGCTGATTCCATCTGAAACAACAGGCCACATGAAATGGTTGGCATCGTACAAGGCCGGGCGTATGAGGTGGTGCATGCCCGTGTCGATGATGATGAATTTTTTATGGCCTCCCTCCTTTCGGTACAATACTTTGCTCACCAGTATTCCCGAATTGCCGGAAATGGTTCTTCCCGGTTCGAGAATAATCTTCATTCCCTTTTCAACATAGGGTTTTAACAAAGGCACTATCACCGCTGCAAAATCTTCGTAGGACGCCGATTTACCTTTTTCGTAATCGGCTGAATAACCTCCTCCGATATCGAAGATTCGAACAGCATGACCTTGTTGTTTCAGTTCTTCAATAAGGGAAAGTATTTTTTTAATGGCTATTTCGTACGGCGCCGGACTGTATATGGGAGAGCCAATATGGATGTGTATTCCACAAAGACTTACATGGGTATCTTTTCCGTACGTATTAAAAAACTGTATGGCTTTGTCGATGTCGACACCAAACTTACTTCCTTTGTATCCGGTTTTGGTTTTGGCATGTGTTTTTTCATCCACCACATCAGGAGTTACGCGCAATGCTGCATCCACTTTTTTATTGCGCATCTTGGCCAGCCTCGCAAGGTTCTCAAATTCTTCGGCGCTTTCGATGTTGAAAATACCGATCTCCTGATCCAGGGCGAATAAAATTTCTTCATCGGTTTTTCCAATGCCGGCAAATACGATGTTGCGAGCATCGGCACCTGCTTTGCGAGCGAGGAATATTTCGCCACCACTTACGGTGTCGATACCGGATCCTTCGGCAACCAGCTCTTGTATGATGTGGAGGTTATTGCAGGTTTTTATAGAAAAGCAAATTAAAGGATCCAGCGCTGAAAACGCTTTATAAAACTTGCGGTAATGCTCGCGCAGGGTATTGGCTGAATAGATGTAACAAGGAGAGCCTGCCGCTTTTACTATAGCCTCTACGGGCACCTCTTCACAAAATAATTTTCCTTCTTTGTAATGAAAATAATCCATACTCTTTTTGCATTCCGCGTTATCGACCAGGCAAGCAATCTTGCAAGCCGGAAGGCAAAAGTACGGGGAATGGCCCGTAAAAGCAATACGCGCGCAAATACCTTAAACGCTATCATTCCAGGAGAAGACTCATTATTAGCCGCCTTTTGTATGGTATTGTGGGCTGAATTGTGTAATCTTGAATTCAATTTTTCTGGTCCCCTCCACTATTTTTTATAATTTTTTTTTATGGCATATACCTACGATACTGAACACCGCAATGCGGAAGGGAATCTTCATGGCAAACACATTTCTTCGGATCCTTATGAAGGGAAGGTTATCTTAGAGCATTATTATGACAATGGGTTACTTACTCAATCGGTACATTATACCTATCATGTAAACAATCTGTCATCATTAACGGGCAATTATAAAAACGGAGAGCCTTTCCATGGTTATTTTGTTACTTTTAATTCAATGGAAATTCCGGTTATTGATGTATTGGAGCATGGGGAGCTGGTAGGCCAATATACCACTACTATGGAAGAGTTATTTAAGGTCGATTATACGGGAGACCGTTCTTTACTTGAATTTACCAAATGCGAAATCAAAAACGGAATTCATTGGAGAGGCATATTTCATAGCATGTGTCGGGTGCAGGAAGCGCACATGTTGATTTCTGAATTTGTGGAAGAGGGAAAAATAGTGCGGGTTGAATTATGGCTGTTGGCCGTTCATTATGCCGAAAGAATACAATTGGCATTTCAGGATAAGGGATACCGTATTTTCAAAGAAGCCATGCCCGACATGGAAGACGATGCGATGGATTACCGGGCGCGCTCCATTGAGGTAACTTTTGAAGATGAGCATTCCGGAAAGCTTACTTATTGCGTAGAATCCGAGTTGATTGCTTCCTATGATTTCAGGCATTCCAGTCTGCAAGATCCGCTACTGGCCAAACAGAGCACTATTCTTTACGTTCGAAAAGACAATGCCGGCGCGTACATGCAACGTTTCAACCTGGCTATCAACCAGCAGTTGTACGAAACTTCCATGGGATATAATGCCCCACTCCTATCCTCGGTATTTCTGAATCTTAATCAGCAGCTGGTACCCCATTTTACCGAGCACACGGAAAATGACTACTCCGTTCTTTTCAATCACAGGTCCGTTTCAGAACCACTTGGCATGCTGGTGCTGAATGAACATGGAAAGCCTTTCATGGGCGAGCAGATTGAATGGCTTGAAAATTTCTTTCGCTGCACACATTACGAAAATGGCACGGTAACCTGGGTAGAAAAAAGCCCAGGCTTGGAAAAGCTTCAGAATTTAATTGAAAAATATTCTTGAGTCACCTATGTGGCTTAACGATGCTTTTGCTCAAAAGCGGTGTACCGTTGCTCGTAGGCTGAAATCATTTCTGCATTCATAGATGGATCCCGCTCCATTCGGTATGGGTGCTCCGTCCATTT
>JALONM010000034.1 GCA_025454925.1 Cytophagaceae bacterium
GGTTTGATCGGCACCTGCGTTCGCAGTCGTTAAGCCGCCTGTATTGGTAATGACAACATCGTCGGTAGAAGCCGCGCATGGCGCGTTGCTGATGGTCCAGCGTAGTGTGACAGAACCTGCTCCCAAGCCCGTTACCGAAGTGGTTGCGCTGGATGGATTCGTAATGGTGGCTGTGCCTGTTATTACAGACCAAACTCCGGTACCAACGGTTGGCGCATTGGCCGACAGGTTGGCCGAGTTAGCACATACCGATTGATCGGCACCTGCATTGGCCACTGTAGGAGCAGCGTTGCGTGTAATCACAACCTCATCGGTTGAAGGTGTACACACACCGTTGCTGATGGTCCAGCGCAAGGTTACAGAACCTACACCGATGGCGGTAAGGCCTGAGGTAGGACTGTTGGCGTTGGCAATGGTTGCCGTTCCACTTACTACAGACCAGGTGCCCGTTCCAACGGCTGGAGCATTAGCAGCAAGTGTGGCAGTAGTAGCGCATACCGACTGATCGGAACCAGCATTGGCGATAGTTGGTGCTGCCAATCTTGTAATCACCACATCGTCGGTAGAAGCCGCGCATGGCGCGTTACTGATGGTCCAGCGTAGTGTGACGGCACCCACGCCGATGGTGGTAAGGCCGGAGGTAGGACTGTTGGCGTTGGCAATGGTAGCCGTGCCGCTTACTACAGACCAGGTACCCGTTCCAACGACTGGAGCATTAGCAGCAAGTGTGGCAGTAGTAGCGCATACCGATTGATCGGCACCCGCATTGGCCGCTGTAGGTGCTGCGTTGCGTGTAATCACTACATCGTCGGTAGAAGCAACGCATGGTGCATTGCTTACGGTCCAGCGCAGGGTCACTGCTCCTGCTCCGATGGCGGTAAGGCCTGAAGTAGGACTGGTAGGCGTTGTAATGGTGGCGGTGCCGCTTACTACGGACCAGGTTCCCGTTCCAACGGCTGGTGCATTGCCAGCAAGAGTGGCCGTTGTTGCACAAACCGTTTGATCGGCACCCGCATTGGCCGCTGTAGGAGCCGCATTGCGCGTAATCACTACATCGTCGGTGGAAGGTGTGCAGGAAGCCAAACTGATGGTCCAGCGTAAAGTAGCTGCTCCAGTGCCTAGTCCGGTTACACCGGAGTTGGCGCTTGTAGGATTGGCGATGGTGGCGGTACCGCTCACCACCGACCAGGTCCCTGTTCCGGTAGTTGGAACGTTACCAGCCAGGGTAGCCGTTGCGGCGCAAACTGTTTGATCGGCGCCTGCATTGGCAGTGGTAATTGTTGGACAATTGCCCGTTCCATTTAATACAATGATATAAGGATTTTCAGCCCCGGTATTGTCATCATTGGCTATCGATAACTGTGCTGTTCTGGCACCAGCAGCGGAAGGATTAAATACTACGGTAAAAGTAGTGTTCGCTCCAGCCGCGATGGATGATACGGCAGGCTGTGTAATAGTAAAATCCGCAGCGTTGGCACCTGATATAGCAATTCGTGGCGTACCTGTCAGGTTAAGCGCTGCGTTGCCCGTGTTTTGAATGGTAAAGGTAACGGCAGCACTGGCAGTATTGACATTTTGCGCTGCAAAGGAATACGTGCCATTTGTTAAAATAGTATTAGCGGCCTGTATCACATTTATCTCCGGACTTCCGGCGCAAGTACCTATTTGTATGTAATCGATGTCAATGGTACCATTAAAGCTAGCGTTAAATCCATTCCATGGGAACGATGAAAATCCAGGATTCACCGCAAACATCATTCGGGTGATGTTGGTAGAGTCAAGCTGGAATGGTCCACCATTGCTGTATTGATCAAAGAACCTTCCTCCGAAATTCAAGGTGAATTCCTGGAATGTGGTGCTAAGTACCATTGTCTGAGCCACCGTGGCTGCATTATTGGTACTGCGGTTATTTACATCCGCAAGGTTCAAACGAAGTGCCACCGGGCTACTCGCTTTTGCTCGCACCTTAATGACCGCAGGTGTTCCTGCGCAAGCAAAATCAACAGGTCGTAAAGCACCTGCCGCTTCTATGCCTTGAGAAAAGGTTTCCCATTCTCCATGGGCGGTGGTGGATATATGAAACTGATTAGTGTTTTCAGTAAAGGTGAAATTACCTTGCGCAGCTGTTAATGCACTCACGGTATTGTTGTCGTATTCATCCTGGAATACGCAACCGCCGGGGCTGGCAGGGCTTACGTATACATAATTCTGGCGTTCACGAGTAACCGTTCCATTTAACGTCAAGGTTACTGTTTTGGGACCTGATGTACTGTAGGTAACGTTGTGAGGCCCTCTGGTGGTGGCAGTAGCAGGTGTTGCTCCCGCACCAAAATTCCAGGCATAGGTAGTAGAAGTATTGGTATTGCTGCTGTTGTCGGTATACGTAACGGATGAAGTCGTCCCACACAATACAAAGTCGGAAGCGCTAAAATTAGCAAGAGCCGTGGCGCAATCATTTCCGATCCGAATATAGTCGATGAACACATCTCCAATAAAGGCCGAGTTAAAGGTTCCTCCGGCCGGATTGGCATAGGGGAAACTGGCAAAACCAGGATTGAAGGCGATGCGAATTTTTGCAATTCGGGATTGATCTAAGGTTCCACCGGGCGTTCCATATTGATCCCAGAACTGTCCGTTAAAGTCTATGGTGTACTCCTGACTGGTAGAATTTAGAATCAAACTATTCAGAGGTGTGAGGTATTGATTGGCGGCGGCCATTCCTGCATTGTCGACCAGGGTTACGCTCATCATCAGGGAAGAGGAAGCTCTGGCCCTGATTTTCATTACCGGATTGTTCACTGGATTCGTGAAATCAAGCAACACCGGATTCGTTCCATCATTGATGGTATATTCAAAGTATGCCCACTCCCCATAACCAGGGGAATTCACTTTCCAATCAGTAATAGCTTCCGAATGGATGAAACCAGAACCTGCGGAATTTGCGATCCAGGTGCCTGTATTGTTGTTATCGAATTCATCCGAAAACAATGCACAAGAGCTACCTCCTACCGAAATCGAACGAGTGGCCACGGGTCCATAACAACCGGCTGCCACACGCTCCTGCACGGATACAATTCCTCCCAGTACTCCATAATTTACAGAGATGGCATTGGTGTTAGCACCCGAAGCAATGGTAGAACCCACTGGTGTGGACCATAGATATTGATTGCCTGCGTTTCCTCCGGTGGCGGTATACGCCACACCAGTCTGATTGTTGGCAACTGCATTTAAACCATTGATCGTAAGAGTAGGTGCGCTAGGTACCAATTCTCTCCGGATGTTATCGATAAAAAAGGTAGTATTTGTATAAGCATTCGGTTGAAACAAAAATACCAATCGATCGAGGTTGTTCTGAAAGGCAGCTCTATTAGGATCTACAAAAGCAGCAAATGAAAACGTAACCGTGTGCCATTGATTCACCGCGGCGGTAGCAGCGGTATAAGAACTATGGATGCCTGCGGGATAAGCACCCCAGGCGGCGGCATTCCCAAGCTGAATATCAATCGCCGTACCTACAGGAGCAGCAGTATAAACATCCATTTTTATAACATAGGTACCACTGGAATAATCTGTTCCTGGATTTAGTAAAGCATCATTATAAAACAAAGCATCGTATTGCTGCGAACCATTTCGAACATACCTACCGACACGTGGGCTGTTGTTCACAACATTCGGAGCTGGGTTGTTTTGTTCGGAAAGCACCCCTGGCGCTATGCCAGCATTCATGGTTGAATACCCTTGAAAATTGTGATATAAGAAATTGCATTCATTTTTATAAATGGTCACTTCTCTGGTATAATCGAAAGAATTACCAGGACAAGATGCGCCTGCCCCGTGCGTTATTCTTACTCCAATATTGGCACTGGTCAAGGTACCCCAGTTAACAGTCACTTGATTGGTATTTTGTCCTGCTGTGATGGTGGCCCCCACGGGTACTGTCCACAAATACGTTTGTCCGGGAGAGGTAGGCACCGAATACGTAGCGACAGAATTTTGAAAAACCCTATTTTTTCCAGTAATCACTATTTGAGGCTGGGGAGAGGAATATACACGTACATATTCTACTTCCAATTTACCACTCGTTCCAAAGTTAGGATTTTGCCTTCCTGTAAAGGGGGTAGCTGGCCCACCTACTGCAAGGTTTACGATGAGGTAATAGTTGTAGCTATCCCAGGGCCAGGGATCACCAGTAGTGCCTTGTGACAAAGAATTCGGGCTACGGGTTTCCGTTTTATAAAGATTGCCATCCACATACCAGCGAATCACTCCATATTCCCACTCCACAGAAAAGGTATGATAACTATCCGCAAAGTTACCGGAGGGCAGGGTATAAGAAGTGCCATCAAATCGTCTTAAGGCATCGGAGCCGCCTGCTCCATAATGCAAAGTACCATGATTGACATTAGGTTGATCTCCTCTATTTTCCATTATGTCAATTTCACCGGACATAGGCCACCCTACCGTTGTCTCTGGAAGGAGCCAAAAGGCAGGCCATAATCCGGTTCCTGTGGGCAATTTGGCCCTGATCTCGAATTTACCATACCGGCGGTCAAACTTCCCACGGGTATTTAAGCGAGCAGACGTATAGTTCCCATTCGAATTAATGGCTTCAATTACAAGCCTACCATTTTCAATACGAACATTGTTCGAGCTATTCGTATAGGTTTGCAATTCGAAATTACCCCAACCGCCACCACCTGTTGAGAAATTCCACTTAGTGTTATCAACGGCGCTTCCATTAAATTCATCCTGCCACACTATCTGGCCGCATTGACCAAAGAGTCTTGCAATGGACAAACACAGAAGAAGGATGGGGAGTAGATAGAGCTTCCTTTTCATAATGTCTTGTTTCGTTTTAGACTTATGGAAAGAAATAATTGTATGTAAGCAATCCGAAATTTTCAATAGTTTTTACCTACCATAAGCGAACTTTAGCGGGTATTTTAACTCATCAGATTTCTCTATAATCGCAATAAAAACTAGTAAAATACTTTAAAAATAAACATTATGACTACCAAAAAACAAGCAATCGGGCGTTCCTTTTAATTCTATGTAAAGATGTTTAAAATCAAAAAAAACTTCATAAAAATCTACCCTCAACGAATTTCCAAAGAATAAAAAATGAAATTCAATCGTACTTTTGACTATTCCTGTTTCTTAAATGGAACCAATCTTCTCTTACTTCTAAATTTGTACCTTTTTTTGTCCTTTAAGCAATACAATGACTATCAAAAAAGTTCGCTTTAGTGTTTTCAATACGTTTAGTCTTGCGTCTATTCTGAAAAATATAACACTGTTTTTATCTTTTTAACGACCTTTTTTTTCACATGTTTTTGTAAAAATATTGCAACTATACTTTACTGTTTTATTTTCATTTCGTATAAGCTTAATAGAATTCAATGATTGTTAAGTTCATTCTTAAGTTGTAGCCATATTCATTTGAACCATGTACCTCTCGTCTCGAATTAGTCTCTTCGCTATTGTTTTAATGTCCTTGTTTCATTCGTGCAGCATGCCGAAGGAAAAGGTATCTCCACTTACCGAAAGCAGGGCAGATTTAATTTCCTTCAACACAACACTTAGTTCTAAGGTTACACCCAAGGCGATTAACCAATTGGCCGGACTAACGGTAAAAGACCTTCATCTCATTGCCAAAACCAGTAAATCCATTCCTTTCTGCGAAATGCTGAAGGCCAATGTTTCCTTTACTGAAAATAAGGGTCAGTTGGAGCGATTCGAAAACTTTGAATATCCAGCCATTGGTTCAGTTAAATTTTATTCAAAAGCATTCTGCGGAAACGCCTATTTCGGATCTAAGGGGATCGGTTATGCATTTCAGCGACTGGCTTTCCGGGAAGCCGATGTAAATGCCAATCAAACGGAAAGAACGCCTCTTACCAAGGCCGAAAAGAAGGAGACTCTAGGTTTCTCTGTGCAGTTTGTGAATGCTTGCGCCCAACCTGAAATCGTAGGAGAGCAAATGCAACATACTAGGTTTAATTTTCTCAAAGGAAATAACCCTCAAGCATTTGTAACAGACGTAGCCAGTTATGAACAAATTCGATACAAGGACCTATATCCAGGCATTGATCTGGTGTACTATAACAAAAATAATCAACTGAAATACGATTTCATTCTCGAACCCCATGCCAACATATCCAGCATATCCTTACTCTATCAGGGAATTGACCGATTGCACCTGAATGAAAAAGGCGAGTTGGAAATGACTGTACGATGGGGCACCTTATTGGATCGCAAGCCTTATTCGTATCAGGAAATCAATGGAAAAAGAAAAGAAGTGAAGGTCGCTTACATGTTGAAAGATGAACATACGCTTGGATTCAGTATTAAAGGAAATTACAATTCCGCCTATCCGTTGGTGATTGATCCATACACCGTTGAATGGTCTACCTACATAGGCACGGCCACTTCCGACGATGGCTATCTTGAATCTACCTGCATGGATAATACCGGCAGAACGCTCGGCACTGGCTGGACGAACAATGCATTTCCGGTGGCAGCTTCTCCCAACGGATTTGATAAAACTACCGATGGTACTACCGAGGCATTCGTATTTCGGGTGAATACTACAGGAACAGCACTGGATTATGTAAGCTACCTTGGAGGTAGTGGCGGTGAAGTTGGAACAGGCATCGCCGTAAATGCCGCCGGAGAAATCTGCGTCTCCGGGCATACCAGTTCTCGTTTACAAACTGCATTTGTGGAAGTATCGCCTTCTACTTTAAACGTAGCTACCGGCGCAATCCCTGTGACTGTAGCCGGAATAGGAAGCTATGGTGCCGTCGATAATTTAATCCTAATCAATGGCTCCAATGTTCTCGTCGGACAAGTAAACGGCTTTGTCAATGGTACTACTTTAAATTTTGTTGTAGCATCTACTATTGGCTCTGGCTCTCACACTGGTTGGCAAATTTTTCGTATGACTCAGGTACCATTCCCAACTACAACTACTGCTATTCAACCAACCAAATCAGGAGCCGATGGACTTGAAGATATTTTTTATGTGAAACTAAATGGGGCAGGTAACAACTTAATTTATGGAACTTATTACGGAGGAACGGATTCCCAAGTGGATTATGCCATCGACATGGCTCTGGATCCTTCGGGCAACGCTTATATAACCGGACGCACTCAAACAACTACCAATTTTGCAACCGCTGGCGTTTATAAAACTACTGCTCAAGGCGGATACGACGCATATGTGTTAAAAATAAATAACAACAACACGCTTGGATATTGCACCTATGTGGGAGGTGCGGCCAATGACATAGGAAAGGGAATTGTAGCAAATGCTGCTGGAGAGGTATTTGTTTCGGGAATGACCGCTTCTGCTTCGCAAGCTACTGCCGGAGCATTCCAAACCGCACAGGGTGGTGCCGACGATGCATTTGTTGCCAAATTAAACAATACAGGTACCATATCTTATTTCACCTACCTGGGAGGAAGTTCCTTCGACGGTGGTGCCGGCATAGACGTCAGTACCTCGGGAGAAGCGGTAATTGTGGGGACAACTACTTCGGCTAATTTCCCCATGCAAAATCCATTCGACAATACACTCAGCGTTCGTGATGGCTTTCTAACACGCTTGAACAGCACAGGCACCGCATTGGTATATTCCACCTATTTTGGCGGCGACGGCGCCGACAATGGAAAAGGCTTTGATTATACTACCATTCACAAAAACGGTGGGGTAAAATTATCTGCTGGAGAATTACCTGTCGTGGTGTTGGGGATACACTCCACTGCGGCCTCCATGAGTCCTTACCTTGTTTCGCCCATCACCTTCAATACGGTTAACCAAAGTGGTGGTGCCACTACTCATAACGGCGCTACCTTCAGCGGTAACGACGACTGGTTTATTTCGGTTTTCGATGCTACCGCGAGTGCATGTCTTTTTGGCATGTACATGGGAGGAAGCGATAACGATTACCCTACAGCGGGTGTTAACATAGACCTAAGCAGTGGCTGCGTTACCTTTGGTGGCGGTGTACATTCCTTGCCATTCCCTGTTACCGCCGGAGCATTTCAAACTCAACGCGTAAACTCTACCGGACCAGACCAATCTACCATTGCTAAAATTTGTCTTACTGAAATTTTACCTGTATCCTTTTTATACTTCGAGGTGTACCGGCAAGGAAATGTGGCTCGATTGGAATGGGCCACCAGCAGCGAGGAAGAGAATGCCTACTTTGAAATCCAGAAAAGTGCAGACGGCAAAGCGTTCTTCCCTCTGGAAAAAATCACAGGAAATGGAACGACTCAACAAACGTCCTACTATCATTTTGATGACCCTACTCTGAAAGAAGGTTTCACGTATTATCGATTAAAACAGGTAGACATTTCAGGAAAATCCAAATTCTCTGAAATAAAGAAACTTTGGGTACAATCGAATGCGTTTGTTGAAATCTATCCGAATCCTGGAAATGGAATTCTACAGATTCAATCTTCCGGTGAAGCCGATTGTGCTCTCCAGGTGCAGGTGCTGAACGCACTTGGTCAACAGGTCAAAACTCAAACGGAACATTGTAGCAGCGAAGGGCATCTTCTTACGCTAGATATCTCAGAGCAGCCTGCTGGTGTCTACATCCTCCACTTCTCTCGAGGAACCATGCAGGAAAATATAAGATATGTAAAAGAGTAATTTTAAAATGGTTTTATTCCTCGTTTCTCCATAGAACAATTTCTATGGAGAAATAGGGGTTCAAATGGTTGCCGATTTATCCGGCATTTCTCTATAGAAGCGAAGCACACGATCTATGGCCTCTGTTCGATTCCTTCTGA
This sequence comes from Cytophagaceae bacterium, assembly GCA_025454925.1. Classification (GTDB taxonomy): domain Bacteria; phylum Bacteroidota; class Bacteroidia; order Cytophagales; family Cytophagaceae; genus JALONM01. The sequence goes on from JALONM010000034.1 coordinate 8,803, forward strand.
AGTCCTTCCATTAACGAGTCGTTTCTCCATAGAAGAATTTCTGCTAAAAGATTAGGGGGTTGCCTTGGGCGTGCCCCATGCGGCCTCTCGGCCGCTCTGGGTCGGGCTATACGCTAGCGCCTACGGCGCCACGCTCCTATCCCTCACGCATGCCGTCGCTTCGCGCCGGCCAAGGAACTGGCTTTCCGTCATGCAAATGGAGTGCCCACCAAAGAATATCCATTTCAATGGACGCCAGTCGAATGAAGTCAAATTATTTCTTTGGTAAATCTGTCAAGTGTTTTCAAAAGGTCAGGAATGCGGAAACTTCCTTTCATTTGTTGTATCAAATTGGCAGCATCCGAAAGTTCAATACCAATCGCGGTTATAAACAACGGCCTCAAACTTTCACCCCGCACAATCGGAATTTTCAGTTTCTGTATGCCAGTAAAATTTGACTTTGCTACTCCCACCACTGGAATCTTTCTGCCCAGTGCTTCATACAATCGTCCACCCAAACCCAACGCATAATCATCGTCCAAGTATACAAAGCCATCGATCACGATCAGTTCAAGCTGTTCAATAGGCAATTGCTTACACAAACTTACTATGCAAGGCAATTCACGTTTATAAAATTCGCCAGGGGTATATTCCTCCACATTCCCTAACACCTCTGCATATATATTCTTGGCTGCAGAATCATTAAAGGTTTCAAAGGTTACGCAAACGGTTTTAGCTTTATTATCAAAATAATAAGTATCAAACGCGGCGATCATACTCGCAAATAGAAAATCTTACAAGTAACCTTTACTTCTGTATAGCTCTATATTTATCGGAATTGGTAATATCCAATTTGGTGAGAAGCTTTACAACTTCCGATTTGGTGGCAGGATCTGCGCTGCCATAGATATTGATCAGCTCATTATACTTCGCCAGGAAAAAGCTACGGATGACAATGCTGTTATTGAAAAAGGTAAGAATCCCTTCAATCTTTTTTAGGGAAGTCAGTATCGTTTTTTGCGCCTGAGATCGATCGGTTAAAAAACGATCGAGGGCCTGGTAATGATATTGGTACAGCATTTCACGAAAAGGCGAAAATTGCTGATTATTGAGCTGATTTATGAGTGCCCATTTATTTGAAAAGTTTCCAACCTCCCAACCTTGATTTACGTTTTGTTGGGCAATCCCAGCGATGTTAAATGCCTTCTCCACATACTTGGAGCCCCCCAATTTAGAGAACGAATCATAATCAATGGCTAGCACCACATAGGTATAAAATGCAAGAAGAGAAGTTAGGCGACTTTCAAAATTATTTTCGTTATACAATAGTTGTGTTCCCAACTGAAATTCAAAATCAAAATCTTCATCGAGAAACATAAACGAAACAGATTCATACGTAGTGCCATAAATAGGTCGAACTACCTGTATCGTGGCCCGAGAAGGATAATTACCTATCGAAGCTCCTCGTTCAAATGTAAGAGATAAATTAAACTTCACTCGTTCAAAGGGTTCAAAATTATCTTCGGTCCATCGACGATTATTGATGAAATTCTGTATGTTTTGTTTGAGGTCTTCAATTAAATTTTTGGGAATATCAGTAGCCTGCTGATTATCGATCGTCACGGTGCACTCTACATCCTGAGCGCTCAGCATAAAAGGCGCAAGCACAGGGAGCATATAAAATAAAAAACGAGCCAAAATCAGTTTCATGCGAATCATTTTTTTATGCCATTCATATAATCCAGTAAACAATTCAAGATGTCATCTGCCACCAAGGATTTATCTTTTAACTCAAACTGAAACATTTTAGTATCCTTCCTTAGAATGGTGATTTTATTAGTATCATGTCCAAAACCAGCGCCTGCATCGCGAAGGGAATTTAAAACCACCAGATCAAAATTTTTGCGTTGCAATTTGGATTGAGCATGCTCCAACTCCCTATTCGTTTCCAGAGCAAATCCCACGATAAATTGATGGCTCTTTTTTCTTTTCCCCATTTCACCAGCAATGTCCTTTGTTTTGCTTAATGAAATTTGCAAGGTGCCATCGTCCTTTTTTATTTTTTCAGAAGCTACCTCCGAAGGCGTATAATCCGCTACAGCAGCGGCAAAGATGACAATATCATGTTGATCAAAAAGCTGCTCTACTTTTTCAAACATGTCTTGGGCCGAAACAACCGGATATACTTGAACACCTTCAGGAGCTGGTATGCTAACAGGCCCCGACACTAAACTTACAGAGGCTCCCATGGAAAAGGCCCTTGCAGCAATCTGGTACCCCATTTTACCGGTGGAATGATTCGAAATATATCGGACTGGATCAATCGGTTCGCGCGTAGGACCGGCTGTTATTAATACCCGTTTCCCCTTCCAGATAGGTATCACAGAAAAAAATTGTTCCACTTCAGAAAGGATTTCCTCCGGCTCCAGCATTCTTCCCTGGCCGACTAAACCACTTGCCAATTCGCCATGAACGGCATCCAATACACGCACTCCATCGGATTTTAACTGATCAAGATTTCGTTGAGTAGCCGGATGCACATACATATCCAGATCCATGGCCGGTGCCACCCATACCGGACAGCGAGCGGATAAATATACCACAGAAAGCAGCGATGAACAGCTTCCGTGCGCCATGGAAGCCAGCGTATTGGCCGTGGCTGGAGCCACCACTATCAGATCGGCCCATAAGCCTAATTCAACGTGATTATTCCAACGGCCCTCCTCCTTTTCAAATTCGGTAAGAACCGGATTTTTGGAGAGCGTGGCCAAGGTAAGAGGCGTGATAAAGGAAAGAGCAGAGGCGGTCATCACAACCTTTACCTCTGCTCCTTCTTTGATCAACAAGCGTACTAGTTGTGCCGCTTTATATGCCGCAATACTTCCGCTTACGCCCAACAGTATTTTTTTACCGTGGAGCTTCATGCTGATTTAATTTTTTTCTTCTGCTTTACGGAAGTAAACTTTACCTTCTAAAAACTCTTCAATTGCTACTGTGGAAGGCTTCGGCATACGCTCGTAATGCTTTGATATCTCGATTTGCTCACGGTTTTCGAAAATCTCTTCCAGGTTGTCTACAGTAGAAGCAAAATCAGCCAACTTTCCATTCAACTCTTCTTTTTGCTTTACCGAAATCTGACGGGCACGCTTGGCTATAATTACCAGTGACTCGTAAAGATTACCGCTTAGGGCTTCGATTTTATCGGTATCGCGCGTAACAATGTTAGCCGAAATCTGATTTACTTTTTTGTTTGCACTCATGTGAACTTATTTTAATGCTTCCTGACAATTACCGAAAATCTCTTCGGCCTTGGAAATAAAGGTACTCTTAGGGTACTTATCCACAAAGGTATAATAAATTTCGATAGCCTCATAATACCTTTGCTTTTGTTTAGAGGCTATGCTGTTTTTAGCCAGCAAATATTGAGACTCCAGGCGCTTATAGGCTACTTCTTCAGTATATTCTGAATCCGGGTAAGTATTGAGAAACGACCCCAAAGCACTTACAGCAGCTTTATAATTCCCTGTTTTCCAATACAGAATACTATTTTCATAGGTTTTCTTTCGAATCTTGCCAAGCAACTCATCCACCAATTTATTGGTTTCATCGATAAACTTGCCTTCCGGATATTTATTAACATATTCCTGCAAGTACTTTAGAGCCTCCTCTGAATTGGTTTGATCCAGGTTGTAATACGGCGAATCGCGGTAAAGAGACTTCCCATGCATAAAGGTAGCCTCTTCGGTATATTGGCTGCGGGGGAAAGTAAGATAGAAATCCTTAAAGTAATACGTACTCAATACAAACTCATCTTGCTGATAGTGACACCAGGCAATATAATAAGAAGCCTTTTCGGCAAGGTCGGTACCGCGCACCAACGGCAATACTTCATCGAGAAGTAAACCCGCTCGGTAAAAGTCCTTTTTTTCATAGTAAGCAATCGCACCTTCCAACTTTTCTGTTGGATTTTCACTTTTCTGCAACCGTTGAAAATCGCTGCAGGAAAGCAAAAGGATGGATGCAAACAATAGTATCAGTCGTTTCATTTGTTGAGTTAACGCCTCCTGGAATTGAAAAGTATTAATTAGAAAACTTTTCCATCAATGCGTTCGTCATACCTGAGCTGGAGAAGCCTCCGTCGTGCATGAGGTTTTGCATCGTTACCTTCTTGGTAAGATCAGAGAACATGATAATACAATAATCTGCACATTCTTCTGCAGAGGCATTACCCAAAGGAGACATTTTATCAGCAAAATCGTAAAAGGCATCAAATCCGGCAATACCTTTACCCGCAGTGGTCATGGTAGGGCTTTGTGAAATAGTATTCACACGAATTTTTTTCAACTCTCCCAAACGAGCACCGTAGCTTCTGGCAATAGATTCCAGGGCAGCTTTGGCTTGTGCCATGTCAGAGTAATCCGGGAAGGTACGTTGTGCAGCAATATAAGATAAAGCTAACATAGAACCACCTTCATTCAAGGCATCCTTTTTCTCAGCCACCTGCATGACTTTATGAAATGATAAAGCCGATACATCTAAGGTTTTAAGATACCATTCGTAATTCAAGTCTCCATAGGATTTCTCCTTACGAACATTCGGACTCATACCAATTGAGTGAAGGATAAAATCAATTTTACCTCCCAGTACTTCAACGGACTTGGTAATCAAATTTTCAAGATCTTCGATGGACGTAGCATCCGCGGGAATGATTTCCGACTTGGTTTGCTCTGCCAGTTTTTTAATTTCTCCCATGCGCATTGCAATGGGGGCATTGGTCAGTGTAAACTGAGCACCTTCTTCGAATGCGCGCAAAGCCACTTTCCATGCGATCGAATTTTCATCTAATGCTCCGAAAATAATTCCTCTTTTTCCTTTTAATAGATTGTAGGCCATCTTTCTTGTTTATTTGATCTATGAGGGCACAAAAATAGGAAAAATCCTGATAACTGCTAATAGATTGACTTCCAAATACAACGATCGAGACAACAAGAACTTATTTCAGATACTATTAAAAATACTATTGCTGAAGGCAATGCTACTGCATGCTTGTATCCCGCGATCAATACGTTTTCAATAAACCCCATCAATATCGGGTATCATTGAAATTATAAAAAAAAACACCCTCCCCCGTCCGGGAAGGGTGCTCTTTGGTTTGTCTGGTTATTTTTAAATAACCGCTTAATTACTGATTGATAAGGGTGGCAACCAGTGTCTTTTCTTCGTGCTGAGAAATGTCCAAACCTTCCAGTTCTTCTTTTTCGCTTACACGCAGAGGAGAAATTAAGTTGGTAATGATTAACAAAACATATGAACCAACGAATGAGAATACCACCACAATTCCAAGAGCCATCAAGTGAGCAACGAACAAGGTTGTTTCGCCGAAGAATAAACCGTTTCCGGTAGTGTTGGCGGCGTTCACTGCCTGATGAGCAAAAATACCAGTCATCAACATACCTACGATACCACCCACACCGTGGCAAGGAAATACATCCAAGGTGTCGTCCAACTCAGTTTTAGCTCTTAAGCCAACCACGATATTAGAAACAACGGAGGCAACAGTACCGATAAAGATAGAAGCAGGAACAGTTACGAAACCAGCAGCAGGTGTAATGGCAACCAAACCTACAACAGCACCGATTGCAAATCCCATGGCGGTTGGTTTTTTACCACGAGCAGCTTCAAACAACATCCAGGCGATACCAGCAGCTGCTGCAGCAAAGTTTGTTGTTGCAAGGGCGGAAACCGCCAATGGACCTGAACCTACAGCAGAACCAGCGTTGAAGCCAAACCATCCGAACCACAATAAACCAGTTCCGATCAATACGAAAGGAATGTTGGCAGGACCCACTTGAGATTCCACTTTTCTCTTTCCAAGATACAGAGCAGCAGCCAAAGCAGCGCAACCAGCAGAGATGTGAACTACTGTTCCACCGGCAAAGTCAAGAACACCTAGTTTGAAAAGGAATCCTTCTGGATGCCAAGTCCAGTGTGCTAATGGAGCATAGATGAAAAGACTGAAAAGAACAGCGAATAAGATATAAGAGGTAAAACGAATGCGCTCAGAGAAAGAACCAGTGATCAAAGCAGGTGTAATCACTGCAAATTTCAATTGGAACATAGCAAACAACATCAGTGGAATGGTAGGAGCCAAAGACCAAGGCTTGCCATCCATAACTCCCTGAAACATAAAGAAAGTCGCAGGATTCCCTACAAAACCTCCAATGGTGTCTCCAAAAGCCAGTGAAAAACCAACTACTACCCAAAGTACTGAGATGATACCCATCATCACAAAACTTTGCAGCATGGTGGAAATCACGTTTTTAGGGTTCACCATGCCTCCGTAAAACAGCGCAAGGCCTGGAGTCATAATCAATACGAGGGCCGTTGCTACCAACATCCAGGCAATATCACCTGTGTTGAGGCCTTCTGTTACGATTGTAGTGGGAACCCCCATCTTGTATAGTCCTAGTATACTTACCAGAACTAGAATTGCAAAAGGAATAACATTCTTCATACTAATTATTTGTTTAGTTGTCCATATAAACTATGAATCAAAGGTAGTGATTTTTTGAAAAAAATAAAATTTTAGGTCATTTTTTTGAGGTGTTTTTAATTTTTTAGTCAACTTTTTAGAAAATGAGATCAAATTTTGAAGAGTAATTTCATTATTTATATACTTTTTTGATCTTTTGACTAAAACTGACCTATGTATGAATAATAAAAGGTATTATAACGTATACCAACTTCTATAAAACACCTTATTTTCAGATATCCTTTCCATTTGAGTTTGTTTTAACCATTTCCACTCGAAACGCCCCGGATGGGAAAAGCGCAAAAACCAATTTTAGTCAATCAGGTTCGGCAACTTGGTGAGTAGGTATAAATTTCACTACCTTTGAGTTATGATTAGAAGGCTTCGTGTTTTCAGGAATTTCTTTTTATTGAGCGGTGCACTGTTCATCGTTTGGATGGTATTTTTTGATTCAAATGACTTAATAAGTCAATACCAGATGCGTGAGCATTACAAAAATTTAGAAGCAGAAAAGAGTTACTACCAGGAAAAGATTCTCGAAGTAAAAGAAGAGCAGCAGGCATTGATGAGTAACTCCGAAAAATTAGAGCGCTTCGCCAGAGAAAATTATTTGATGCGTAAGCCTAACGAAGACGTTTATGTAATAATTAAAGAATAAATATCATGTTAATCATCTTACTTTTACTCGTGATTATCGGCCTTCTTGTTTATCTCATTCTGAATAATAAAAAAGGTGGAGATGATCGCCGATAGTTGAATCGTAACGTATTGTTTGTTAAAATTTTACAAATGCCTGTTAAAAAACAGGCATTTTTTTTTGAATGAATTTGTCACATTATATCTATGTAAGAGTCTTATAAGTGAATTTATAGAATAAGAATGGCATCCTTTTCTAAGGATTGTGCATCTAAGTGATATAAGACGATATTCAAACAATGACTATAATGAAAAACAAAATGTATCTCCTCCTGGTGTGCGTATTTTGTGTGGTGATGGCGATCAGTGCACACCTGAAATGGGGCTCACCTTTCGCGCAGCAAGAAAAAACAGAAATTTCTGTGATATCTACTCAAGAAATTTCAAAGCACTAGTTCCCAGATGTTTCGACTGGCTATTGTAACTTCTCTCTATATATATTTTTTATAGCAGCATCTCCTCCGGCAAAACTCAGGGCCATTCTGCAACTACAGAATGGCCTATTTATTTTAGTTAGTAGGTACCTTTGGCAATACCCTCCAATAGTTCAGGTCCAAAAATAAAAAGGTCGACCCGTAAGGATCGACCTTCTAGTATAATGATGAATTCGTTTTTACTTAACGTCAGCCTTTTTCTCCGTTGGTACTTCCGTAGAAGAAGTTGATTCATTCCCCTGTGTAACAGGCGCTGTAGTAGAAACGGAAGCATCTGTGGTAGATGATTCTGTTTTAACTTCATTCACTTCAGCCAATGGTGCGGTTTGCGCCGGTGCAGAAACAGACGTCTCTGCTTTGTGGCATGATTTAGAATCCGCACACATGGAAGCCAAGGTAGGAGCAATCACCAGAGCCACGATAGACATCAACTTAATAAGAATGTTCATGGAAGGACCAGAAGTATCTTTAAATGGATCCCCTACAGTATCTCCCGTTACAGAAGCTTTGTGAGGCTCTGATTTTTTATAATAAGTCTGACCATTGATTTCAACTCCTTTTTCGAAGGACTTCTTGGCATTATCCCATGCACCACCGGCATTGTTTTGGAACATACCCATCAATACACCAGAAACCGTGGCACCAGCAAGGAAACCTCCCAACACCTCAGCTCCGAAGATAAACCCTACTGCCAAGGGAGATAAAATTGCAATAGCTCCTGGAAGAATCATTTCACGAATAGAAGCTTGTGTTGAGATCGCAACACATTTCTCGTATTCAGGTTTTCCTTTACCTTCTAAAATACCAGGGATTTCGCGGAACTGACGACGAACCTCTTCCACCATTGCCATCGCTGCACGACCAACCGCTGCAATCGCCATAGCAGAGAATACAAATGGAATCATGGCACCTACAAACATACCGGCCAGTACGTTTGCTTTGTAAATATCAATACCATCAATTTTGGCAATACCTACGAAGGCGGCAAATAAAGCAAGTGCTGTCAAAGCTGCAGAAGCAATGGCAAATCCTTTACCAGTAGCAGCGGTAGTGTTTCCTACTGCATCCAAAATGTCTGTTTTTTCGCGAACATCCGGAGGAAGTTCACTCATTTCTGCGATACCGCCCGCATTGTCTGCAATCGGTCCGAAAGCATCGATCGCTAACTGCATGGCCGTGGTGGCCATCATTCCCGCAGCGGCGATCGCCACACCATATAAACCTGCTAATGCAAATGATCCATATATACCGGCAGCCAATACAATCATAGGCATCCAGGTAGACATCATACCTATGGAAAGACCACCAATTACGTTAGTAGCATGGCCTGTTCCTGATTTCTGTACAATCGAAAGCACCGGACCTTTGCCCATTGCTGTATAGTATTCTGTAATAATCGACATTAGAGTACCTACAACAAGACCCACCACAATAGCTCCAAATACTCCAGTATTGCTGAATTCGATTCCACGCAACATCATTTTTTCAGGAAGCATCCAAAATACAAGTCCGGCAGATGCAGCGGCAGTCATGATGATAGACCCATAGTTACCCATATTCAAGGCGTTTTGAACCGTAGAGGTTGAAAGGCCGGCTTTTTCGCTAATACGTACAAAGAACGTAGCAATGATAGAGAATACGATTCCGATACCTGCAATCATCATCGGAAGTAGAATCGGAGATAAACCACCAAAATTATCAGAAGCAACGGTTTCACGACCCAGTACCATGGTAGCAAGAACGGTAGCTACATACGAACCAAATAAGTCGGCACCCATACCGGCTACGTCACCCACGTTATCACCCACGTTATCTGCAATCGTTGCAGGGTTGCGTGGATCATCTTCAGGAATTCCAGCCTCTACTTTACCTACCAGGTCAGCGCCAACGTCGGCCGCTTTTGTATATATACCACCCCCTACACGAGCAAAAAGAGCGATTGATTCAGCACCTAATGAAAATCCTGTTAATACTTCAATAGCCTGTTCCATTTCTATAGAAGAAACAGATGCAGGAGAAAAAACAAAACGATATAAAACTAAGAAAAGGCCACCAAGACCAAGTACAGCCAAACCAGCTACACCAAGACCCATAACGGCACCACCGGTAAAGGAAACCTGGAGCGCTTTTGCCAAACTCGTTCGAGCTGCCTGCGCAGTGCGCACATTCGCTTTGGTAGCGATTTTCATACCTATGAAACCAGCTGTAGCAGAAAATACAGCTCCTATAACGAAAGCAATACCAATGGACCAATGTGAATTGGCGTGAGAGCTTCCTAGGAAGAATAATAAAACGGCAACCAATACCACAAAGTACGTTAAGATCTTGTACTCGGCTTTCAAAAAGGCCATAGCCCCTTCAGCAATGTAATTGGAAATTTCTTTCATGCGGTCATTACCCGCATCTTGTTTGCTTACCCACGATGCTTTGATGAAGGTGTAAGCCAACGCTATCAATCCAAAAATGGGGATCAATAACATCACGGTTTCTTTAGTCATAACTACTACGTTGTGTATTCTATTTTTCTATATTACTATTTGAGGGTGGCAAAAATACGAATTTCAGCCAATTTGCAACCTAATAGTTTTGGAATTTTTTTAGAATAACCCAATTAAAGTAGGATTTTATACAGAAAACAAAGGAGCCTATCAGGGATTTGCCAGGTAGATCCCCTTTTAATGTTGTTAAGACATGGCTTTCCTTCCGCTTTAATAAATTTGCTGGAGTATCCCCGGCTTGCTAAATAACGCTGGATTCTTTAGCCTCGTTGGTGCTCCTTCCGACAACCTGCGGCAAATGGACTCCGGATGTTTTTTTCTACCCGGAACGATGGTCAGAACAATCGAAGGAAGGCATCCCTGAATATCCATAACCATTGTTGCGTACTTCGCTCCGGAAAGGAGGAAATTGTCCCATACGACCCTGTTGGGAATCAAGGATAAAAACTATACCTTGCCACAAATAATTCATTCTATGTCATTCCTTACGTCTTTAAAAAAGATAGCAGGCCTTTTATTAATGGTTTCGTTGATCGTTGCATGTGAGCAACGAAAGGAAACCATGGAAAATACTGGCTGGGGACATGGCAATGCACTCTGGCAACAGTTCCATTCCCAATTTATCAGTGTCACGCTTCCTTGGGAATATCAGACCGATTCTGCCTTAACATTCAAAAACCCAATGGATACAGCCATCGCCAGTCAATACCTGGGATCCGACAGTGGCGCCTATTTTTTCCCGGTGGCTCGATTCGTTCGAGGAAATACCTTTTGCTTTATATATGGAAAACTATTTGCCGGCTCCAAAAGCTTGGCATTGCTCACTTGCGATAGCAGTGGAACTGTACTTGATCAAATAGATTTCTTCCAGGATTATTTATTAGACGATCCTGAAGATAAATCCTCTGTGCAAATTGTCATGGATGCACAAGGTAAACTTTCGGTTAATCAGTTTTTAAAGGATGACGCAACAAAAGTTGAGCCTGTACAATCGTTTGCATACAAAGTTGGCGAGGAAGGCAATATCGAAGACTTGAACCATGTCGATCAGCAACTCTCCGAAGCGGACGAAGAAGTAATCCCACTCCCCTAATCATGGCACTTATCAAAACTATTAATGGACACGGACCTGTGTTTGGAGCCAATTGTTTTTTGGCAGAAAACGCTACCGTAGTTGGGCAGGTTGAAATGGGCGATGACTGCACCGTTTGGTTCAATGCAGTCGTGCGTGGCGATGTTCACTTTATTAAAATAGGTAATAAAGTAAACATTCAGGATCTCGCCATGCTTCATTGTACCTACCAGAAGGCTCCGTTGACGATCGGAAACAACGTCTCCATAGGACACCGTGCCATTGTGCACGGATGCACCATTGAAGACAATGTACTCATTGGTATGGGTGCCATCGTTATGGATCATGCCTACATTGAAAAAAATGCTATTGTTGCAGCCGGCGCGGTCGTATTAGAAAATACACGCATCGAATCGGGATGTATTTATGCTGGTGTACCAGCTAAAAAAGTAAAAGAAGTAGATCCGGAAACTTTTGCCGACTTAAATCTTCGAATAGCCTCCAACTACGTCATGTACGCAAGTTGGTTTAAAGACAGCACTACCTAATGGAACCATTTTTATTTGTACCTTTGTCGGCCAACAAGTAATTGGACTAATTGTCTATACGCATGCAAATACAGATTTTAAAATCAAAAATACACAGGGTAAAAGTAACGCAAGCTGAATTACATTATGTCGGCAGCATTACCATTGACGAGGCATTGATGGAAGCATCGAACATCATTGAAAACGAAAAAGTACAGATCGTTAACATCAATAATGGAGAACGCTTTGAAACCTATGTAATCAAAGGTGCCCGGAACAGTGGTACCATTTGCCTCAATGGTCCTGCCGCCAGAAAGGTTCAAGTTGGCGACATCGTCATTGTGATTGCGTATGCAACCATGGATTTTGAAGAAGCCAAAACCTGGAAACCTACGTTAATTTTCCCAAACGAAAATAATCAGATCGTTTGAAAAAGATCTTAAATATTGCCTTGCCCGTTCTTATTTCAGCGGGTTTGTTTTATTGGTTCTTGCAAGGTGCAAACCCTACTCAATTGTGGAACAATATGCTCCAGGCAAACCTGGGCATTGTTGCTGTTACTATTCTCATTGCTCTTTTTGCGCATTTCCTGAGAGCGCTAAGATGGATATTGCTGCTTAATACGCTTGGTTTGCAGGCCAAACCCTTGAATGGATTTCTAGCTGTAATGACAGCATACTTTGGAAATATTTTTATCCCTCGGGCAGGCGAACTAATGCGCTGTGTAGTATTGAATAAAAGTGATGGAATTCCTATTGAATCGGGATTCGCGACTGTAGTAGCAGAACGTGTCATCGATTTTTTATGCCTGCTTACGTTAATAGGCTTTGCCCTTTTATTTGAATTTGATCGCTTTTACTTCTTCATTAATGAAAAAATCCTGAAAGCAAACCCCTCTGGCAGTACTTCCATGCTGAAATATTATGTGCTGGGTGGAGCAATACTGATGTTTGCCATAAGTTTTATTTTCAGAAAACGTCTGCTGCAAATAAGCTTGGTTCAAAAAATTTGGAATTTTATAGCAACCATTTTCAAACAAGCCTATGAAGTAGTTTTTAAACTTAAAAACAGAGGATTGTTTTTAACCTATACACTATTCATTTGGGTATGCTACTATTTCATGACCTACCTGATCTTTTTTGCCATGCCGGCCACTGCGCACCTGGGTCCCATGGCGGGGCTGGTCATCCTGATAGCTGGTGGTTTGGGCATGTCAGCTCCATCTTCAGGAGGCATAGGAACATTTCACTTCATTGTAGCAACCGGTTTAACGCTTTTTTATGGTTTGGAAAAATCGCAAGGTGAAGCCTATGCCGCAGTGGTGCACACGTCTCAATTATTGACAATGTTACTATTGGGAGGAACTTGCAGTTTTATTGCCTACTACGTAATCGGCAATTCTCGCACTAAGGCTTAGTAGCAGGCATCACCGGATTTTCTTCCAAAATACTTCTAAACCTGGTGAGCGCATGAAGGTTATTCTCTTCTTCAATTGTTTTGTATAAACTCATCTTTTCCCTGTTCGTTAAATGCCAGCTGAGTGCCGCGCGGTTCTTTTCATAATTATCCAACTCTGCATATTTCTGGCGATTTTTCTGCCAATCCTGATAATTGGGGATATACTGAAATTCCACTACATCCAATTTGCCATTGAACCAGGTCTGAGAAAATTCCAGTAAATTATCATTATTAAAATCCTGAAAATAATCCCAGGTGCTGTACAAACTTCCAATGGGCGTTAAGAATTTTTGAATGATGGAGGCATCGGACTTTTTTCTCACTACTGCATCCTTTTCCGAATCGCGAATAATAAGAAAAACAACACCGCCTGTATTTTGACTGATCCAATCGCGGAATACATGAAGAAAGCGAGCCGCATTGCTAATACCAAAATTGTCGGACAACCCTGCATCCATAATTTCCATGCGGGGTTTGGAAGGTAAATCGACATTAGGAGTTATATAAGGGAAGGTGGCACTCATCCGCAGTGCACTCATGTAATGTAAATTATCAGGATCATGTTCAGAAAAAAAACGACGAAACTCAATTCCTTTTATTTTCTGATGCAAGTCTTTATTTTTCTCGTCTCCAGCAATCGTCATGTACGAAACATCCTGAGAAGAGATAAATAATTTCCTTCCATCGTTGATGACGGTAGGAGAAATAAACAGCAAAGGAATCTTTGCCTGTTGTTCGGGTTCACGATAGTCTGAAAGTCGTTTATCGAGCACATACTCTACATTTTGATTGATTTGCTCTTCAAATGCATACCCCCTGTCTTTAAGATATTCATATTTACCATCGCTGAATTTTTGAAAACGGAAAAAGATATCATTTACCACCATACTGAATATAATGGGGTTCAACACATCTTTGGCCATATTATCGAAATACCTTTTATTATTTAATTGAATGGAATCCTGCCGTTGCTTGCGAAGCACCAGCTCTCGATAATAAGCTGCACCAATCAAACCACCGGAAGCGCCCGTAATTAATATACTTTGATTCATTAAACGTCCTTGCGTAGCTGAATCAATGTATTGAAGTGTCCGGGTAGTCCAAACCGCAGCGCGCTGTCCGCCACCACTGGTGCAGATAAAAACCATTTTAGGTTTGGTCGTATCGGGAAATTTCCTTTTCCAATTTTCCAGCACCGCCAGCGTATTCCGGTAATCCAGCTCTGCATGTTCCCTGCTGCTGAGCTGAGTTAGATTATCCAACGTATACTGCACTTTAGATTTGTTATTATAATTGATCCCAAATACCTGATACGAGGATTCAATAATATCTTTTTTAAAGAGGAAATTGAGGACTACCAACGACAGAATTAGAATGGAGATGGACCAGTTTCGCATCCAATAAGAAAATGCACCGGTAAACATGATGATGATAGAAAAAAACAAAACACCACTGGCCGCAGCGGGAATTTGAAACCAATCAATATCCCGGAATAGGCCCAGGGTAATGATGAGCAAAATGACAAACAATTCCACCATTACAGCATTGAGGTGATTCTGATCAAAAATCTTCAGGAGTAATGCCTTATCATAGGTATTGTATTCATCCACCTGCACCAGCTTGAAACGTAGTGTAAAATAGTTCAGTACTTTATATTTATTGCGTTTATTGAACTTTATCTTTTTCATCACATTCACACGGCTTACCGTATTCTTGCGAAGTTTCGAATCCAGGTTTTTAGTAATTTCTTTAAATACATCTTTATTGGTAAATCTGAAATACAAAAAAAGCAACACGATGGTCAGCACCAAACCTATGTACAAAGCCAGAAGTTCAAAAAAGATCATGCCGGTGGTTTGCTGACCACTTCGAAGTTGAAAACGAACAATAGCAATGGAATACGTAACAACAAATGCTAACGGTATTAAGCTATTGTTAAGACAGAAATTTGTAAAGGGATGCGCCACTGTTCCCAGAAAGGAAAAACGATAGCTATCGAGAATATAGGTAGTGATGTGAAAGGCGCTAATAAAAACTCCGAAGGCAATACCGATTAGAAAAAATCCTCTTGGATCAGTTTGATGCAAATATTCCGGATCCAAAAATAAATAAGGGACACCCATGATGGTGGCCGTTGTTTGGGTAACAAATCCGAAGAGCAATGCCCAAACTAAAAGTAAAACTTGATTCTTTTTGCAATGGTTAATGAAAAGCTGAACGGCAAAAGAATAAAAAATATTCTCCAGCACTCGTTTTATGGCAGTATGTGTAACCCTTCCTTTCATTCACCCTAGTGTGATAAATCTGTAGGAAACAGCCTTTTCTGACAACTCAAACGGCTCATTTGCACGGGCATTAACTACCTTCAAGACTATATCTTTCCAGATTGCACTAACCCTGGCAATTGAGGTACATGAGTCCTTGTAATGAAATTGCTTGTCAAAGAAGGATAAAAAAATTCCCTTCTTCTATATACTGCATCTTGCAAAATTAGTTTCGGACAAAGCCAAAAAGAAGTGCAAGTTTTCCGGCAGACTTGATGAAACCTGCCGGAACTTGTCCGTTGGGTTATTTTCCTGCTTTGGTGGTTGTTTCCACGTGCTTGGCAAGGCGTTTACACAAATCTCGGATTTCAGAAGCCATCACTTCATCACCGGTAGCATTACTGACACATTCAGCCAAACCATCGAGGGTTTCTACGGTAAAACGCTTCATGTCAAATACATTCATTTCTTTCGTCCATAAATCAAGACGCAAGGTGTTTTCCTGTTTAGGGTCCCAAAGAGAAATAGACACCGCCTTAATCTCTTCCAATGCATCGCTCGGACCATCCGTAGCCTTCCATTCTATCTTTTCAGGAATGTTTTGAGCATCCAGGCTCACCTGAAATTGTATTGACGATCTTTTCATATGGCCATCGTTTTGAATCTAAACTCAAAAGTACCAAAATATGATAAAAGCATCATTCTTGGTGGACAATGTTTTATTGAGGATTTGCCCCGAAAACGCGTAATTTGCAATCATGTATTCCATTTTACGCTCTTGGCTGTTTAAAAAAGATGCTGAAACAGCCCACCATACAACATTTCGTTTGCTGAAAACGGCTTGTTCCCTGCCGGGTATGCCCTCTCTTCTGAAAACCATATACTGTGTAAACGATCCGGCCCTGGCCGTGGAAGTGGCAGGCCTTCGTTTCCCGAATCCTGTTGGCTTGGCTGCGGGCTTAGACAAAGACGCCAAGATGATAGATGAGTTCTCATGCCTTGGCTTCGGATTTATAGAAATTGGAACTTTAACGCCTAAACCTCAACCTGGTAACGAAGCCCCTCGACTATTCCGCTTACTTCCCGATGAGGCCATCATCAATCGAATGGGATTTAATAACGAAGGCGTAGTAGCTGCGGTGGAACGATTAAAAAATCGTAAATCCGATATTTTAGTAGGTGGAAATATTGGGAAAAATAAAGTAACAGAAAACGATAAAGCCACCGAAGACTACCTGATCGCTTTTGAAGCCCTCTTTCCATGGGTCGATTATTTCGTTGTCAACGTAAGTTCTCCCAATACACCTGGCTTGCGCGATTTGCAAGACAAAGAACCATTGCAACAATTGCTGAATACCTTACAAAAGAAAAATAAAGAAAAAGCGGCGAGTAAACCTATCTTTCTAAAAATTGCTCCCGATTTAAGCAACAGCCAACTCGACGACATTATCGACATTATACGTCAAACCGGAATTGCAGGGGTGATCGCAACCAACACTACCATTCAACGCCAGGGCCTGAAAACGGGGGCTACCGAACTCGAGGCCATTGGAAACGGTGGTTTAAGCGGAAAGCCTCTCCGCGAGCGCTCTACCGAGGTGATACGGTATTTATCCGAAAAGTCAGGCAGGGCTTTTCCAATCATAGGGGTGGGAGGCATACACCATGCCGAAGACGCTCTCGAAAAGCTGCAAGCAGGCGCCTCTCTGGTTCAATTGTATACCGGATTTATTTATGAAGGTCCCGCCCTTATTACCAAGATTCTGAAACGAATTCAAAAACAAAAACATTAAACGAATTCCCTGCGTAAGCTAGGTATGCTGGTCCGTTTGATCCTTTTGGTATGGTTTGCTGGTTCTGGTTTACAGGCGCAACGTCTCCTCGATTCACTATTGAAGGCAGATACGCACGCCGTAGTGAAAAAAGTTCTTACAGATCCAGATAAATACAGATTGCAAATTCATTATACACAAGTAGTCCGTAAGCATGAGCAGGTAACATTATATCATCATTCCTTTCGGCCTAAAGCGGATGAGTATTTTTATCCAGCCAGCTTGGTAAAGTTGCCCGCTGCTGCATTAGCACTTGAAAAATTAAACTGGCTGGCACCCGAAGGCGTTCATAGACAATTTCCACTTCGGGTGGTCCCTCCCTGCGCAAGCGCTAAACCAGATACAGTCCTCTATCCTTCCCTCGAAGAAAATATCAAACGAATGCTCGTGATGAGCGATAATCCTTCCTTTAATAACATCTATGACTTTTTAGGACAAGAATACATTCAATTGCGACTGGCTAGCTTAGGATATCCGAGAGCTCGCATGATACAACGGCTCTGTGCTTCAAGCACCAACGAAAACAAAACGACCGGACCTTTTGCTCTTACCGATTCTACAGGCAAGCCCAGGTACCAGGAAGAAGCCATTACCTGTTCAAAATCCTTTCCCTGCCCCTTGCCTAATGCCCTTGTCGGCAAAGCCTATGTAGATGGGAGAAAAATCATGCCTAAACCAAAAGACTTTTCCGAATCCAATTATATCCCACTCTCTTATTTGCACCACATGCTGATCAGCATTATGCTGCCCGAAGCTATGCCCGATGAACAACGTTTTGAACTTAGTGGAGAACAATTGTCTTTCCTCAAACAATGCATGGGGGCTTACCCTCGCGAATCAGGTATTGCAGACTATGTAGCCGATACCAATTTATATGATGCTGTGCGCAAATACATACTATTTGGAAATGAAAAAGGAACCTTAGGTGATGGCTTACGTTCGTACAACAAAGTAGGGCTTGCCTATGGCTTTGTAAGTGATGTAGCCTACATTTGCGATTCATACAACCAAGTAGAGTACTTTGTATCCTGTGTGCTGTACACCAACGATAACGAAATTTTGAACGACGGAAAATATGAATACAGGTCCATTGCCTTTCCATTTTTAAAACAGCTGGGGCGGATTTTACTGGACTATGAAGTTAAACAGAAATCAAAATGAGCATGCGCACGATTTCTTCCTACATATTTTTCTGCAGCTTACTCATAAGTCTGGTATCAGGCCGAAAGGCCTTAGCCATCCAAGATACCATATTACTGGATGCCTCGAAAGACGCCCAAATACCTTTGTTCAAGGCCAGCATGCTGATGGATAGCACAAGAAACATTGATGCATCCTCCATTCTAAGCCCTCGCTTCTGGAATCAATTTAAATCACAGGAATTCACCAACAGTCAGTTGTCGGCATATTACTGGATGAGATTTACTTTACGAAACCAGAGTCCTGAGTATAAACGCTGGTGCATCGAACTGGTTGATCCACACATCACCGAATTTGAATTGTATGAATGGAAAGACTCTTCTTTACAACTGCTGTCCAATACTGGATATCATTTCCCATTTTCAACCAAAGCCTATCACCACAAAAATTTTATCTACGAAGTCAACTTTGAAGAACAGGTTTATAAAACCTATCTCATTCGGTTTAAATCAAAAAGCCAGAATTCCTTTACCATTCTGGCGCGCAAAGCCGATGTGGTGGTGCGCTATTCCCTCCGCGAATATTATTTATTAGGCTTGTTCTATGGAGTGCTGCTGGTAATGGCGTTGTACAATTTATTTTTATTCTTCTCCATCCGGGAGCTAACGTACTTGTATTACGTAGGCTATATCATTTCTTGTGCATTGGTCTCCTTTAGTGAAGATGGTACCGGTTTTCAATATTTATGGCCTGAATTTCCGACACTGAACATTTTCATTGGAACTTGGAATCCCATTTTCTTCATGCTCATTTTCGTTGTTTATGCCAGCAGCTTTCTCAGGTTGCGCGAGCGCCAGCCGCTTTGGTATAAAAGTATTTGGGCCGCTACTGGAGCTTATCTGCTTTTGTTCCTCTATCAACTACTGTTTGCTGAATTTCCAAAAGCCTATATTCCCTTCTACCTCATTCCCTTTGGGCTTGTTTACCTGGCAGGTGTTTATGCCCTTGTAAAAGGGAAAAAATCTGCCTTGTACTTTGTGCTGGCCTACTCCTTTATTTTTTTAAGCATCATTATAACCTTTCTTCGCACCAACGGATGGGGAGACGTTGGCTTTTTGGCGGTGTACAGTTTTAACTTCGGATTTTTCTTTGAAGTATTGATTCTAACCTATGCCATGAGTGAGCGGTTCAAAGAAGAAAAATTACGTAGGGAAGCGGCTCAACGGGAAATGATTAAACATTTACAGGAGCGCGAAAAATTTCAGGAGAAACTGAACCGGGAGTTGGAGAGCCGGGTGCAGGAGCGCACTGCTGAACTGGAAGAAGCCAATCTTGAAATCAGCAGAATGAATCAGTTGCTAAGCGAACACAACCTGGCGCTGCAACAAGATGTAAAACAAATTTCTCTGGAGCGCATCACACAGCAAGAAATGAGCTTTGAAGAATTCAGCAAAATTTATCCGGATGAAAATGCCTGTTACGATTATTTAGCAGAACTTAAATGGAGCCTGGGCTACCGTTGTAAAAAATGTGGCAATCTGAAGTTTAATCCTATTGGCAGCCATTCACGTCGATGCAACAAATGCAAATACATTGAATCTGTAACCGCGTTCACTATTTTTCACAGCATCAAATTCCCAATCCAGCATGCCTTTTACATGTTATTTATTATCAATATCCGCAAAGACATTAAGCCCGAAGAATTATCAAGCTTGATTCCTCTATCGGAAAAAAGCTGTGGAAGCTTTAAACGAAAAGTGCAGGCAGCCGAAAAATCCGTTAAAGGAAAATCCAAAGGTGGTTGGGAACGTCTAATTTTCTTTTTTGATAAAGAAGATTAAGTAGTGCACCTTTATAACAGCTCTTTTGAAGGATCCCAAAAAACTTTTTTGAAATCCTGAATTTGGTCTTCTATAATGACAATCCCTTCCTTTTCTAATTTTCGTTGCATGGTAGTAGGAGTCTTGAAGTGAAATTTGCCTGTAAGCAATCCCTTGCTATTCACCACCCGATGAGCAGGGACATCGGACAGGCTATGCGAAGCATTCATTGCCCAGCCAACCAATCTCGCTCCGGAACGCATCCCCAGGTACGCGGCGATCGCTCCGTAGGAAGTCACTCTCCCCTTAGGAATCAGTCGTACTACTTGATAGACTTCATCAAAATACTGTCGTTCCATTTCAATTCTACTCTGTTGCTAAAGAAAATTGATCCGCATCTAATTGAGTCGGAAATTTCTGACGAAATGATATCAATTCTTCTTTATGAAAAGTATGCGAATACAAACACGCCTCTTGATCCATCGTCCAGAGAACTTCTCCTTTGTAATTAATAACGGAAGAATTTCCTGAATACGGTAAGTTTTTTCCATCGGTGCCCACTCTGTTTACACCAATCACATACGACAAATTTTCAATGGCTCTTGCCTGCAGCAATACCTGCCAGGGATGTTTACGAACCTCGGGCCAATTCGCCACATATAAACACAAATCATATTCCAGTTGATGATTGCGCGACCACACTGGAAAACGAAGGTCATAACAAATCAATGGACAAATATTCCAACCTTTTAAAGCCACTATTATTTTTTTATTCCCAGCGCTGTACGTATGATGCTCTTCTGCCATGCGAAACAGATGTCGTTTGTCATACGTTTCAAAGCTTCCATCCGGACGCATCCATAGTAATCGGTTATAATACCGACCTTGTTCCTGAACCATAAAACTTCCGGCAATCACTGCTCCTGTTTGAGCGGCCATTTGCTTCATCCATTTAAACGTATGAAGGTTCATCGGTTCGGCTAATGGCTTCACGTTCATGCTGAAACCGGTGGTGAACATTTCCGGCAATACTACAAGATCCGTGGGACCATGTATGGACCAAATTTTCTCCTCCAACATAGCTCTGTTGGCTGAAGGATCTTCCCAATACAAGGGCGTTTGTATCAGTGTTACAATCAGATCTTGCATAATCGATCGGCAGCGGCTTGTAGGGTTTCTTCTTTTTTGGCAATACAAAATCGTACGACATGTTCATCCACTCCGTTGTGATAAAATACACTCGTCGGAATTACGGCTACACCGGCCTCCTCTACCAGCCAGCGTGCAAACTGGACATCTGGCTGTGTCGAAATATTTTTATACGAGGCCATTTGAAAATAACTGCCTTTGCTTGGAAACATTTCAAAATTCGACTTCTTCATGGCAGAAAGAAAATAATCTCTTTTCTTTTCAAAAAAATCAGGCAACCGCAAGTATTCTTCTTTCTTGGATATAAATTCAGCCATGGCATATTGAGAAGGCGTATGTACGCTAAACGTATTGAATTGATGTACTTTTCTGAATTCTTTGGTGAGCGCAGCAGGAGCTACACAATACCCCATGCGCCAACCAGTGACATGGTAGGTTTTACCCAATGAAAAAATGGCAAAACTGCGCTCTCTTAAAGCAGCATACTTAAGTACCGATTCGTGAGGCAAACCATCAAACACCATGTGCTCGTATACCTCATCACTCAATACTATTAAGTTTTTTTTCTCGATTACAAGGTGCTCCAGCTCCAGCATGTCGTGCTTGCTGAGCAGTGCACCGGTTGGATTATGTGGTGAATTAATAATGATCAGCCGGGTTTTTGAATTCACTTTTTCCCTTACCATTTGCCAATCAAATTGGTAATGGGGATAGTGCATAGGAATGTACACCGGAATGCCGCCCGCCAGTTCAATGGCAGGAACATAGCAATCAAAAGCCGGCTCAAACAAAATCACCTCGTCGCCTGGTCTTACCACCGAGGTAATGGCTGAGAAGCAAGCTTCTGTAGCTCCACAAGTAAGTGTGATGTTTTCGGGAGACGGAGAAAACTGATACTGTGAAGCAATTTTAGTTGCTAAAGCTTCGCGAAGCGGAAGAACGCCAGGCATGGGCGCGTATTGATTATAGCCATCGCGCATGTACTTATACACCAATTCTAAAAGTTCTGGAGAACACTCAAAATCAGGAAAGCCTTGTGCCAGGTTAATGGCAGCATGCTCTTGCGCCAATTGTGACATCACCGAAAAAATAGTGGTGCCTACTCGTGGCAAACGTGACTCAAGCGATATCGACATAAGACTCTTTGGTAACTTTATCTTAGTTATTACTCTGACGCCCTCCCAAAAACGTTAGCTTTAGAGAGGGGAATATTGTTCGTAGGAATGCTTGCATACAAGATACTAAATCTGAATAATAGGATAACAATTTGTATGCTTTTACCCCACAACTAAAATATTGGTATCCCTTAGTTCTCTGGCTTATACTTCCATCACGAATATACTTTTTAGGTTAAACCCTAATTTTTCATTAGAAATTCTTCTATTGAAAAACGACTAATAAGATCAAGGGTTTCAGAAGGAATGGAATAAAAGAAATTCTTTTCTAAGCCCATGATTTTCTAAGTCGGGATTACCGGCCATGGATCTAAGATCCATGAGCTTTCTCCATAGTGCGCTTCGCTTTTATAGAGAAAAGCCGGTTACATTTTAGGGCGTGTCCCCTTCGGCCCGATAGGCCGTGCGGGGCCGGGCTATTCGTTCTGGCGCCTATGGCGCCCCACTGCTATCCCTCACGCGTATAACAGCCCTGTAATAGAGATGGAATTCTTCATCTTTATTCTTTTTGAAGGCCACACTCGTTGTATTGGAATTACTTGCCAGGAATCAACACTCCAACATCGTACTTCATGGTTTGCGCCACTTCATGGAGAACAGCCAGCGATTAAAGCTCTCCATTGCGAAGGATGATGCCGAATGACGTACAAAAAATTTTGTATTTTTATACCATGAATGCGAATACGGAAAACAATGCCTGGCAATCCAGAACTACACTATTAATTGGTGAAGAAAAACTTCATCGGCTGCAACAAAGCACAATGCTGGTGGTTGGCTTAGGAGGTGTAGGTTCTTTTGCTGCAGAATTTTTAGTTCGTGCCGGTGTAGGAAAGCTGTGTATTGTAGATGGAGATGTTGTAGATCCGAGCAACCGCAATCGTCAACTGCCTGCATTGTACAGCACGCAGGGGAAAGCCAAGGCCTTGGTAATGAAAGATCGACTTTTGGACATCAACCCGAATCTGAAACTAGAGGTAGTACAAGCCTTCTTAATTCCGGAAACCTTTGACGAATTGCTTCAACAATCTTTTGATTTTGTATTGGATTGCATTGATAGTGTGACACCCAAACTTAGCCTCATTGAAAAAACATTGCAGCGCAAATATCCCTTGGTGAGCTCCATGGGAGCCGGAGGAAAAATGGATCCGACATTGATTAAGGTTGCCGATATTTCCATGACCTACAACTGTCCTTTTGCTCAGCAAGTGCGCAAGCGATTAAAGAAACAAAATATTTATTCCGGTTTCGAAACGGTCTTTTCTCCTGAAGTGCCTGATCCCACTTCCCTTCTGCTAACAGATGGATCTAATTTTAAAAAATCTGCGTATGGCACCATCAGCTATATTCCTGCTGCATTTGGCGGTGTATGTGCATCCGTAGCCATTCGTTCCATTATTCAATGGCAGCCCAACGAAGTGCCTCAATCTCCTTATTTGAAAAAACAAAAAAAGAAACGCAAACAAAAGTAACGTTTAGCTCAACTCGGCTTTTCTTTACATGGCTGGTTTTGCGTGAGGGATAGAGTGTAAAGCCATGGTGCCATAGGCGCCATGGCTTGCAGCGATAGCCCGACCCAAGTGGCGTGGCGCCTATGGCGCCACCACGCGGGACACGCCCAACATAAAGCTTATATTTGAATACTGAGTAAGGGCAACGCAGAAGTTGCAGATTTAGCTGCATAACCAACAAGTATCAACATCTTGATTAAGGGTAAAACATTAGCTCTATTCCTCTGTTGGTCGTTAAACCACTTAGGATTAGAATTTCGTAAGACTGGATAAGGTTTGCTTCTGATCCTAGGAAGTTTGAAGAAGAACAATCCATTAGGAGTATAGAGCCAACAAATTTTAAACCGGCTTTTCTCCATAGAAGCGAAGCGCACTATGGAGAAAGCTCATGGATCGTAGATCCATGGCCGGTAATCCCGACTTAGAAAAGCATGGGCTTAGAAAAGAATTTCTTTTATTCGATTCCTTCTCAAGCCCTTGATTTTATTAGTCGTTTTTCAATAGAAGAATTTCTATTGAAAAATTAGGGTTAAATAGTAAACCACTCGCTCCTAATTTATTTTCATGGATCAAAAACTTCTGAATCCCTAATTTTTCTAATTTCTGGAATCTCCACTAATAAACAAGAATACTAGAGCTCCATTATTTATCTCTTTCTCAAGGGTGTATCCACCCTTAATACTCATTTAGTAAAAAAAAATATTTTTATTGTTCACTTCCCGCATGCTTGCTTGTCTATAGATTGAGTTACCTGATTACCATTCGTTGTTCCCAAACACTTCGATAATGAAAATTACTTGTATTATTATTTTAACAGGACTGATTTCTGAATTAGCACTCGGTCAAACAGCTTCCGCTCCACTAAGTTATAACAGTGTTAACAATCTTGTTATTCAAAATAAAAAATTCAGTTCTGCGTCCTCTGCGGCATCCATATTCCTTTCAAATTGTACAAACGTACGAATAGAAAATTGCGTTTTCCAAAACATTCCTTCGATGATTGGAATTCAACTTTCGAATTGCAGTAATGTGGAAATTGTCAATTGTCAATTTTATTCTTTTCGAGGTGGGGTGTATGCACAAAACAGCTCTGGAGTGAATGTACATTGTAATTATTTTGAAACTATTGTAGGTCCCAAACCTCGAGGACAAATTGTACAATTTAATTCGGTGAGCGGATCAGGCAACCGAATTAATTACAATCGACTGGAGCATACACTGGGCGATGGTGATCCGGAGGATCTCATAAATTGCTACGCATCTTCAGGCACCTCTTCCGATCCCTTGCAAATTATCGGCAACCGCTTGCGGGGCGGAGGACCCAGCACGAGTGGAGGAGGAATCATGGTGGGCGACAATGGCGGACACGATTTTTTAATTTCTGAGAATATATTGGTAGATCCCGGTCAGTATGGAATTGCTGCCCCCTCCGGTTTTAATATTACCATTCAAAACAACAAAGTATTTGCCAAACAACAAGCGTTTACCAACGTAGGGATTTATGTTGGATTACAATCTGAAATCACCGCAGGGTTTGCTTGTGTTGCTTCCACAATTAAAGTACTCAATAACCAAGTAAACTGGACCAATAAAAATGGAATCAAAAATGGATTTTACAATTGTCCTTGTTGTTCTGGTATAACAAGCAGTGGCAATAACTTCAACGCAAGCAGCATCACCGCATTTATATTACCATCTCCCATTCCCAGTTCCGCTTGTCCTTCAATAACTCTTCCTCTCTACTTGCTAGAACTGCAATTAGAATCGAAGGAAGACCACGATTTGTTGCGTTGGGAATCCATAGGTAATTCCAAAGGACAGCAGTTCTACATTCAAACCAGCCAGGATGGTATTGTTTTCCATACCTTTGATAGCTTGATATCCAATCAGAGCGATGAGTGGCAGACACACTCGTTGGCCATCCCTAAGGCTTTTTGGAAATATGTGAGAGTGGCATATAAACTACCTTCGGGTGAATGGGGATACTCTTCTCCTTTAAAAAAAGACAAACAGCAAGCGTCTATTTTTTACTCGGCATCCGGAGAATACTGTATCCTGCATTCGGAGTCCAAGGCAGAAGTTTCTATTTATAATCTAGAAGGCAAACTTCTTTTTAAGAATAGCTCAGGCGAAAAACGCACATGTTTTGTACTTCCGGAAGTATCTCGAGGAATGTTGTTGGTTAAAATTTTAAGCCCGGAGGGAGTGCAGGCCATTCCTTGGATCCATCAACCTTGACAACAATCTGTATTCCCATCTAATAAACCTGAAAGGCAGCTTTACCTAAGTTGAATATTGGTCACGCGTAATTGGATTATAGTATTCAGGAATAAAAAAATGTCTGGTGGTGCCAGACATTTTTTTTAGAATATTACAAGCAACTTAAAATGAATTCTGCTGAACTATTCTTTTACGGTTGCATTATCTTTCATCAATTCAAGCAAATCAGCATCCTCTACTTGTTTACGCTGATCGGCCATTTCCAGGAATCTTTTATAGGTAGCATCTAATTCCTCTTTTCCTAAACGAAAACCTAATTGCTCGAGTCGATGCGCCAAAGCTGCTCTGCCACTTCTGGCAGTAAGAACAATGGAAGAGGCATCGGCCCCTACATCTTCCGGATTGATGATTTCGTAGTTCTCGCGATTTTTTATTACTCCATCCTGATGAATTCCGGAAGAATGCGCAAACGCGTTTCTACCAACAATGGCTTTATTCGCCTGCACAGGCATGTGCATTAAGCCTTCTACCAAACGGCTGATGGGAACCAATTTTTTACTATTGATTTTCGTTTCAAGTCCCATGGAGCTATGAGCCTTAATTGCCATCACTACTTCTTCCAGAGACGTATTACCGGCACGTTCACCAATTCCGTTAATGGTACATTCAACTTGCGCTGCTCCGTTTACCAAGCCACTAATGGCATTGGCAGTAGCAAGGCCTAAATCGTTGTGATTATGACAAGAGAGAATTGCTTTATCAATATTCTTTACATGCTCTACTAAATACTTAATGCGCTCTCCGTATTGCCAAGGCAATAAAAATCCGGTTGTATCGGGGATGTTTACAACTGTTGCGCCGGCCGCAATGACTGCTTCCACCATTTGAGCCAGGAAAACCACATCTGCCCGTCCGGCATCTTCGCAGAAAAACTCCACGTCGTCTACGAATTTGCGAGCATATTTTACCGCAGCAACGCCTTGCTCAATCACTTTTTCACGAGTAGTGCGCAATTTATGCTGAATATGAATATCCGAACTTCCGATACCTGTGTGTATACGTTTGCGTTTTGCAAATTGTAGGGCCTGAACGGCAGCGTCAATATCGATTTCTTTGGCCCGGGTAAGAGCACAAATGGTAGGCTCTTTTACAGCTTTGGAAATTTCAACAACCGATTTAAAATCCCCCGGACTTGAAATAGGAAACCCAGCTTCGATTACATCTACTCCTAACTCTTCCAGCGCCTTTGCCACCTGAATTTTTTCATCGGTGTTCAACTGACAACCTGGAACTTGCTCCCCATCGCGCAACGTAGTATCGAAAATATAAACTCTTCTTGCCATACTGTAAATCAAACTGGACTCTCTTATTTTTCAAGCCCAATTACAAAAATAGAAAAAAAAACGTAAGGAAGAAAGCCGAAGCCAATCTAGCCTAAAATTTAGAATATCAATTACTTAGCATTAACTCTCTCGTCTCCAAAACTGAAAAATCGCCAAGGCATCCATACTCAGCGCAATGCCGATGTGCACCAGACAACCGCCCCATATACTTCCTGTTCGTATGGCCAGCACTCCCAAAATGTATCCCCCAAATATTGACCCGATGGCTTCTGCCATGGGCTTTCCGAAATGTAAATAAGCATAACAGGAAACCATAGGCAAAATGGCATGACGTCCTAAAACCAGCGCCAATCCAATGCCCAAAGCACCCCGAAACATCCATTCGACCGCCAGGAAATCGAACGCATAACACAACTCATATGCAGGAGAAAGCCACCAGGGATCCAATCCGAACAATAGCTGGTAGCGCCAAGGCTTAAATTCAGGATAATAATCAATGAAATCCTCCTGAAAGGAAGCCCAAACCAATAGAGGAAGCATCAGAAGCCATAACATGGCATAGGCCTTCCATTGCCCGGTAGGCTTGAACAAACCAAGTCCATATGTATTCTGATTCTTCCACCACCATTTATTCAATCCATAAAAAAGTAGAGCATAAAAACACATGGAAAACAGATTGACAAAAATTTTTCTGGCAAATACTTCTTCATAAAAATTTTCTATCCCTTTCAACCAAATGCGATGATAATAGAATCCTACATCCAGCGACAAAATTGCAAGCAAGGAAATGGGGAGCATCCAGAAAACCTTGGAATGTAATACCGACTGTTCCTTTCTCATCCACACAATTGGCACGGCTACTCCATACCAGGCGGTAATATAAAATAAAAAATACCCGAGACTTCTATATTCCTGTGGTAAACCGTCGATTACTTTATCTTCTATTTCAAACGTATAATTAAGAATAAAAGAGATCAGCAGAAAGAAAAACGTATAGAGGTAAGAACTCAGATGAAAATCCTGACGAATGAATTCCCGGAGATGAATTATAAATGATTTCATGTAAAATGAGTAAGGCCGTCGTTGACGGCCTTACAAGTAACTAAAAATTTCACTTTTATCTTAATAACGATATTCGTCGCTTTTGTAAGGACCTTCTACCGAAACGCCAATATAGTTGGCTTGGTCTTGGGTTAACACATCCAGTTTTACACCGATTTTCTCCAAATGCAAGCGAGCTACCTTTTCATCCAAGTGCTTAGGAAGAGTGTATACTTTGTTGTCGTATTTCTCAGCATTCGCCCATAATTCCAATTGAGCAAGTGTTTGATTGGTGAAAGATGCCGACATCACAAATGAAGGGTGCCCAGTAGCGCAACCTAAGTTTACCAGTCTACCTTCAGCCAGAATTATCACATCGTGTCCATCAACGTTGTATAAATCAACTTGTGGTTTGATGTTTACTTTTGACGCACCATAATTCTGGTTCAACCAAGCCATATCAATTTCATTATCAAAGTGACCGATGTTACAAACGATCGCTTTATCTTTCATGGCCTTGAAATGACGTCCGACAACAATGTCTTTGTTCCCGGTAGTTGTTACAATAATATCAGCGCGGGGCACTGCTGCATCCATCGTTACTACTTCGTAGCCATCCATGGCCGCCTGCAATGCACAGATAGGATCGATTTCAGTTACCAAAACGCGAGCGCCAGCACCACGCAACGAAGCCGCAGAACCTTTTCCAACATCACCATATCCAGCTACTACCGCTACTTTACCAGCCATCATGATATCAGTGGCACGACGGATTCCATCTACCAATGATTCTTTACAACCATATTTGTTGTCAAACTTTGATTTGGTCACTGAATCGTTGATGTTGATCGCTGGAAGTGGTAATTTACCAGCACGCTCGCGATCTTTCAACCGAAGCACACCTGTAGTAGTCTCCTCTGAAATTCCACGAATACCTTTTACGAGTTCAGGATAACGATCTAATACCATATTGGTCAAATCGCCTCCATCATCAAGAATCATATTCAATGGTTGCTTGTCATCACCAAAGAAAAGGGTTTGCTCAATGCACCAATCGAATTCCTGTTCATTCATTCCCTTCCAGGCGTATACTGAAATGCCCGCAGCGGCAATGGCTGCTGCAGCATGATCCTGAGTAGAAAAAATGTTGCAAGATGACCATGTAACTTCAGCGCCGAGCTCAACCAGCGTTTCGATCAATACTGCGGTCTGTATGGTCATATGCAGACAACCAGCAATGCGAGCTCCTTTCAAAGGTTTTTTAGGACCAATTCCTTACGAATGGACATGAGACCTGGCATTTCTGCTTCTGCCAAGGTTATTTCTTTTCTTCCCCATTCGGCCAAGGACATGTCCTTCACCTTAAATTTTACGAATGTATCTACCATTTATTTAAAATTTTCAACTGTTAAATATTCGACAGAACGCAAATATACGACTTTCCTTACCTTATTTCGGCACAATTTATGTTTGTCTTTATATAACAACAAAACAGGCAACCTGTTTACCTTTTCAAACGTTCTTGTATAAAAACTTGACAATTTGAAAATAATTTGATTTTTTTGAATTAAACCATAAAGAAAGGACGCTTATAGACTGAAACTCTACGTTACCAAATTTATTAAAACTATGAATAACAGCAAGTTAAGCGACGCAGAGTTGGTTTCGCTGTACATTTCCGGTAACGAAGGAGCCTTTTCTATCTTGTTAAAGCGACACAAGTCCAAAGTTTTTACTACGATTTACCTTATTGTAAAAGATAGAGATTCCGCTCACGACCTTTTACAGGATACTTTTTTTAAGGTAATCCGCAAACTAAAATCCGGTGAATATAATAACGAGGGTAAATTTGTTCAGTGGGTATGTCGCATTGCGCGAAATATGGCCATAGATTCCTTTAGAAAGGATAAAAGATACCCGCATCAAGACATCGATGAAAGTCCTCGTGTGAATAACTCCATGGACTTTTCAGAAGAATCCATAGAATCTTACAAAATAAAAGCTGACACCCATGCGTTACTTAAACAAATGATTCAGGCATTGCCTGAAACTCAACGTGAGGTGGTTTTAATGAGGCACTTTGCTGACATGAGTTTCCAGGAAATCGCCGAGGAGACAGGGGTGAGCATCAACACAGCCTTAGGGCGCATGCGTTATGCACTCATCAATCTCCGGAAACTGATGAGTAACCAACAAGTTGCCTATGATAAAAATTTCTACTCTAAACAATCCACCTAGTCAACAACAACATGCTCTAATTCTTTCGATATACGGCGAATTGCCCGATCATCAACGGAACGATTTGAACATTGCCTTGAGCTTGGATGCCGATCTTTCCGAGGATCATCAGCTGTATCTGGAATCCCGGAATCAAGTAAATTCGTTGCTGGAAGAACCTGACGATGTGGCCATAGAAAATATTCTCAGGTACTCTCAATCTTTTGCTCACCTGGGTTAGGACCCTCGACTTCCTTAAATGAGAAGATTTTATAATTTGGTAATAATACAAACGTATACCAGAACTTAACATTCCAATAGGAATCTTGGGTTCTGGTTTCTTATTTTGAGGCATGAAAAAAGCTGAAAAGTTCTCATTCTTTTTGGAATACTTTAAAAAGAATGCTCCCAATGCCCAAACAGAACTTCACTATACTAACCCATTCGAATTATTGGTGGCGGTGATCCTTAGTGCACAGTGCACGGACAAGAGAGTCAATATGGTTACACCAATTTTATTTCAGCGTTTCCCAGACGCCCAGGCACTTGCCAAATCAAGTCCCGAAGACGTTTTCGAATACATCCGTAGTATTTCCTATCCTAATAATAAAGCAAAACACTTGGTAGGTATGGCTCAATTGCTATTGAAGGAATTCCATGGACAGATTCCTTCGGAGGTAGAACAATTGCAAAAACTTCCTGGTGTAGGAAGAAAAACAGCAAATGTAATTGCTTCCGTAATTTTCGAAAAGCCGGCCATGGCCGTAGATACACATGTATATAGGGTTTCCAGACGTATTGGTTTAGTCACACAAACTGCTAAAACTCCGCTGGAGGTAGAAAAGCAGTTAATCAAATATATTCCTGAAGAATTGGTTCATGTCAGCCATCATTGGTTAATTCTTCATGGAAGATACATTTGTCTTGCTCGTTCTCCCAAATGCGAAGAATGTCCTTTAAAAGAGATTTGTAGCTATTTTAAGAAAAACCAAACCATTTAAATATTACAACTATTTCTTCTAAGAATTTTTCTCTCGGAAGTTTGTTGTGGTTCTATTATTATTTCCCTTTGATTTTCCCCTCTTCAAAATTATCTTTTTTACAACCAGCTTTCTCCATTCAAAAATCTCTATTGATAAAACAACACAGTTGCCATAATTTTTTATTGAAGTCATTAATTTCAAACTCGGGATTATCGTTGGAACTGTGACCCATGGAATTCATGAAAAGCAAGTTTCGATTTATTTTAGAAAGTCGGTTGTAACAATTAGCAATTATTGAGTCTTCCTCTTGAAGCACTCCTATTCGCCGATGGAAATTGTAAATCCTATGTATGATGCCTCTTTCAAATATTTGGTAGAGGACCCAGAATGCGCCAAGACATTATTGGGAGAACTCTTACGAATGAATATTTTGCATTGTGAGCTCCTGCATAATGAAATTGTTACCGAGGGCCTTTCGGATTCTTTTTCGGGAATTTTGAAAATGGATTTTAAAGCCTTGGTGCAAACTGCCCAGGGGAATCAATGTTTGGTTATCATTGAAGTACAAAAG
>JALONM010000098.1 GCA_025454925.1 Cytophagaceae bacterium
TTAGCTCAGCAGCCGTGTGGGGTGCAGGAGAAGTAGGCCCGTATATTGAAATAACTAATTTTTCTCCAATTACCGCTACCATTCTCGATGGAAGCCACGATGAAAACAATCTCAGTACCGATGAAAATGCATTTACCGACGCGCCGGCAGAAGGTTCTATCTATAAATTTACCCGCAATTTAATTGAACCAAAGTATTCCTTTGCAGCCAGCACCGGCACGTACACACCTATTTCTGGAACTGTGATTTCCACGGCAGGTTTTGACGATGAATCTCATTTTAATATCAATCTCCCATTCACCATGACGGTAAATGGTATTGAGTATACCTCTGTACACGTATCCACGAATGGGTTACTCTTTGATGAGGCAAATTTTACAGATATTGTATTAATTAATTCTCTTGATTTAGGTGATAATGCATCTAATACGGCATCAATATCCATATTGACAGAAGGGGTATCGCCAAATAGAATTTTTAAGATACAATTTAAAGACCTAGCCTGTGTAAATGATGCCAATAATGCCGACTTCGTAAACATGCAAATCTGGTTGTTGGAAAACGGACAAAAAATAGAATTTCATTACGGGAATTTTTCAGTAGTCAATCAGGACAGTTATGATGGTGAATCCGGATCCTTGGTGGGAATTCTTGAATCCGCATTAGTAGGGATCTATGTGAAAGGTGACGATTCCAGTCCTATCAGTTCTGGAATTGCGGGCAACTATACTCTGATTCCTGCGGAAGGTAAGGTATTTACCTTTACTCCACTTTTCCCGCTTAGTACCAGAAAGGCAGGCGCTGGACTTCAGTTCCAGGTTTTCCCAAATCCAAGTCAGGGAACTTTCCAGGTGCAGCTGGGCGAGTCGATTCAAACGGCCAGTGTGCATGTTTATAACACCCTGGGCAATGAACTGTATACTTCTCAACTTAGCAACACTTCGAATACAATAACCACTTCACTCGATAAGGGTATGTATGTGTTGAAGATAGTAGATGCGAACGGTGCTTCTGCTTCGCGCATGCTGGTGGTAGAATAGTGAACTCTGGGGCTTTTTTCTTTGGAGGGATTTACAGAGTAACGAAGATTCTCTTCTATATAGAAAAGCCAGTTCAATTATATATAACGGTATCTTGTACTACAAGATGACCGTTATGTTTTACTCAATCCGAAAAGAGAAATTCTATTCGACCAATATGATTTTCAACCGGCTTTTCTCCTTTGAAGCATAGCACACAATGGAGAAAGTTCATGGACCGTAGAACCAAGGCGGTATCCAGACTACTAAAATCAGGAGCTTCTAAAAAAATTTCTTTTGATCGATTCTTTTTGAAGTTAGTAGTCCTTTTTCAATAGAATAATTTCTATTGAAAAAGTCAGGATTAAATGTCCGAATCACGCTTGCCTAAAATCATCTTCGATCAAAGAGGCTGCAATTTTTCCCGACAGATTAGCAAGTGGAACTCCACCACCAGGATGTACACTACCTCCTGCAAAGTATAATCCTTTTAACTGTTGGGAGAAATTAGCCTGTCGGAAAAAGGCTGCCAGAGAATTATTGGAAGCATTGCCATACAAAGCACCCCGATGCGATTGCGTGCGCTCTTCAATTCGTATCGGATCCAAGTAATCTTCTACTTCCAGGTATTCTTCCAGAGAGGTACCAAGCATCCGGTTGATTTTTGCAAGTATATTTTTTCGTGCTTCACGCCTCAGACTATCCCAATCCTGACCTTCATGGCAGGGCACATTGATCATAACAAACCAATTCTCGCCTCCTTCCGGAGCATCTTCGCGCACGTACTTCGAAGTGATATTTATGTATATAGTAGGGTCGGAGCCGATGGTTTTTTTATCCCAAATGGCTCTGAATTCCTCTTCGTAATTGGCAGAGAATAAAATATTGTGTAAGCCAAGTTCTTTAAATTCCTTTTTTATACCCCAGTAGAAGATCAATGCGGAGGAACTTTTTTCCTGATGTAAAATTTTTTCCGGAGCTTTTAGATCGGGCAATAATTTTCGGTAGCATGGAAAAATATCCATGTTACTTATGACCACATCTGCATCATATTCTTTCCCTGTTGATTGAACTCCTCGCACTCGGCCGTTCTCATGTAAAATACGGGTAACCAGGTGTTGAAATTGAAATTCAACTCCTACTTCTTTTGCCAGTGTATACATGGCCTGTGTGATGTCGTACATGCCATGCTCGGGCAAGTAAGCCCCTTCGTGGTGCTCGAGGTGTGCAATGAGGTTTAATGTGCCAGGCGCCCGATAGGGATTCGAACCATTGTAAGTTGCATAGCGGTTGAAGTACTGAACCATTCGAGGATCTTTGAAAAAGATTTTATTCATGCTATGCATGGAATGATGGGCATGAATCCAGGGCAGCCGAAGAATAGATAAGAACGTGTTCCAAGACAAATAACTTTTTATGCGGTGCAAACTTTTGTACAGAAACAAGGGAGTGGTAATGCGGTGAATACGTTGAGCACTTTTTAAAAACCGCCGCAGCGAGCCTTTCGGCAATCCCAGTGCCTCGTGCAGTTCTGTTTCGAATTGCTCAGTGTTGGAACTCGAGCGGAACCGGGTTCCGTCTTCGTAAAAATAATGACAAATGGTATCCAGTTTTTGGAATCGAAAATAATCATCCGGATTTTTACCATGGATGGTAAACAATTCTGTAACCAGTTCAGGCATTGTAAACAGCGAAGGTCCCAGGTCAAAACGGTAATCTCCCAGTCTGCCAGTGCCCAGTTTGCCGCCAGGCCCCGTGCTTGCTTCCAGTACAATCACCTCCCATCCTGATTTACGCAATCGGATGGCCGTGCTCAAGCCACCTATTCCAGCCCCTATGACAATAGCTTTCATGCAATACAAATTTATTCCCCAAAAATAAAGAATGCCGCTCATTGGCCGCATGTATTTATAAACTTTAGTTGGAAAAGACCGCCTTACCTCCGGGTGGCTTTTGCCGATAGATGAAATCCCAAGTGAATCGTGATCATGGCTCCTTGAGCCCCTATTTCTCCATAGAAATTCTTACGTTGAAAAGCGACTCATAAAATCAGGGGCTTCTGAAAGAATCGAACCGAAGCGTACGATGGTGAAAAGCCGGTTGAATATTTCAAAATACTTGGAAGAGCCTGTTAAGAAATTCCTGATAAAAGAGTAATTTGCCGCCTTGAATTGATTCAAAGCAAATAAATATCATGAGAAAAAAGATAGTAGCCGGCAACTGGAAAATGAATAAAACCCTGGAAGAGGGATTAACACTAGCTTCGGAAGTTGTGAATATGGTAAAAGACGAAGTAAACAACCAAGCAGAGGTTGTTCTTTGTACGCCTGCCGTGTCCTTGCATGCCGTTAGCAAATTGGTGGAAGGTTCAAAAGTAAAGACAGGAGCTCAGAATTGTTACGATAAAGAATCGGGTGCATATACCGGAGAAATTTCCGTATCCATGATCCGTTCGGTGGGGGCTTCCCATGTGATTTTAGGACATAGCGAGCGTCGTGAATATTTTGGGGAAAGCAATACCATGCTTGCGGATAAAGTTAACCTAACGTTAAAAGCTGGTCTAACGCCAATTTTTTGCTGCGGCGAAACTTTAAAGCAGCGCGAAGCAGGTATACATATTGCCTTTGTAAATTCTCAGCTAACTGAAAGCTTGTTTCATTTAAGTGCTGAAGAGTTTCAAAAAGTAGTTATTGCGTACGAACCAATTTGGGCCATTGGCACCGGTGTAACAGCCTCTACCGCACAGGCACAGGAAATGCATGCGGAAATCCGCAAACACATTGCCAGCAAGTATGGCCAGGCAGTAGCCGATACCATCTCTATTTTATATGGCGGAAGCTGCAAGCCCGACAATGCCAAAGAATTATTTGCGTGTAAGGATGTAGACGGAGGTCTTATTGGTGGAGCTTCTCTTAAGTCCCGCGATTTTGTAGACATCATCAAATCCTTCTAATACGAGGATGTACATTCATGGACAGACCCAGCTGCATAGGCCGGGTCTTCCTTTTTTCGGCCAGCAATAACAGGCCAAGTGTAGCTTGAAAAAGTGAACGTTCAGATTTACCCCTTCGAATAGTATTAAAACTATCCATGAATACGTATTTAGAAATTGAGATTAAAGCCGATGAGTTGCAACAAGAGCTCCTGATTGCCACCCTTGAACAATTAGAATTTGATTCGTATTGGCAAGAGGAATCCTCATTGAAAGCCTACGTAGCCAAGGAGGTGTTTAACGAGGATACTTTTTTTAATTCTTTGACGGCCCTGGGAATAGAAAAGGCTTCGGTCCAGATCAATACTATGGAACAAAAAAACTGGAACGAGGAATGGGAGAAAAATTTCGATCCAGTAATCGTGGATACCCGCGCGGTCATTAAGGCGCCTTTTCATAGCTTGCCCAATGCGTATCCGCTGGAAGTAATTATTCAACCTAAAATGTCCTTTGGTACCGGCCATCACGAAACCACCCGCATGATGGTGGAATATTTGCTGGAAATGGATCTTCAGCAAAAAACGCTTATGGATGCAGGCACAGGCACAGGCGTACTGGCAATAGTCGCCGCTAAGCTTGGAGCTTCCCTTGTTGATGCTTTTGACATTGAAGATTGGTCTTTTGAAAATTTCAAAGAAAATACTATCTTAAACCGTGTAAATAACCTCGAAATTAGTCTTGGCACCATACGAGAGGCCAACCTTAGGTTAGAATACTACGATGTATTGGCAGCCAATATTCAACGAAATGTGCTGCTCAGTGAAATGGCTGATTATGCCAGGTATTTGACTACTGGTGCGGTATTATTGATCAGTGGTTTCTATTCCGAAGATGTGCCGATGTTGCTTGAAGCTGCCTCGGCTCAGGGATTAGAGCCTGCTGAACAGAAATCCCTGAACAATTGGGTAGCCTTGAAATTGAGGAAACGATAAAAGAAATGACAAACAGGTTTTGGTGTTGCCTGCTGATTTTTATTCAGCCGTTGCTCTGGGCGCAAACGAAGTTCTCTTCTGATCCGGCGGTTTTCCCACAGGAAGTAACGACGATGATGACGAATTCTAAGAATCCACAAGCCATGCAAGTGGGTACAGAATTTTCACAGGGCTTTGCTTCTTTTTCTGCGGATCATCAGAAAAAAATTATCGAAACCTCCCAAAAACTACTTAAGTCAAAAAAGTTAAAATCACATCCCAACTTTAGCGATTTTTTTACTTGTCTTAATGATCTGAGGCTGAAGAATCTTACCGCCTCACACCTCGATACCTTTCTGATCATGACGAACATGGCCTGTGAAAAATACGAGGCACGTCAACTGCAGGAGTATATGACCTCCTTGCGACTTTTTTTACATCAAGGGTATCTATATAAATCGAGTTATAATTCCCTTAAAGTTTCGGGCGGTACTTTTTCGTTCCGCCTGGTGGAGTCTAAAGCACCCGACTCGATGATAGAAGAGTTTGATGAAAAACTCGAGCAGCAAAGCGATACATCTAAAAAGTCGGTATTGCAGGCACAGCAAGATTTTTTCAGCGATTGGGACGTTCCTTTGGAACAAGACAATGGCATCGGAACGTTGGAAGAGAATCCTAGCACTAACGATGTGCTCGATG
The DNA here is from genome assembly GCA_025454925.1 of Cytophagaceae bacterium. Lineage (GTDB taxonomy): Bacteria > Bacteroidota > Bacteroidia > Cytophagales > Cytophagaceae > JALONM01. The sequence goes on from JALONM010000098.1 coordinate 5,622, forward strand.
TTGGATACGATTATCCTATTCAGCCGCCGATAGATGGCGCCATCATAGAATTTAAAAATGCAGATCTAACTTTTGTAACCCCAGGCGACTCTACAACCTTGAAAGGAAGCTCCGGTTCTTTGCTTCTAAAAAATAATGTTTTTGTAGGAAAAGGCGGCACCATGGATTGGCAAACGGCTGGCCTTGGCGCCAATGAAACCTGGGTCGATTTACGAGAATATAATTTTCCAACAAAATCAGCCCGGTTGATCAGTGAAGGCGCTAAGTTGCATTATCCTTCCAAAGCAGATTCTACCGTAGAAGGGGTGTTTGAATACCGTGAAAACAAAATCAAATCAGACCCTACCTATCCGAGATTTAAATCGTTTAAGAGTAATGTCGATGTAAAAGGGTTTGATAAAAATATTTTATACAAAGGAGGGTTTTCATTAAGCGGAAGAAAAATTTATTCCTCCTCTCTCGACGAAGGATTTTCTACCATCACCATCGTTCAGGATAATTATCCTAAGGTGAAGGCATCTTCCAATCGATTTGAGTTGGGCGACTCCTTAATTACCTCTAATAATTGTAAGCTTAGTTTATATATTGACAACGATTCCATTACTCATCCGGGTACTACGTTTAAATTTAATAAAAAGACTCAAGTATTGTTTGTAACCAAACAAGGAGGGTATAACTATGCTCCGTTTATTGATACCTACCATCAGCTGGAAATCATTACCGATGCTATTCAGTGGGATTTAAATAAAAAGCATATCGATCTTACGATCATCAATGCTAAGAATCATGTGCCAGCCATATTTGAGTCGGGAGAATTTTTTCAACCGGATAAATTTTATAAGCTAAAAGGGTTATATCGCTTTCATCCCTTGCAAGTAGTGGTGGCATATTCTAATAAAAAGAAGACAAAATCTTTCTATGCTGCGGATGTGGCCACAGAAAACAAAATTGACCTGAATACATTCAAAGGCTCCATGATTCAGCTGATGAAGTTGGGCTATATTGATTATAATATTCCGACAGGATTGATTGAATTAAGGCCGAAAGCACAACACTATGTTCTTTCCAGTCGGAATAAAAAGGATTACGATAACGTTACGTTTATCTCATTAAGTCCGAATGCAGTGAATGCTTCCCTGGATCTTGAAACCAATGAGCTTCATGTAAGAGGGGTGGATCGTATTTACATTTCCGATTCGCTTAAGGTAAACCTGGCTCCTGCCAACAAAGAGATCGTTATTGAGAAGAACAGGAACTTTAATTTTACTGGCCATATCAATACAGAGACATTTCAGTTTGTTGGGAAAGATTTTCGATTTGTGTACGATAGTTTCCTGGTACATATGCCGCAAATCGATCAGATTCGTTTGGCCGTAACCAATAAAAAGAAAAGAAGTCCACGCGATACTTCCCAGGCCGGCAAGAGCCGTGTGCTTGGAAACGAGTTGCGCTATTCTTCGGGTACGCTCTACATCAATAAACCCGACAATAAATCAGCTCGCAAGAAATTTCCTCAATACCCCATTTTCGATGCTACTTCTGGTGCATCTGTATTTTTTGACAAGAAAAATATCAATGGGGGAGTCTACGATACCACGGTTAAATTTGTCATTCCACCTTTCCGGCTCGACAGTCTCAGTAGCGATGACCCGCACTCCATTGGATTTGAAGGTACATTTCAATCGGGAGGAATATTCCCGGAGTTTAAGGAAAAGTTGGTAGTGATGCCCGATTATTCGCTAGGCTTTAAGCATAAAGCCCCCAAAGAGGGATATCCTCTATATAATAATGGAGTTGGAAAGTTTTACAGCACCATTACCATGGACAACAAAGGCATCCGTGGAGAAGGCGAAATCAAATACCTTAGCACGCAATTATATTCAAAGGATTTTATCTTTTATAAAGACTCCGTTAAAACGGAAGGAACCAAACACATCACTAAACCTGGCATGCACCCGGATGCTTTGCCAACCTTAAAATATCCCATTGCAAAGACCAGCAATTACCGCTTACGTTGGTTGCCTTACCAGGATAGTATGTTTATTTCCAACAGTGATAAACCAATTGTATTGTACGACAGTACTGCTACCATGCAGGGTACCATTAACATTCGTAAAACAGAAATGTTGGGCAAAGGGGTTTTGTTTACCCGTGGGTCTATTACCGAGTCTTCTAAATTCAGCTATGAGCAAACCCGATTCGGGGCTCGTAATGCTAAATTTCAAATTGAGTCCGACGATCCCGATAAGCCTGCCGTATTAGGCTTAGACGACAAAATTGATTTTGACCTGCAAAAGCGTGAGGTACATTTTACACCGGAGATAGAAGGTGCTGCCTCCAACAGTTTCCCATATGTGCAATACAGAAGTTCGCTGCAGGAAGCCGTATGGTACCTGGATAAGAAAATTGTTACCTTGAATGCTACCGACAGCGCCGACATTAGCAAGTCTTATTTCTATTCCACTCGAAAGGATCAGGATTCGTTGGTGTTTAATGCAAACCGCGCCGTTTACGATATTCAAAAGCAAGTATTAAACATTAGCGGAGTGCCTTTTATCCGAGTGGTTGATGCTAAAATTTTCCCTGATAGCAACAAAGTTCGCATTGAACAAAATGCTGAAATGACCACGCTGCGTAAGAGCACCATTGAGGTCGATACCTTGCACAAGTACCACTTCTTGTACAACGGTACTATTGACATAAAATCAAGAATGAAATTTGAAGGGGTGGCGACTTATCGCTACGTGAATCTCGGCGATGATACTCTGGCAATTAACTTCCAGGATTTTCGCACTGAAACCGGACACAAGAAAAAGGAAGGATTGCATACGGTTGCCAACGGAATTGTAAAAGAGGACGACAATTTAACCGTGGGTCCGAAAATTATCTACAAAGGAAAGGTGACGATGCACGCGGAAAGTCCGTACATACTTTTTGATGGGTCGATAAAGCTCGATTTAAAAGGTGCTCTTTCCTATTCGGAATGGTTGAAATACGTTAATGATGGGGAGAGTAAAGAAGTAAAAATCGACCTCCAGAATGCAGTTTCGGAAAATGGTACTCCATTAACTACGGGCATGCATTTGGATAAGCGCACCAATCAGTTGTATACCACTTTTATTTCCAAAAAGGTTACCCAAACCGATCCCGATTTTTTTGTTGCCGACAAGGCATTTGAGTACAATATTGATTCCAATGAGTTTAGTGTAGGTAATGTAGAAAAGCTGCATCAAAAATCGTATCAGGGGAATAATTTGTCTTACAACGATAGTAAATCCTTAATCCGTTATTCGGGTAAGTATACATTCCTTCATTTGCCAGATAAAGACGAAAACATCAAGGCAGTAACGGGCGGCGATGGCTATGCGGACCTCAATAAAACAGACTATAACTTCAATGTATTCATGAGTGTCATGCCAAAACTCAATGCTAAAATATTGGATGCGTTTGGCAAAAGCTTAAAATCGGCGGCACAAATGGTGGTAGACACGATTCCTGATACCACTTTCGTAGACCCTATAAAGGAGCAATTGGCCATGACCAGTAAAATAGGCTCTTTGTATGGTAACTCTAGTGCGGAGAAGTATAAGAGCACAGCGGCTTCGGGCGTTCCCATTTTTAACCTGAATGCGGATCTGGCAAAATCACTCGTATTGTCTAATGTAAACTTTAAATGGTCTCCGGTATTTAAAGCATTTTACAGCGTCGGTAAAATCAGAGTAGAAAGCATGATGAAAAACATCATCAAGGATGAAATACCTGGTTATATTGAGATCCGCAAAGGCAGCAAGGGCGACAAAATTACCATCTATCTGGAGCCTAGCCCCAATTCCTGGTATTTTATTACCTATGACGAAAACAGGCTATCGATAGGATCGTCGGATGAGGCAGTCAACAAAGCTGTTTCATCTAAATCCAAAGGAGAGCTTGCCGACCGGACTAAGTTTTTCCATGTGAAAACCGAGCCCATAGAAAAGCAAAAATTCCTTGTTGATTTCCGCAATAACTACTTGGGCGTTCAGGAAGAGCATGAAATTGATATAGAGGAAAAAAAGGAGGAGGGAGAACCTAGTACGGAAGAAATCAAAACACCAGAGGAAGAACCTCAAATTGATATCAATGAACCGGAAATAGGTGAGGAGACTCCAGCGCCTACGCCTTCGGACAATAAAAAGAAAAAGAAGAAGAAAGAGGCCAACTATGATCAGTACAAACTTCCCGATCAGCCGGCGGAGGAAGAAACACCTGCCGACGAGCCTGAGAAGGAGAAGCCAACCATTGAAGATCGTAAGGAGCTTCAGAAGGATCAACAGAAGATGAAGGATTTATTTAAGTAGTATAGAGCTTGATAATCAAGCGCTTTTAAAAAATTCTTGTTTCACAAGTTATTTGTGGATATCTTTGATTTACGCGTTTCTAAAAAACATAAGAAAGTAACCGAAATAGAGATATTTCGTTAATATAAAATATGGAATCTACGTTATTTATAATTCTTGCTACTATACTGGCTTACCTGATTGGATCAATCCCAACAGCGGTTTGGTACGGTAAAACCTATTTTGGAATCGACATACGTGAACATGGCAGCGGCAATGCCGGTGCTACCAATACGTTTCGTGTATTAGGTCGCAAAGCAGGTTCCATTGTGATGATGGTAGACGTTTTAAAAGGATGGTTGGCCACCAAATCGGCCAATTTATTGGTGTTTGCCGAATTGGTTCCTGAAAATGACTTGGTAGTTTTTAAGCTGATATTGGGAATGGCTGCTGTATTGGGCCATGTGTTTCCCATATATGTTGGATTCAGGGGAGGAAAAGGCATTGCCACCTTGCTCGGAATGGTATTGTCCATCCATATTGAGGCCGCACTGCTTTGCCTGGCAGTATTCGTGGTGGTTTTGTTACTTTCCAAGTATGTTTCGCTTGGTTCCATGATTGCCTCGTTGGTTTTTCCTTTGTTGCTCATCTCTCCAAAATTCAGGCCAGATGATCACGATTTGTTGCTAATTGGTTTCGGTTTTGTAATTTTCTTCATCGTAGTCTTTACGCATCAGAAAAATATAGTGCGGTTGATTAATGGGGAGGAAAATAAAGCTCAGATCCGGTTACGGAGAAAGCAATAGCATGAGTATTTGAAAAATGGTGAATTACTCGTAACTTACCTTACAAGAAAAATTAAACTGTTATGAAAAAGTGTATCCTGTTTGCGGCGCTTGCATCCGCGTTTCTCCTGGTATCTTGTGCCCAGCAGCACGCCTGCCCAACGTATAGCAACTCCGCTTTAAAATGGAACAAACATCCGCATCCGTACGGAGGTCATAAGCATTAATCTTTTTTTACATTAAATTAATCAAGCCGATGCTGCTTCAAAGTGTCGGAAGGTATCATATTAACTCTTCCATACCAGGGAGAGTTTTTTATTTTTAATCTAAAATTTCTCATTAGAAATTCTTCTAGTGAGAATCCTCAACTAAAATCGGGGCTTTGAAAAGTTACAAAGTTCTGGATTTCTCTCCATTTCATTAACTAAACTCGAACCTCCGGTATTGGCTTGGCCCATGGCGCCTCCTGGCCACTTTTGTAGCGATTTCCGCTGTCCATTGCTCATGGAAATTATATTTTAAACCGGCTTTTCTCCATAGAAGCGAAGCGCACTATGGAGAAAGCTCATGGATCGTAGATCCATGGCGGTAATCCGGCTTAGAAAATCATGGGCTTAGAAAAGAATTTCTTCTATTCGATTCCTTCTGAATCCATTGATTTTAGTAGTCGTTTTTCAATAGAAGAATTTCTATGGAGAAATTAGGGTTCAATCTTTTCGTTAGCCCTCTTCTTTATAAGTTGAAAATCAATAAAATGTTTATACCTACTACCACCCCCCCATTTTTTTTGGCCATTGTTGATTCTTATGGAAACCATTCTGTATAGACGTTGGTCTAAGGGTATGTAATTCGAGCTCGATTTTTATTTTTTTCCAACGGTACCTATTTCTAATGGACCGAAATCTATTTTTTAAACCTTAAAATCTTCACTATGAAAAGGAAGTTACTACTAGCTGGTATGTTAGGCTTTTTAGGCTTTGCAAATGCACAAACAGCCAATGAGATATCATCGATTAAAAGCAAATCAAATATAACAGAGTTAAATAAATTAAAGATAGAGGTTGGTGCCCGCGAAGCTAGTCGAATACAACGAGTAAACGCGCATTTGTCAGCCAATCCTCTGGCGAACCGACAACTTAATGCAGGCAATACAACCATGCAACTCTTTGATGTGGTTAATGGTTTGCCGGTGTACCTGGCACTCAATAACGTAGATGC